>JBGPOY010000001.1:0-164432 GCA_041488275.1 Candidatus Nanoarchaeia archaeon
CGCGCAGGGCAATGTGAACTCGTCCAGCTCGACGCAAGTGACCATTATCGACACGACGCCGCCGGTCGTCACCATCATCAGCCCGATTGCAACAATATACACGAACACGTCAGTACTGCTCAGCTTTAACGCCACAGATAACGGACAGCTCGACACCATCTATTACATGTACAACGACTCGCTCGGCAACCTCACGCAGAACTTCACGTTCACGACGCTGTTCAACAAGACGTTCAGCGACAACTCGACGGTTACGCTGAGAGTCTTCGCCAACGACACCTCGGGCAACATCGGCAGTGCAACCGTGACGTTCAGTATCAACGTGAGCGCGACGCCGGACAACCAGAGTCCTGCCATCATCAACGTCACGAGCAGCGAAATCACGAACATCACCGCGCGCATCAACTGGACGACCGACGAAGCAGGGAACACCACGGTCCTGTACGGCTTTAACGCGACGACGCTGAACTTCACCAACTTCACGACGCCGTTCGTGACCGCGCACTCCATCGTACTTGACGGACTGTCAAACAACACGCTGGTGTTCTACAACGTCACCAGCTGCGACACGCACGGCAACTGCAACAACTCAGGCGTGTACAACTTCACGACGACGCAGCACTTCGACACGACGCCGCCGGTCGTCACGAGCCAGTTCATCTTCCCGCGCGCGGTCATCAACGGAAGCAAGGTTGCGCTCAACCTGACTGCCACGGACTACCAGCTGAACGGCACCTTCGTGAATATCACGTACCCGAACGGCACCACGGTCACGTTCCCCATCAGCAAAATCTCCCTGTTCAACTTCACCTCTCTTGTCGATGGCAATTACACCGTCGTCTACTTCGCGAACGACACGGCGGGCAACATCGGATTCGGCAACGCGACGACGTTCATCGTCGCGGAGGAGTTCGACCTGAACAAGAACGTGACGAACTCCACACCCATCGGCATCCCCGTCAGCGAAAGCATCTACTTCGACGGCACCGAAGACCCCATCAACTACACGAACTTCACCGGCCTCAGCCTGCAACAGCTGCCGAACACGTTCTTCAACGTGCTGTTCGTCGCGTACAACGGCTCGCTCTCCGTGCTGTTCCGCCACATGAACATCGCGTCGAGCAACAACCACCCGCTTGGACTTGACATGCTCGTCCCGCCCGTGACCGGATACCTCAACAGCTACGCGGTCAACAGCAGCTTCGTGTTCAGCACGGCGCAAATCCACGTGAACTACAGCGGATACACCAACGAGAACAACCTCCACCTGGACATCTGCTCCGACTGGGACTTCATGGCTCAGTCGTGCCGCACCACTTTCGCCGAGGCTTCATCGTCGTTCCAGAACTTGAGCGGACATTACTTCCTCGTCAACGTCTCCAGCTTCAGCGGCTTCAGCATCCGCGAGACCGTGGGCGGCGGAGGCGGTGGAGGCGGAGGCAGCGGTGGAGGAGGTGGCGGAGGCGGCGGTGGAGGTCCGTTCCCGCCGGTCGGTCCGCCGACGCCGCCGTACGTCCCGCCGTCGCTCATGTTCTGCGACGAAGATTGGACGTGCGGTCCGTGGAGCGGCTGCACGTCGGGCATCGAAACGCGCGACTGCATCGACCAGAACGGCTGCGGCACCGATGACCTCAAGCCGGCAGTCGCGGAAACGTGCGAGATGCCTCCGGTCATCAAGCCTGAGCAGCACATCGTTGTCGAAGTGCCCGGCTTGATTGAGCTCTTCCGCCGCTCGCTGACGGCAATCGCGGGCATCCTGCTCTCCGGACTGGTCCTCGCGATGCTGCTCGGCATGTTCTTCGAGCGCCGCGCAATCGTACCGGTCAGGCACGAGGCTCATGTGTTGGCGCGCAACAAGAACGACGTGCTCGTCGCGCGCGAGCTCCTCCTGATGGCGGAGAAAGCGCTTGAGGAAATCTTCACCGGCGAGCCCGACGAGAAGCTATGGCGCAAGCTCTACCGCAAGTACCCGCCGCTCGTCGTGCGCGTCTGCCGCCTCGCCTTGGTCGGCATCGGAGCCGACGGAACGGACACGAAGAAGCGCGAGCCTATCGTGGTCGCGGAGCACTACGACTACATGGACTACCGCACGTTCGTCGCGGCCGTGCGAGCTCTTGCAGTCTCCAAGCTCACCGGTGAAACCCTGATTAAGGAAGACCCGAAGAAGCCGACGCGCAAGCTCAGCCAGGACGACCAAGTGGTCGAGGAATACCCTGAAGTGATTGCAAGCGAGAATCCGCACGAGCCCGACCGCATCCCGCTGAGGACGATGGAGCTGGCCAAGATGCAGGACCTGAAGCGCGCGCTCGCCGAGCTGCGCGAAGGCCCTGGCATGCTCATCATCGATATCAGCAAGTTCCGCTCGCAGGGAGCGGACGCGCTGCGGCTCGCCATCAAGCAGCTGAAGCGCGTCGCCGACATTACCGAGGGAGGAATCATCGGCATGGGCGCGGACTGGATTGTCGTGACGAACGAAATCCGCGTCGAGACACATCACCATCACGAGAGTAAAACAACGCATAAAAAATCAGGAAAACACGCGAGGTGAAAGAATGGGATTTTTGAATTGGTTCAATTCGGACGCGACCGTCATCCGGGACAAGATAATCTATACCCAGAGGACGCGTCTCTCCGCGATTGAGCAGGAATTGAGCGAAGTGAAGAAGCTTCACGACAAGAAGGAAGACGAGCTGAACCGGCTTCGGGACGCGCACGAGCGCACGAAAGAGCGGCTGATTGAGCAGATTGTGAAGCTGAGCGACAAGTTCGCCGGGCTGAACGAGCGCTCGATGAATGTCGCGCACGAGAACGCGCGGCTGAAGCTGCTCTTGCACCAGAAGAAGGGGAAGTGATTACGGCATTCCGGACACGGTCGGGGCGTAGCCCCAGCGGCGTCCGGTTGCGGACGTATAGCGGGCGATACGCTCGTGCAGGAAGCGGTCGGGAATCGCGCCTTGCGCCACTTCGCGTCCGACGGCCGCGTCTTCGGGATTCTCGAGGTAGTCCAGCGTGAGCTTCACCGTGCGGGCGTACGCGGACAGCGGACCGTTGCTGATGAGCGCGAGCCGCAGTCCTTTGCCGTTCTTTTCTCGGGTTTCCTCGGCAAGCCCTTGTGCGACGAGGCAGTGGAGCAGGTCGCTGCTTTGCTTGATGGTCAGCCGCGTTTTGTCGGACAGGTCTTGCACGGACTTGACTCCTTCTTTTTCTGAAGCGCAGAGAATGTATTCGCAGACGCTGCGCGGGTCGCGGCGGCTGCCAAAGAGGTCGGTGACAGAAACGTTGTGGATGAGCCCCTGCGAAAGCCGGTATCGGGCGAGCGCGGGGAGCCAGTAAGCGCCTTCATCCGTCAGAGCGTACTTGTTCTCGTCAGTTGATGTTTCGACGCGGACAAATTCTGCGAGCGTCGCGGAAGGGTTCATCGTCGTGTCAAGGTAGGAACGAATGCCGTTCTTCGTGGTGGGCATATGTTCCTTGCCGACCAGAGTACTGCCGTGGTCGTGCAGTCCGCGGATGGAAACAGGGCGCTTTTGGAGCAGGTAGCCGCCAATCAAACATTCCAATTCCGAGTCAGTTGCGCGCAACAGCCGCGTTGAGAAGTCGTCTTTCGGCTCCGAAGCAGGAGCTTGCGCGGGTCCGCTGATCATAAGCTGCAATCTCTTCCAAACGTCTTCACTCCCCATATTCACTCACACTCCTGCGGGCTAGGGAAGGTTATAAAAAGCTTGCGGATTGTATCGACGGCATGGCCGACCTGAAGCCGATTCCCGATACTGAGACGCTGGAGTTCAAGCCGAAGTTCGTGGAGCGCTATTCCCGCCTTACGGACTGGGACACGTACCGCAGATACTCGCTCTCGTTTTTGCGCAAGTCCATCCGCGTGAACACGCTGAAAATCAGCGTGCCGGACCTCATCACGCGCCTGGGAGACCGCTTCAATCTCGAGCCGATTCCGTGGTGCAAGGAAGGATTCTGGATTGTACACAAGGAAGGACGCCTCGATATCGGCAACACGCCCGAGCACGCGCTCGGATATTATTACGTTCAGGAAGCGGCGTCGATGATTCCTCCGGTCGTGCTGAACCCGCAGCCGGGCGAAACGGTGCTTGACATGGCTGCCGCTCCGGGTTCAAAGTCAACCCAGATTGCGCAATACCTGTGGAACACGGGCGTGCTGGTCGCGAACGACATCACGGGCGACCGGCTTGCCGCGCTCGGCGTCAATCTCCAACGCTGCGGCGTCCTCAACACGATTGTGACGCAGATGCAGGGACAGCGGCTCGCGGGATTTCAGTTTGACAAAGTGCTGCTCGACGCGCCGTGCTCGGGCACGGGCACGATTCGCAAATCGTTGAAGACCGTCCAGCTGTGGAATCCCGACATGGTCAAGCGGCTCACGCACATCCAGTCGAAGATGCTCGACGCGGCGTGGCGCGTGCTGAAGCCCGGCGGCACGATGGTGTACTCGACCTGCTCGACCGAACCGGACGAGGATGAAGGAGTCATCAGCGCGTTCCTCGCCCGCGCGCCCGACGCGAAACTCGGCGATATTCATCTGGCAATCAAGCACGGTCCCGCCGTCACCGAATTCGAGGGCGTGACCTACAACCCCGACGTGAAGAAATGCCTCCGCCTCTGGCCGCAGGACAACGACACGGAAGGATTTTTCGTCGCGAAACTCGTCAAGTCGCTCACATAATTCATTGAGCCCGCCTGATGCTGCCCAGGACGTTTTGTCGTACGTCAGTCGATTCCTCGCAAACGATTCTCAAAACTGCCGGGGACGCAAGCAAGGACGTTTTCAACTACCCGCAAATAGTGACGAATGCTTTTATACGAACGGCGACGCATGCAAGCCATGACTATCCGCGTGGCTATTAACGGATTTGGACGTATTGGCCGACAGGTTCTTCAGGCAGGCATCAACGACCCTGACATCGAATGGGTCGCGGTCAACGACCTCACGGACACGCACACGCTCGCGCACTTGCTGAAGTACGACTCCGTCTTCGGCAAGTTTCCCGGCACTGTTGACCACACGAACGACGCGATTGTCGTCAACGGCAAGACCATCAAGGTGCTGTCGGAAAAAGACCTCTCCAAACTTCCGTGGAAATCGCTGAAAATCGATGTTGTCGTCGAAAGCACCGGGCTCTACACGAGCAAGGAAGGTTCGACTCCGCATCTCACTGCAGGCGCGCGCAAGGTGGTCGTTTCCGCTCCCTGTTCGGGGCCTGACATCACGATTGTCAAGGGCGTCAATGAACATATGTATGACAAGACGCGCCACCACATCGTCTCCAACGCGAGCTGCACCACGAACGGTCTCGCTCCGTTAGTCAAAGTCCTTAACGACAACTTCGGCGTCGAGCGCGGCGTGATGATTACGGCGCACAGCTACACGTCCGACCAGCGTTTGGTGGACTCACCGCACCGCGACCTGCGTCGTGCGCGCGCGGCAGCGATTAACATCATCCCCACGACGACAGGCGCGGCGCAAACGGTTGCCGAGACCATTCCCGAACTGAAAGGAAAGTTGAATGGAATGGCGTGGCGCGTGCCGACGCCCGACGGCAGCATTGTCCAGTTCGCGTGTACGCTCAAGAAACCGACGACGTCCGACAAAATCAACTGGCTCTTCTCCGAGGTCGCGAAATACCATCTCAAGGGCATTCTCGAATATTCGGACGAGCCGCTCGTCAGCAGGGACATTCTCAAAAACCCGCACAGCTGCATTTTCGACTCGCAAAGCACGATGGTCATCGACGGCGTGTTCGTCAGCGTCTCCGGCTGGTACGATAACGAGTGGGGCTACGCGAACCGCATGATTGACATGATTAAGCTTGTCGTAAAGTAGCCACGAGGCACCGGCAGTATTGTTGTAGGTTTTCGTTCTGAATTGCACAACCCTCTACCAAACTGCTTGGGACGCGGAGTTACGGGAAGCCAAAGATTTTTAATATGCCTCCCTCGTGCCTTGGTTGAAAGAGGATGGCATTCAAAACGCTGAAAGACATCAATGTCAAGCACAAGAAGGTGCTCGTGCGCGTGGACTTCAACGTGCCCATCGACGCGAAAGGACGGATTTCTGACGACACGCGCATCCGCGCGGCGCTGCCCACCATCAATCATTTGCGGCAGAAGAAAGCAATTGTCATTCTTATGACACACCTTGGACGACCGAAAGGCGTTGACGAAAAGCTCCGGCTCGACGGCATCGCAAAACACCTCGCGACGCTGCTCAAGACTCCTGTCTACAAGCAAGACGACGTGGTTGGCAACGACGTCGAGGACGCCATCAACGAACTCGTCTACGGTGAGGTCTGCCTGCTCGAAAATCTTCGCTTCTACGCTGAAGAAGAGGCGAACGATGAGAACTTTGCGATGGAGCTCGCGGGCTTGGCGAACATCTACGTCAATGACGCGTTCAGCGTGAGCCACCGCGCGCACGCGAGCGTCCACGCCATCACCAAATTCCTGCCCAGCGTCGCGGGATTCTCGCTCCAGAACGAAATCGAGACGATGGACAAGGCGTTGCACAAGCCGAAACGTCCGTTCGTCGCGATGATGGGCGGCGCAAAGGTCAGCGACAAGATTGAAGCCATCGAGCACTTGCTCGACAAGGTGGACGCGCTGCTCATCGGCGGCGCGATGATGTTCACGTTCCTAAAAGCAACGGGTGTTGGCGTCGGCACGAGCAGATTCGAACCCGACAAAATCGCGCTCGCAAAAAAACTGCTCAAGAAAGGGCACCGCAAGATTTTGCTGCCGCTCGACTGCGTCGTCGCGCCCTCTCCTCAACAGCCCGCAAAGGCGAAAGCCGTCGACACGCGCGCGATACCTAAGAACATGATGGGACTCGACATCGGTCCCGAAACCGTGAAAGTCTACGAAGAAATTCTCGCCGAGGCAAAAACGGTGGTCTGGAACGGTCCTGTCGGGATGTTTGAAGTAGCGAAATTCGCCGCGGGAACGAACGCGTTGGTCAAGGCGCTCGCGAACGTCAAGGCAACCACGATTGTGGGCGGCGGAGACACCGCGGACGCCGTTAACCAACTCGGACTGGCGAAGAAATTCACGCACGTGAGTCTCGGCGGCGGCGCTTCGCTGGACTTCATCGCGGGAAAAACCCTGCCGGGCATCAAGGCGTTGGAAGAAAACTACGTTAAATTCCGCTGATACGGATTTCTGAGTTGAATACCTGTTTCACGAGCGCTTGAACGCGGATTGCGGTTTCGGCAACGTCCGTCGCCTCGTTCCGTGCGCTCAGTTCCCGCTCAACGCGCGTTTTCTCGTCGGTAAGCGCCGCGACTTTCTTACGGGCCGCGGCAAGCTGGTGCAAAACCTGCATCGCGTCCAGCGCACGGACGAGCTCGTTTTGCTGGCGAAGTGTCGCGCCGTACTGCTTGAGAAAGTCGTTGAGCAGGAGAGGAGTAAGTTCGTCCATCGCGGCAAGCACCTTTTCCTTCTTGCGGTCTTTCAAGTCGATGCGGTCCGCGACGAGTTCCTTGCGCATCGCGGCGATGACGCGGAGAATCGTGAGGTCGCGGTCGCGCGCGAGCGTCTCGACGGGCTCTTTGAGGTAGCCCGCGATGACGTCCTGGTTGTGAAGCGTCATGTGCTCGTATTTTTTGAGCGCCGGCTCGATGCTGGAGAACCGCTCGGAGAGAGACGCGCGCAGCGTCTTGATGCGGTCCGTCAGCGTCTGCAGTTCCTGCTTGCGCTGATTGAGAATCGCGTATTCGGTTCCTTGCTCGAGCGCCGCGAGCGTGCGCTGTGCGTCAGCGAGCTCGCGCTCGACCTGACGGAGCTGGTCGCGGCGCGATTGCGCGGTCAATTCCTGCGCCGTCCGCGCGTCCAGCGCTCGTTCGAGGTCGTCAATCGCGAGCCTCACGGTTGCGACGCCGCCGAACGCCTGTTCGTACGACTGCGCCATCGCTTTGCCTTGGTTCTCGACGGTCTCGGCGGCTTTCAGCACGTCCTTTGCCTCGTGCGCGAAGAATTCCTGCAGGATTTGGAACTGGCGCGGGATGGTTTCCAGCAGCGTGCGCCCTGCAGTGTGAACCGTTTGCGCAAAGAGCTGCACTTCTTCCTGATTCGCAGGAGGAACGACGCTTGCTTTGAACTGTTCGGCGGCGCGGATGAACGCCTCGCGGTTGCCGGCCATGAATTGTTTTTCGCGTTCCGTGATGTTCGGGTTGATGAGCTGGGCGTTGCGCAGCGCCTCGACGGCGTCGTTCAGTTTGTCCAATGCTTCTCTCAATTGCAGGGATTGCTCCGTAAAGGCGCGAGACGCCTGCTCGCGCAGGGGCTGCGTCCGCGCTTCAACCCAGCGTGCCAGATCTGCCCGCGCAACGTTCTCGACCGCTGCGGCTGCAGGCTCGCTTTTGCCCAGCAGTTTCTTGATAAAGGAGAACATAACGAATTCGGTTTGACTGCAGTATTTCAGATTTGTGGAACAGGAATGATTATATAACTCCCGCGCCAGCCTCTGAGTATGCCCCGCGAGCACGACAAGCAGGCGCACCGCAGGGTTGCGCTGGAACGCATCGATTCTTTGTTCGAGCAGGCGCGCAAGGTGTTCTCGAAGGAGCCCGCGCTCGCGAAACGCTATGTGACGCTGGCGCGCAAGATTCAGTCGCGGTACAAGGTGCGGATGCCTGCCAAGTTCCGCTATCGTTACTGCAAGAAGTGCGGTAGTTACTGGATGCCGGGAGCAAGCGTTCGTGTGCGAACCCGGGTCGGCAAGGTCGTTTTTACCTGCCTGGTGTGCAAAGCGATGCGCCGCAAACCGTATTCTTGAGTGGGGAAAACTATATAAGTCACCGATGTTAACCTACTTAACATCAGAGAAAGGGAGTTGTTAATCAATTTAACAAAAAAGCCCTCAAATTCGTTTTCTTTCAGAAAAGTCGCGAAATCGTACAACATCGTAAAGTTTAAATACTATTTCTGTTAACTCGACTAACAAGAGGTTGAGTGCATCAAAGAGGGAGTTGACAGTAACCACGAGAAGAAAGAGCATCACGCTAGCAGCAGCCCTCCGCACAACGCCGCGCCGTTCGTCATTTTCACCTACGCCATCGAGCACTTGTCGAAGACCGACAAAGTCCGTTTCTATTACGCCATCAAGGGCCGCGACGGCAAGTCCGGCATCGTCAAGGAATGGAACATCGACCAGCTCGGACGCGCGGTGTTGCTCGTCCCCGAATCGCACGAAAAAGACCTCCGAGATTTTCTGACATTTTGGAAATGCGCGTTTGAATCCCGCCGCGTGTGGAGCGTGCCGCAGTGAAGCCGTCCACGCTGACGCCGTACGCGGCAGCGACGCTCGTCGCGATGCTCATCGGCGTGCTGCTGTTCGCGTCGAGCAACGGCATCACGGGCATGTTTACCGCCGAGGACAACGTCACCGTCAACCACGTGCCCGGCTGGACCGGCGAGACGTCATTCACCATCAACGGAACTCTTGACATTGACCTCGCGTCGCACTTCTTCGACCCCGACTTTGACACGCTCACGTACCTCGCGAACGCGCCTGCGGGGCTCACGGTCACGATTGACGGCAGTACACTGCAGATTGCCGCCGACCCGTCATTCGACCACGCGACGCTGACCGTCTACGCGTCCGACGGCATTGACCTCGGACAGGCGGACCTCACGGTCACAAGTGCAAACGCGCAGACGACTCCTACGCCGGAGCCGACGCCTCCCGCCAACGAAACTCCGCCGCCCGTCAATGAGAGCGCGCCGCTGGAGCAGCAGCCGCTCGTCACCAACGTCTCGCAGAACGCGAGCAACAAGACGGGAATTCAGGAAATCATTGAAAGTTTCAGCATCCAGTCGAACATCAGCACGTGCGGAAACCTCAGTGCGGGCCTCAGCACGCTCGGCAACGACGTCACGTCAGCAGGATTGTGCTTCAACATCACCTCGGACAACGCCACGCTGGACTGCAACGGCACCACCATCACGTACGACACGTCAGGGCAGGGCAACACGTCAGGAGTGCTGGCGTACGGCCACAGGAACATCACCGTCAGGAACTGCCTCATCCAAGACGGCAACAACGGAGGAAGTTCCGGGATTGGCATTAATTTCACGAATATGAGCGCGAGCCTCATCTTCAACAACACTATCCAATCAAACGGGACAGGACAGAGCGTTGGCGTCTTGCTGCGGAACAACACGAGGTTTACTGCGGTGGTCAACAACACCGTCCAGACGAATGGGACGAACAGCGTCTATGGAGTATTCCTGCTCGGCAATGCGTCATTCAATAACGTCACGGGCAACTTCATATCAGTCTACGGCTTCCAGGACACGCAGGCAGTCCGCGTGGAAAATGAATCGAACAACGTGCTGATTTCTAACAACACATTGCTCACCGACGGTGCGCTCTTGGGAACGAACCCGGCAATCATGGTCACGACATTTGTGAATGACACGAACATCATCGGGAACTTCATTCTCACCGGCGGCGGAGCGGGCGTTAACCACGGGGCGATGCTCCAACTTGAAGTCGCACACGCGACGGTCGCAAACAACACCATTCGCGTGGGAGGCGCCTCAGGAGTAGGAGTCAGCATATCCAACGGAGCCCATAACGTAACGGTTTGGGGCAACATCATCATCACAAACGGGAGCAGCGGTTCGGCAGGCAACACCGGAGTGTCGGTCAATTCGCCCGCCAACGGCACGCTCATCGTGTACAACGACATCACCACGTACGGACAGACTTCTGGCCAGGATGGAATTAATTTGGTCGCGGTGTCAAACAACACCGTCGCGCACAACTTCATCCGAACCAACGGAACCGCAGGCAGCAACTACGGCATCTATCTGCTTACCACCGCGAACGACAACGTGGTGTGGAACAACACCATCAATACGAGCTCGACGTCGGGCGGCTCGAACTTCGGCATTTATCTGCTGGGTAACGCGGTGCGCAACAACGTCAGCGGCAACGTCATCCGCACCGGAGTGTTGCAGGGCAGCACGAACAACGCAGGAATTCGTCTCGAATCAGGGGGCGCAGACGGGCCGCTCTTCAACCAGATTCAGAACAACTCTATCATGGCCAACGGTTCGTCCAATTCAAACCACGGAATCCACCTCCAGGCAGCAGTCGGCCAGAACAACATCACCGGAAACATGATTTTCACCTTCGGTACCGACTCGAACGACGGAATACATCTTTCGGCAATCGTGCAGAACGTGACGTTCGAGAACAACACGATTGTCTCCAATGGCAGCGGCACCGACAACCACGGAATCAGGCTGACCGGCGGGGGAGGGGGCGTCTCCTCCAACACGTTCCGCGGCAATACCATCACTTCAGAGGGAGGCAGCGGAATCTTCCTGTTCACGAACGCGATGAATAACACGTTTGTGAGGACTACCATCACGACCGCCACTGCAGGAACGTATGGCATCGTCGCCAGCGTGGCGGGCACAAACTATTCGCAATTCAACGACACCGTGATTATCTCGGCGAGCGAAGAATGGATGAGCAGCACGGGCAGCATCAACAACTTCTCGAACACGACGTTCAGGACCGGCAACGGAAGCGCGCGGTTCCCCGGACAGTTCTTCCTCAATGGCACGCTGATTATGGACGCAAGGGAAGTGAACATCTCATTCAACAAAGCGAAGCTCAACACCAGCGGGTTGCCGTTCTTCAACACCAGCTCGTTCGTCACCTTTTCCGGGCTTTCGTTCATCAGGCCCTTCGCCGTCGTGAACTTTACCGACGGAACCTCCTTCGTGACCTGTCCCGCCGATGTCTGCACAAACATCAGCTATGACGGCAGCACATTCGCCATGAACGTCAGCCACTGGACGATCTACTCCACACAAGACATTCCGGGAAACTCAACGTGCGGCACCATCACGCAGTCCAGCGTACTCAACCAAAGCGTTTCCAGCACCGGCACGTGCATGCAGTTCGGCGCGGACAACATCTTCCTCGACTGCAACGGCTCGATAATCTACTTTGACAACGCAGGAACAGGCGGCGACTACGGCGTCCTCGCCCAAAACCGCACGAACGTCACGATTCGCAACTGCGTCATTCTTGACAATAAAACTGATACGGGCGCTTCAAAAGGCGCCATTCGGTTCGACAACACGAACGACAGTCTCATTTACAACGTATCGACAATGGGGAACGGCACCAGCAGTAACTTTGGCCTTTCGCTGCTGAATTCGTCACGAAACCGCATCAACGCCAGCAACTTCTCCCTGAAAACCTCAGGCGATAGTTCGTATGATGTCTTGATTGAATATTCATCGCAGAACAACATCACAGGCAACAACCTCATTCACGTCTTCCAGGCATTGCAACCTACCGCGCAGGACAACCTCGTCAGCACCAATGGCTCGGAAAACCTCATCGCGTTCAACAACATGACAATCGGCGACATAGCCGTCACCAGCAACAGCATCACAGTAACAAATGACATCGGAAGCATCTTCTCCAACAACAACCTCCAACCAAGCAATCCTGGAAAGGGCCTGACAGCCAGCGGAGCAAGAATTATCGCGCGTGACAACATCATCACGGGTGGCCAAACTGCAGGAATAGAATTCTCCAGCGCAACATTCTCCGCAGCAATCAACAACACCATCACCGCACAACTCCAAGGCAGCGCCATCGTCATCACCGGAAGCAACTCGAACAACATCACCTCAAACACCATCCGCGGCACCGGCCCCAACGCTCAAAGCACCCGCGGCATCAGTGTATCAAGTGGCCCCAACGACAACATCCGCATCGAAAACAACTCAATCGTCATGAACGGCACGACTGACAACTACGGAATCCTCGTTATCCGACTGACCAACAGCACAATCAGAGGAAACAGCATCGCCACCAACGGCACCCTCAGCCACGCAATCGGCGTTTCCATCGCGTCATCCAATGACACAATCTCCGACAACATCCTGACGGTAAACACTCCTTCCTCGGCAGGCATCAACCTGCTCGGCGGGAACCACTCCAGATTCATCAACAACACTTTTGTCAATATGGTGCAATGGATTCAGCTGAGCAACCCCAACGAAGACCTCAACTTCACGAACAACACCTTCGTGACCGGCAACGGCACCATGCGATTCACGGGCACGGGCACGGTCAACTTCAGCTCGTCGCTCAACGTCAGTGCCTCGGTACTGAACATGAGTTTCAACCGCATTTTCGTGAACACCACGAACGTCTCATTCCTGAACACGAGCGCGTTCATCACGCTGGCGGGAGTGAACTTCATTCTCCCGCTCCCGACGGTCGACTTCAACGACACGAACAACTTCGTCACCTGCCCCGCGAACACGTGCACGCGTCAGACATCCGGCGTCAGCACCGCCAAGTTCAACGTCAGCCACTTCACCGGGTTCGGCACGCAGGAAGGCCAGTCGCCGTTCGTCGGCATCACCGCGTGCACCAACCTCTCGGGAACGAACACGGCGTACATCCTGCTCAACAACGTTTCCAGCAACAGCACCTGCTTCACCGTGCAGGCGAACAACATCACGCTGGACTGCAACGGCACCAGCATCTTCTACGGCAACATCTCGGCGGGAAGCGGCGTCGTGGTGGACGGCATCCCGAACGCCACCATCCGCAACTGCCTCATCACCGACCAGCAAGGCGGCCAGCCGGACAGCAGCGCGATTAACCTCACGTTCGCGATGAACGTCATCATCCTGAACAACACGCTCCTGCCGAACGGCACGACCGGAAGCTACGGCATCAGCATGTTCAACAGCCACAACAGCACCATCGATAAGAACTACATCGCCACGTCGGGCAACGGCTCCAACCACGGCATCGCGCTCGGCAGCCCCATCGCGCGGTTCGACGTCGTCTCGCCCGACGGCAGCATCAACAACCCGGTCTGCGGCGGCAACTTCTCAGGCAACATCCAAGCGTGCAAAGTCTGCTTCGCCACACCGGGAGTGGACTGCACCTGGTACGGACGCAAGATTTGCCAGGACGGCAAGGGCTACAAATACGACACGCTCGTCAACTTCACGTTGACAACTATCCCGCAGAGCGCGCGCATCCAGATTCTCGGCGGCGAGCTGGTGGACTGCTATCTGAACAACAACTTCCTGCTCCATCTCAACGGAGAACACCCGCCCAAACGAACGTGGTACGGCCGCGGCAAACAGACGGACTCCTGCGGCGAGTACGGTGCGGCGAACATCCCTGGATCATACTTTGTCGCGGGCTTCAACAATCTGACCTGCCGAGTCTCGGGCTCCGGCGCCGGAACCGAAAACGGATTCAAGCTGTCGGAGTTCTCGTTTATTGCCGCGGCGCTGAACGGCAGCTCGGACAACCGCTTCGTGAACAACACCGTCACCGCCGTGAACGGCGGAAACAACAGCAACGCGCTTCATGTCACGGACGGCTCCAACCGCAACTATTTCGCGGACAACAGCTTCAACAGCACCTCGGCGGCGAACGGCACCGCCGTTCTCGTCATGGACTCGGAGAAGCAAGCGTTCTATAATACCAGTCTCAACTACACGCTGAACGGCATCGATGTCGTCAATGACCTGAACCAGTTCTTCAACGGCACCGTCCTCGGCGGCGAGCAGCCGCTGACGCTGGAAACGTTTGACGGCGACATCGCGTTCACGACGCCGCTGGATCTCACCAATGGCACCAATCTCTCGGTCGTCGTGAACATCACGCTGAACGGCATCGGCATCAACACCACCCACCCCTTCGGTCAGGCGCTGAACCATCCCGCGCTGCTCTCGTTCAAGAACATCTACCCGATTAGCATCGTGCCGAGTATCGACCCCGGTTTCAGCGGCTCCTTCAACGACTGCTCGGACGACCACTGCACCATTCAGGACACGACGGCAAGCGTCTTCGTCTATAACGTCACGGGCTTCTCGAACTACAGCACGCGCAACATCACGACCTGCGCTGAAATAGACTTGCCCGGGTACTTCCAGCTCAGCACCAACCTGTCGGCGAACGACACGTGCTTCATCATTTATTCCGACAACGTCACGGTTGACTGCGCGGGCAACCACATCGACTACGCCACGGGCGCGCAGGGATACGCCTTCCAGATTGAGAACGCGACCAACATCACCGTACAGGACTGCATCATCACGCAGAACAATACCTTCTTCCCGCTCTCGGACGCCATCCACGTCGTGAATGCAAGCAACATCTCACTAGTGCGCGACCAGATTTCCACGCTCGCGACCGCCAGCCTCGGCGCGCTGCTGCACTCGGTCGCCGGATTTGTCGTGAACGACACCAGCATCAAGACGACCGGCAGCACCAGCCCCGCCATCAACGGAACGGACACCAACCAGACGTTCATCGCCGGCGGACACTTCCTATCCAGCTCGCAGGGCCTGTTCATTGAGGGCACCGCAGGAAACTACACCAACATCACCGTCAACAGCAGCGCGACCGCGGGCATCTTTGTCAACGGCGCCGGGCACGCGCTCTTCGCGAACATCAACCTCAGCAGCACCGGAACCGGTCTCACGGTCAACGGCACCGCGAGCACGGCGCTGTCCAATCTGCTTATCAGCGCCACAAACGCCGGGCTGACGCTTGCGGGAGCGAGCGCGAGCATCACAACGGCGAACGTCTCGAGCACGGGCAGCGTGGGCATCAACGCCACCGGCGGCGCGAGCCTTTCGATGTCCTCCATCACGATTACCGCCTCAAGCACGGGCTTGCTCGTGGTGGGAAGCAACAGCACGACGCTCACGGGCGGCAACATCACCAGCTCCGGAAACGAAGCCATCAGCATCCTCGGCGGCAACAACACGGTGCTGACGGGGCTGACCGCGAACGCGAGCCGCACTGCCATCGTCACCAACGCCAACAACGTCCTTGTTGACTGCGGCGGCAGGCTCCTCGCGTACGGCTCGGGCAACCTGAACGACACAAACGGCCTGAACTACACCGGGCTCAACAACCTCACCATCCAGAACTGCGTCGTCCGCCGCGTCAACAACGGAGGCGTGCGCTACCGCGGCATCGCCATTTTCGGCGCGAGCAATGTCAGCATCATCAACAACACCATCATCACCAACGGCTCGCGCGACAACGTCGGCATCTGGGTCAAGGGAACGCAGGCCGAAACTGGCACCGTACGGCTGGTAGACTCGCCGCTGGACGTGGTCAACCTCTTCAGCATCACGCCCCGCTGCACCGGCATCGCGGGCAACTGCAGCCTGCGTTTCTCCAACAGCAGCGTGGCAGCTCCCATCACCAACGCGTGCGGAAGCGGCGGGACGAACTACATCTACCAGACGCTGCTGCTGTTCAACACCACCACCGCCCCCACGGGCGGGCGCGTCGTCATGACCGGCGGCGAAATCGTCCGGTGCACGCTGAACAACAACCTCGTCACGTTCGACAACCAACGCCCGGACACGACGTTCTCGTTCACGAACGACTGCAGCTTCATCGCCGACGTCCCGCTCCCGGCGAGCTCGTTTGTCGTCGGACAGAACAACTTCACCTGCGCCGTGCGCGGCTCGGGCAGGTACACGCCGACCGGGTTCATGCTCAACGAGTTCGAGTACGACGCAATCTCGTCCGCGCCCCCGGTGCGGTACACCATCGCGAACAACACCATCATCGCCACCGGCGGCAACGAGAGCCACGGCATCCTGCTGGAAGCCGCGAACTCCACCATCCGCGGGAACAACATCACCGTCATCAACGGCAACCTCAGCCACGCCATCTTCATGGACACCCAGCTCGGCAACAACACTTTCATTGACAACATCATCCAGACCAACACGTCGCGCTCCTACGGTCTGTACGTCATCCACTCCAATGGCAACCGGTTCCATAACACGACGTTCGTCGGCGTCCCGCGGGCGGCAGTGTACCTCGACAACGCGTTGGACAACGTGTTCAACGCCACGTTCATCCCCGGGCCGGGCTCGCTCGTGATTTACGACACGAACTTCACGCTCAACTTCACGCAGTCCCTGAACATCACGCAAGAGGCGGCGCTGTCGCAGCTGATGCGCCTGTCCGGGAACCGCATTTTCGTCAACACCACCGCCCCGGCGGGCGCGGCGTTCAACCGCACGGCGAACCTCATCTTCAGCGCAATCAACTTCACCGGCGCGCTGCCGACCGTGGACCTCGCGGACACGGGCACGTTCAGCACGTGCGACAGCCCGCGATGCACGGGCACGCGCATTGTGGGCGGCGGGCAAACCTACCTGCGCGAGCCCGACGGAAGGTTCTCCTACAACGTCACCGGATTCACGACGTATTCCCTCCAGGAAACGACGGGCTGCCGGACGTACGACCTCGACGACAACGTCACGAATCTGACGCTCAAGCTTGACCACGACCTGTCCTCCAACCTCACCTGCCTCTACATTTACCAGGACAACATCACGGTGGACTGCAACAACTTCTATGTTGTCGGAACCTCGTCAGGGGACGGCCTGGACGTCGGCACCTCCACGAACGTCGTGAAGAACGTCGCCATCAGGAACTGCAACCTGTTCGGCTTCTTCTACAACATCGAGGCGTACAGCAACAACAGCCACTTCTTCAACAACACGCTGATGAACGCGAGCTGGATCAACCTGGAAGCGTTCAACGGTTACTATAACAACATCACCGACAACCGCGCGTACAACGCTCCCCGCAACAACATCCGAGAAACCGGCGGCCTGAGCAACATCACCAATAACGTCGTCGTGCACAGCGGGCAGTACGGACTCGAGATTGTCGGCGACTTCTACCGCGTCACCAACAACTCGCTCGCGCGCAACGGCGTCGCCTCATTTACGGTTGAGGCGTACAACGGGGCATGGCAGACCGTCGGGCAGATGCACTTCCTGGACCGGTATTCCGACCAGACGCTGCACGTTCCGGCAGGCACGGCGCGCATCCGACTGACACAGTCCGGAACCGACACTGCGCACATCGACCTTGCACTCCTGGACGGCGCGGCTCCTGCAAGCGCGAACGACCTGACGCACGGCATTACCCACCCTGCCGCCAAGCTCGCCGAACGCGACAACGACATCATCGACGCGGACAACCGCACCACCGAGTTCGTCTGGGCTGCGCCCGGCAGCACGTTCCGGATGGTCGCTGTTGAAGCGAACAACGGCGGCGCTCCCATCAACTGGCCGAGCGGCGGCACGTACTCCTATACGCTTGCTGCTCCGCAGAGTTTCACGTCGCTGTGGGAACCGATGACCGCGCACCCGCGCGGCCCGGTGGAATTGGATTTCAGCACAACCGCCTCAGACCTAACCGCCCGGCTTGACATGTCCGCGGACAACACGCTCGACCCCGGCGGCGACTGGGCAGAACTCCGCATCGTCGTGGGCAACAATGCCGCGCGCGCGTTCCGCGTCACCAACGACAACGCGACGTGGGGAACGTCCTCCTATGAATACACGCCGCTGGTGAGCTGGCAGCACAAGACCTACAATTTCACCATCCCGCTGAGCGAGCTCAACGCGAGCCCCGGCGACGAAATCCGTTGGCAGCTCGGCTATTACGGAACGTCCGCGGTCGCGCCCAACGGCGGCATCATCGTGAACGGCTTCTTCACGTCGACGTCCAACAACACCGTCGTGAACAACAGCCTCAACGGAGACTACCACGGCATCGTTGTTTTCGGCAGCGGCGCGGACAACCTGATAGAAAACAACACGATGACCGCGCACCCGAACGACGGCATCATCGTCCAGAACGGATTCGCGGGCTCGCCGGACCGCAACAACCTCACGCGCAACATCATCACCAACAGCAGCGAGGGCATCCTGTTCGACGGAGCGACCATCGGCTACGTCACGAGCAACACGCTGCTGGACAACGGGCAAGGTATCCGAATCGGCGGCTTCCTCGGCGGCGGTTCAGGTGACATGCAGTTCCTCAACAACACCGTGATGAGCGACAACATCAGTCTGCTTGTGAACGACAACACGCGATTCGGCACATCCCACATCGGAATGAACGTCACCAACACGACGTTCGGCAGCCGGCGAGACACGGCCATCTGGCTGACATCAGGCGCGATAAACACCTCGTTCCGCAACACCACTCTCCTGAGCAACAGCACGTGGATTAAGACGGACCAGGGCGCGACGCTCAACGTGTTCCAAGACACCCGCTTTGTCTCGCCCAACGGCACGCTGCGCATCTTGGGCGCGTTCAACCTGTCCAACGTCACCAACGTCTCGCTGGTCAGACTCAACCTGAGCTTCAACAAAATCTTCCTCAACAGCACCAACCTCACGGCGCTTAACAAGAGCGCGATGCTGACGCTGCAAAACATCTTCCGCGTCAACCCCGAGCCGACGGTCGCGTTCAACAACTTCGACACCGGACTCATCCCGTGCAGTCCGCCGCAGTGCGTCGAGGACAACTACAACACGACCGCGTTCACGTACAACGTTTCCTCGTTCACGATGTACAGCAGCGAGGAGACGCAGAACATCGTCAACATCTCGATGAACAAGAGCGACAATCCCGACCCCGTCAAGCTCGGCGAACTCTTGAACTACACTATCAACATCACGAACGTCGGCAACGTCACGGCCATCAACATGACTGTCTCGGACACGTACCCGCCGCAGACGACGTTCAACACGTCTTCTCCCTCGCCGGTCTCGGGAACAAACAACACATTCCTCATCGGCAACCTCACTGCAGGAAGCACCTACAGCATCAACATCAGCGTGCGCGTCCTCAGCAACAACACCGGCGGCGTCGTGCTGAACAACAGTGCAAACCTGACGGCGTACAACACGACCGGCGACCCCGTCACGTTCAACGCCACGCAGAGCACGACCATCCAGGGACCGATCTACAACATCACCAACATCAGCATGAGCAAGACCGACAGCCCCGACCCGCAGAACATCACGCAGATAATCCGTTACGTCATCAACCTCACCAACAACGGCAACGCCACCGCCTATAACTTGTCGGTCAACGAATCGTACCCCGCCGAGACGTTCTTCGTGAACGCCTCACCGTCCCCCATCGGAGCGAACCAGAGCCGGTTCCTCGTCGGCAACCTCAGCGCCGGACAGACAGTCCTCATCAACATCTCGCTCAACATCAGCATGGCGACCAACGACGGCGTCGTCATCAACAATACCGCGAACGCGAGCTTCTCCAACGAGACAGGCGCGGTCGTGTACCTGAACGCGAGCCAGAACACCACCGTCTTGGTCCCCGCTCAGGCGGCAGCCGGGCTGAACGCGACGCTGGTCAAGACCGACACGCCCGACCCCGTGAACTCGAGCGGACTCCTGAACTACAGCATAGCGTTCACCGTGAACAACGGCAGCGCGTTCAACATCACCGTCATTGAAGTGTACCCGCCGCAGGCGCGGTTCGTCAGCGCAAGCCCCGCCCCGCTCGCGGGAACCAACGACACGTTCCAGCTGCTGAACATCAGCGCGAACAACGTCTCGCAAATCAACATCACCGTGCTCGTGCTCAACGTCACGAACGGCACGCTCATCAACAACAGCGCGAACGTCACGTTCGCGAACTCCAGCGGCGGCATCTTCACGCTCACGGCGACGCAGTCCACAACCGTGCTCAACCCGCGGCTCGTGAACAGCACCGTCACGAACTGCACCGTCGACAACTCAACCATCATCAACTCCGTCAAGAACAACTGCACCATCGTCAACAGCGTCGTCACGGGCAGCACGAACACGAACAGCACGCTCATCAACTCGAACGAGACCAACTCCACGGACACGAACTCGTTCGTCAACAACAGCATCATCATCAATTCCACCAAGAGTAACAGTAACATCACGAGCAATAGCACCGTCATCAACAGCACCATCACCAATTCGAGCGTCACGAACTCGACCATCAACAGCTCGACCAAGACCAACAGCATCATCATCAACAGCAATGTCGCGGGCAGCACCAACATCAACTCCACGCTCATCAACAGCACGGAAATCGGCAGCACGGACACCAACACCATCGTCGTGAACGGCACCATCACGAACAGCGTCAAGAACAACAGCCAAATCAACAACTCCATCATCACCAACAGCTCACTGACCAACTGCATCGTCATCAACTCGACAGTGACGGACAGCATCAAGACCAACTGCACCATCATCAACTCGGTCGTTCTCGGCAGCAACAACACCAATGCGACCATCATCAGCTCGACAGAACGGAACAGCACCGACAACGGCACGATGGTCATCAACAGCACCATCGCCGGTTCGACGAAGTTCAACAGCCTCATCAACAGTTCGCTACTGAACGTAAGCAGGGTCAACGGCACCAATATCACCAACAGCAGCATCATCAACAGCAACGTCTCGGGAAGCGTGCTGAACAATTGCACCGTCATCAACTCCACCGTTAGCGGAGCGACTCCCGCGGACTGCCCGTTCATCAACACCGTGTTCCCGTCGGGAACGGACGGCGTGAACATCACGGGAACCCCCGCGAGCCAGGCAATCCTCAGCAGCGTTAACGCGAGCTACACCGTCACCGTCGGCAATAACGGCACCAACGCCAACACGTACAACCTTACCCTACAGAACATCAACGGCGCGGCGACCGCAAACCTAAGCCAGACGAACATCACGCTCAGCGGCGGCTCCACCGGCACCATCACCCTGCTCATCGGCAACCCGACGTCAGGACAGTTCAACGCCACCGTAACCGCGTTCAAGAACACCAACTCCAGTCTGAACGCAACATCGCAGATATTCGTCACGAATATCACGTCCGTGACCGCGGTCAACATCACCACGAGCGCGACGTCCGGCAGCGCGACCGTCGGCAGTTCCGTGTCCTACACCATCACCGTCGGCAACAACGGCACCAGCGCCAACACGTACAACCTCACGGTACAAAACATCAGCAGCGCCGACATCGTCACGCTCAGCGCGACCAACATCACGCTCAGCGCCGGAACCACCGGCACGGTGACGCTCGATGTCGGGCACTCGAACACCAGCGGAGCGTACGATGCCACGGTCACCGCGTTCGTCAGCACAAACGCAAGCATCAACGCAACAACACCGACCATCACCACGACAATGACCGCGGTTGTTGTACCGCCCGCGGGCGGCGGCGGCGGTGGTCCGAGCTGTACGCCCAACTGGGGCTGCGGCGGATGGGGCTCGTGCGTCAGCAGCAGCCAAAGCAGAGTCTGCATCGACAGCAACAGCTGCGGCTCGCCCGCGGGAATGCCCGCGCTCACCCAGCCCTGCACCTGCGCCGAGAGCTGGATTTGCGATCCGTGGACAACGTGCGCGCCCGGCGGAACCGCCACGCGCAGCTGCGTTGACGTGAACAGCTGCGGCACCACCGGAAGCAAGCCCGCAGAAAGCATGTCGTGCCCCGTGCCTCCGCAAGTGCAGCAGCCCGTTCAGCTGGGCGGCAACACCAACCTGCGCTGCGGGCAAGTGACTCGTCAGAACAGCACGCAAGTCATCGCGCAGCGCAGCAGCATCGACATCACGAACGCGATTCCGTCGGGCTACAAGCTCGCTTCGCCTCCGTTCAAGCTCTCGTGCCGCGGAGATAACCTCGACCTCACGTTCCAAGTGCCAGACTCGCTCACCGCGCTGCGCGTCCTGCGCTGCACCGCGGACACGTGCGTTGACGTCTCTTCAAAGCAGGTCGAAAACCTTGCGCAGGTGTGCGGCAATTACACGCTCCGCTCGCAAACGCGTGAAGACGCGCTGGGCTCGCGAGGCGTGCTCACCCCCCAGAACCTGAGCGTGTTCATTTCCGAATTCAAGCACCTCCAGCCCGGCGACAACGCCGTGATGACGCACGGCTACACGTTCGCGAGCGAGGGCAACCCCCTGACCGCGCGCATTTCCGCGCTTTCCGTCCGCGTCCCGTACCCCGCGAACCCCAGCCTCGTCATCCTCGGAACGCCCATGGTGGTCGAGCTGGCTGACGCGTCCGCGCGCGAGCTCCCCGTCACGGTCACGCTCCCCGTGCCGCTCGCGCAGGGCGTTGAGCCCGACAGCGTGAGTGTGTATGCGCTGCTCAACGGCACGTGGCTGCCCGTCAAGGGAATCCAGAACATCATCGGCAACACCATCGTCGTCCGCATCGCGGACTTCCGCGCGGTCTACGACGCGACGCGCAAGCAGGCGGTGCTCGCCACCGTCGGCATCACGTGCAAGGCGTGCGACACCGCGCACTTCGAGCGCCAGTACGCGTACCCCGATGCGCGCACGGCAATCGTGCTTATCCACGGCGCGTTTAGCAGCGCGGACACCTATAACTTCATGATTGACGACTTCCGCTCAACCAACCAGCCGTTCGACGCGTGGACGTTCGACTACCCCTCCAATCTGTCCGTTGAAGCGCTCGGACAGGACCTCGCGGACGCGCTGCTGCTCCGCGCCAACCGGTACGACAACATCTATCTGGTCGGGCACAGCGCCGGCGGGTTGATTGTCCAGCAGGCGCTCTACGACGCGTACCAAAGGCACGACAGCACCGTCACAAAGGTTCGCAAGGCAATCCTCGTCGGCTCTCCGACCGGCGGAGCGCCCGCAATCCAGGCATTGAGAAACCTGCTCGACAACACCGTCACGCAGCAAACGCTGGCGCGGGCGTTCAACCTCAACAGCGTACTCATCCAGGCAACCATCGCGGGCAAGGACATCCCGCGCGTGCCCGGCGTCGAATACGAAGTGCTCGCGGGCACGCACCCCTACGATTTCAACCTCGGATTCTTCCAGGTCACCAGCAAGCTGCTCGAAAACTACACCGTCAAGAACGACGGGCTCATCACCGTCCAAAGCGCGCAGAAAGTCGGAAAGTCGCAGATTAACAACCCTTGCCAGAACTACTTCGAAGTCAACCTGACGCACACGGACCTGATTGACAATGAAGCGGGCATCCGCGTCGTCGAGCGCCTCCTCACGACAGACTTTGGCACCTCCACCGCTGAATCCCCGCTCGTCGGACAGGACAAGTACGTGCGGTTCTCGGTGAACGACTGCAGTCCGGACGACCAGTACGCCATCATCGGCAAGCCGGTTCCGCCGGAGCAGCGCTACGACCCGACGGGCTGCCTGTGCGGCAACGGCTGGTGCGGCGAGGGCGAGACCGCCGAGAACTGCCCGCAGGACTGCGCGTCCATCTACACGATTGAAAACCTCTGCATTGAAACGCCGCTCGTTTCGGGCGTGCTGCTTGCCGCGGTGCTCCTCATCGTCCTCAGTTTCCTGGTCAGGCACTACCTGCTGCGCAGGAACATGAACATCAAGTGGCTCTATGGCGGCAGCGCCGTGTCACTCGTCACGCTCGCGCTCATCGCGCTCCAGAACAACGTCTGCAAGCTGCCGTCGGGAACGCTCATCGTCATCATGCTCATCGCGGCAAGCGCGTACGTCGGGGCAATCTTCTGGGAACGCAAGCGCCACAAGCACGTGCCGCTCCTCCACGGAGTCTCGCTCCACGAACCGCACACGCCCATCGTGCTGCCGAAAGAGCCCTTGATGCGCAACGTGCGCAAGCTGCTCACGCCGCGCAAAGTCGAACGAGGCGTCAGCGACGACACGCGCAAGTACCTCGATGAACTCAACCGCGAACTCGCGCGGCTCAAGCGGGACCTGAAAGAGAAAAAGAAGTATCGATGAAGCAAAAAGAGCATCTGGGAGAGATTGCGGTAGTGACCGTAGTCCTCGCGCTCGTGCTTCTCACCGTCGGCAAGCTTGAGTTTCCGACGGGACACACGACCACGGATGACAATTTCACGGTCAACCATGCGCCCGGCTGGACCGGCGAAACGGCGTTCACCATCAATGGAACTCTTGACATTGACCTCGCGTCGCACTTCTTCGACCCCGACTTCGATTCACTGACGTATCTCGCGAACGCGCCTGCGGGATTGACAGTATCTATAGATGGCAGCACGCTGCATCTCGCAGCAGATTCCTCGTTCACGCAAGGGACCGTGACCGTCTTCGCGTCCGATGGGAAGGAGTTAGGACAGGCGGATCTCACGATTACGAGCGCGAATGTGCCGCCCGCTTCGGAGCCGACGCCTCCTGCCAGCGAAACTCCGCAGGTCAATGAAAGCGCGCCGCTCGAACAGCAACTCCTCATTACCAACGTCTCGCAGAACGCCAGCAACTCGTCAGGCATTCAGGAAATCCAGAACTTCGAGGTGCAGGCGGGAAGCATCAGCGCGTGCGGCAACTTGACCGGCGGCGTCAGCACGCTGAGCACCAACGTCACATCCGCCGGACTGTGCTTCAACTTCACCGCGAACGACGCCGTGCTTGACTGCAACGGGTCCACCATCACGTACGACACCTCGGGAAACGGAAACACGACCAGCATCAGTGTCCTCAATCACAACGACATCGTCATCAGGAACTGCACCATCCAGGACGGCAGTGTGTCCGGCTCGAACGGCTACGGCATTACTTTCTCGAACGTCAGCCGCGCGCTCGTGACCTCGAACACCATTATCACAAACGGCACGACCGACAACTGGGGTGTGAGAGTCATCAACACCAGCGAGATCTCCATCGTCGGAAACGCCATCCAAACCCACGGCTCGGGAATCGGCAGCCCTGGTAATGCGACGTCTTCGAGCCACGGCATCGTCCTCATCAACCAGTCAAATGCCAACAACATCTCGTCCAACGCGATTGCGGTGAACGGCACAGGCGGCAACATCGGCGTCTTTACCATCGGCACCGCGCCCCTCACGAACATCCTGAACCACCACACGATTGCCGGAAACATCATCACCGCGGCGGGCGACGCCGGCAGCAACTACGGCGTGTACTTCCAAGGTCCTCAACTGAGCGCGTCCGACAACAACATCACGAACAACTCGATTACCACGTTCGGCGCGAACGCCGATGGCGGCGTGTACGTCCAGCGCTTCAGCTCAGGGAGAATCGTGAACAACACCATCACGACCGAATCACGCAATTTTGTGGGTCAGAGCGACGGCATTGATGTGACCGGCAACGATGTCAACGAAATATCATACTACAACCAGGTGACCGACAACGTCATCGTCACGAACGGCACGGTGAATAACTACGGCATCAATCTCCAGAACGACCTTGCGCACACGCTTGTCACCAACAACATCATCACCACGCGCGGCAACGGAAGCGAGAACCACGGCATCCTCATCCAGACGTTGGGCACCGGAGACAACAACGTCACCGGAAACACCATCACGACGACCGCGACATCGAGCGCGGGCATCGTGGTGCTCCGGGGAAACGCGGGCGGCAACTTCATTGGAAACAACACCATCACGGCAACGGGCGCCGCAAGTGATGCGCTGGCCATAGAGTCTGCCAACAATACCCTCGCCAACAACACACTCCTGAACTTCACGCGCGCGGCGCTCCGCATCGAGTCCGCGTTCGGCGGCGCCGAAACCGTCGTCAATTCCTCGTTCTTCCCCGCCTCGCCCATCGCGCTGCAGTTCAACGCGAGCAACGGCACCATCAACTTTACCGGCGCCATCAACATCAGCACCGGCATCAATTTCTCAAAGACGGTGAACGTCAGCCAGGCGCGCATCTTTGTCAACACGACAACTGCCTCAGGAAGACCGCTGAACGTGTCCGCCCGGCTCACGTTCCGCGGCATTGTGGCGAACAACCCACAGGCGCTCGTAAAGTATGACGACACCGCGACAAACTTTGCGTCCTGCTCAGCGTGCTCCGCCTCGGCGTCCAGTGGCACCACATTCACGTACACGGTGCCGTCGTTCACGACCTACAGCGCGAACGAAAGCCCCAGCGACTGCGGCACCGTCACGAACAGCACGACACTGCTCAATGATATCACCGGCAGCGGCACCTGCATCACCGTCGGAGCGAGCGACATCACGCTCGACTGCGACGGACACAAGATAACGTTCAACACCGGCGGCGGCAACTCCGAATACGGCGTGTTCTCGAGCGGCAAGGGCAACATCACCGTCAAGAATTGCATCGTTCAGGACGGAAACATCGGCGGCGCAATCAACGCTCCCGTACGGCTCACCAACACCAACCGAAGTCTGGTGACGAACAACACGCTCATCGCGAACGGCACCAACAACGATTTCGCGCTGTGGTTCGACTCCGCGCATGACAACGTCGGACGCGCGAACACCATCACGGCATTTGCATCGGGGACGAACGGATTCGGCGTCGCGCTCGGAGCGACGTCCACGGGCAACCGCGTCCAGAACAACAGCATTGACACGAACGGCGACAGCAGCTCCAACCTCGGCATCGACCTCGACACCGGCTCGCGCAACAACACCGTTGACGCGAACCTCATCACCACCGACGGAACGAACTCCAACTACGGCATCTACCTGCCTGATTCCGCCACCTACAACAGCATCACGAACAACGACATCACCACCAACGGCTCCACAAACGCAAACTACGGCATCCGCTTGGCGAACAGCGCGTTCAACAACAGCATCCGGAACAACACGATTACCACCGGAGGCACAGCGGACAACCACGGCATCCATTTCCAGCAGACGGTGAACCAGAACAATATCAGCGGCAACACTATCAACGCACGCGGAACATCCGGCAACCAGCAGGGAATCGTTCTGGCGGGAGGCACCGACACCGCGAGCGACAACCTCATCGAGTCCAACACCATCACGACCGACTCGGCATCTTCTAACCAGAACTACGGCATCTATTCGACGGGCGTTGCGGCCAACAACGTGTTCCGAAACAACACCATCCGCACGAACGGCACCAGCAACACGAACTACGGCATCAACATCGCCAGCACCAATGGCGGCATCCTCATCGAGTACAACACTATCACCACCAACGGCACCAGCGACAACTATGGCATCACCACCAGCGACAGTACGACTGTCCAATACAACCGCATCGTGGCGGGCGGCTCCGGCGGCAATCAGTACGGCGTCATCTTCAACGCCGACACGAACACGCTGCGCGGCAACAACATCACGTCGCTCGGAACGACCGGAGGCATCGGCATCGTGTTCAATGGCGTCGGGTTCAGCACGCTCGCGGACAATCTGATTCTCGTGCACAGCACCGGCGCGGGCGGCAGTTCCGGCATCACGTTCAGCGGCGGCGCGGCAAACATCGTGTCGCACAACAGCAACATTAGCGTCTGGCCAAGCGGCACGTATGCAATTGCGCTCAGCGCAAGCGCCACGAACCTCACGTTCAACAACACCGTCTTCAGCGACAACACCTCAGGCTGGTTCACGGCGCCCGGCTCGGACCCGAAACTGAACTTCACCAACACGACGTTCAGCACCGGAAATGGCAGCGTCCGCATCCCGTCGATGTTCAACATCAGCGCGGCATGGACCGTTGACAAGAGCGCGCTCAACGTCACGTTCAACCGCGCGCGCATCGACGCCGCGACGTATCCGTTCCTCAACAAGAGCGCGTTCATTGCGCTGACGAACCTGACCTTCACCAACTCGCAGATCGTCGTTGATTACGCGGACAGCGGCACGAACACCACATGCCCAGCCGACGTGTGCACGAGCATCAGCTATTCGAACGGCATCCAACGGTTCAACGTCAGCCACTGGACGGCGTTCGCGGCGCAGGAAAATGTCTCAAGCGCAATCACCAGCTGTCCGACGACTATCACGACGTCGTCGCAGATTGGCGCGAACATCACGGCACAGCTCACGGCAAGTCAGGCGTGTATCACGTTCGGCGCGGGCAACATCTCGCTGGACTGCGCAGGATTCACCATCACGAGCAACGGAACGGGCATCGGCGTCAACGTGACAGGACGCTCCAATGTCACGATGACGAACTGCTACTTCCGCAACATCACCGAAGGCGCGTTCATCGCCACGTCGAGCAGCGTCAACGTGTTTAACGTCACGGTGTTCAACGCCTCGCAGGGGCTTGAGATTGAGCGCTCGCAGCAAGTGAACGTCACCAACGCGTCGCTCACGTCAATCGGCACCGCACTGCACTTGATTCTGGCCACCAATACCAGCAGTGTCCTCAATGTCATCGCGATTTCCTCGGCAGGCGAAGGCGTCGGTGTCGACGGCAGGGGCAACACGTTCATCAACGTCACCGCGCAGACCAACGCCACCAGCGGACTCGGCGCATTCACCATCGGCAGCGGATTCGCGAACCGGCTGGAATTCGTGCGCGCGCTGAGCGCCGGCGTCACCGGCAACGGCGCGGGGTTGATGCTGCTCGGCACCGGCAACAACACCGTCAACAATTCCTTCGCCAACTCCACGAACGGACCGGGATTGCGCCTGCTCTCGACGGGCAACATCGTTCTGAACACGAACATCAGCGGGGCGCAAGCGCAGCCGTCCCTCTGCATCGAAACGCAGGCGGGCAATATCGCGGTCGCTTGCGGCGGAATCACTGTTGACGAGTCCGTTACGCTTTCGGCGGGAAACGATGAATCGCAATTCAATAACTCACACGTCCGCACCGGCGGCACGTGGCTGTATCCGAGCTTGACCGGAACGGTGCTCACCAACACGACCTTCGAGTCCGAAAACGGCTCGATTCGGCTTATCGGCAGCATCACACCGACGTCCAACACCAGCCTGCGCGCGCTGAATATCTCGCTCAACAGAAGTTTTGTCAACGCGAGCACGTTCACGTTCCTGAACACGAGCGCGTTCATCACGCTGAACCTCAGCGCGACAGGAATGTCCAACGCCACGCCTGCAGTCGACTTTGCCGGTGCCGGCGCGTTCGTGACGTGCCCTGCAGACGTCTGCACCAATCAGGGATTCAGCAACGGCATCCTTACCTTTAACGTCAGCCACTGGACCACCTTTGCGGGGCAGAACGCGTCGGTGGCGGCAGCCGTCTTCAACGCGAGCAACCTGAGCGTTACGAAGAGCGACGCTCCCGACCCGGTCGCGGTCAACGGCGCGCTCCGCTATAATATCACCGTCACGAGCAACGGGAACGGCACCGCGTACAACGTCACCGTGAACGACAGTTACTCCGCGCAGGTCTCGTTCATCAACGCCACTCCCTCTCCCGTGACGGGAACCAACACCACGTTCATCGTCGGCAACCTCACGAACGGCAGCCGCTTCACGATTAACATCACCGTCAACGTCAGCAGCGCGCTCGCGAACGCAACCGTCATCAACAACACCGCAAACGTGACGTGGAACAACGAGACCGGAAGCCTGCTGTACGCCAACGCGAGCCAAAGCACCACCGTTCTGGCGACGGTCTTCAACGTCAGCAACATCAGCATCAGCAAAACCGACAGCCCTGACCCCGTCAATCTGAACGGGCTCCTGACGTACACGCTCACCGTCACCAGCAACGGAAACGGCACCGCAAGCGGCGTGGTTGTCACTGAAACGTACCCGTCGCAGGTCACCTTTGTCTCGTCGCAGCCGACGGCAACGGGCGCGGGCAATGCGACGTTCTCACTCGGCAACCTCTCGGCAGGAGCGGTCTTCGCCATCAACATCACCGTGAACGCCAGCGTTCTTGTCAGCAACGGAACCGTCATCAACAACACGGCGAACCTTACCTTCCAGAATGAAACGGGCGCGACGATTGCGCGCAACGCCAACCAAAGCACGACCGTGCTCGTTCCCTTCGGAACGTCGGTGAACATCAGCACGAGCGCGACGTCCGGCACCGCGGTCACCGGGAGCAGCGCGACCTACACCATCACCGTCGGCAACAACGGCACCGTCTCCAGCACCTACAATCTCAGCGTACAAAACCTGAGCAACGCGGACATCGTGTCGCTCAGCGCGTCCACCATCACGCTGAGCGCCGGAACCACCGGCACGGTAACGCTTGACGTTGGACACTCGAACACGACGGGAACGTACAGTACAACCGTCACTGCAATTCTCAGCACGAACGCCAGCATTACGGCCACGACGCCGACGATGGTCACGATTGTCACCACGCCCCCGGTGACGGTAAGTTCGGGATCGAGTCCGAGCTGCCAAGAAAGCTGGACGTGCGGCGCGTGGAACTCGTGCAACAGCGGACTCCAAACGCGCACGTGCACCGACCAGAACGCCTGCGGTTCGACGATTACTCAGCCCTCGCTTGTCCAGACCTGTACGGCGTGCACGGAAAGCTGGACGTGCGACAGTTGGAGTTCCTGCAGCGGCAACAGCCAGAGCCGCTCCTGTGTCGACGGCAACGGCTGCGGCACCACCGCAAGCAAGCCCTCCGAAAGCCAGTCCTGCACCATTAAACCCGCGGTGGAAACGCCTTTGCCTCTCTTCCCAACGAACGCGCTGGTGTGCAGCGGCCTGAACCGTACGCAAACCAGCAGAGTCGTGACGGAACGTTCGAACGTGGACATCAGCCAGCTCATTCCCGCGGGCTACGTCCTTGCCTCGCCTCCCGTGAAACTCACGTGCGGAGAAACCAGCGCACAGTTCACGCTACCCGTGCCCGACACGCTCACGGACTTCCAGCTGCTCAGATGCCGCGGCGCCACCTGCGCGCAGGAGCGCGTCTCACGCGTCGACACGAACGCGCAGGTATGCGGCAACATTACGCTGCGCGAGAGCGTCCAGCAGGAACAGCTGAGCAGCCGCGGAGTGCTCGCGCCTGAAAAACTGAGCACGTTCGTTTCAACCTACCGCCAGATGAAGAGTCTCGACCGCCTGCAGGTGGACGGCTACACGCTTGCGGTGGAAGGCGTCCCAATTTCCGTTCGCTTGCTTGCGCTGAACTTCCCCATCCCTCAGCCGGCAAACCCGAGTCTGTCCATCATCGGCACGCCGCTGGTCATCGACCTCGAATCGCCTCCCGCCAACAGCGTGACCGCGACCGTCACGCTTCCCGTTCCTGCGACCAAGGGCATTGAACCGGGAAGCGTCAAGGTCTACGCATTTGTCGATAACACGTGGCAGCCGATGGGCGGCGCGATGAACGACACGAGCGCGACCATCGTCATCCGCGACCTCCGCACCATTCTTGATGCCGAAAAGAAGAAGGCAGTCATTGCGACGATTGGAACGACGTGCACTTCGTGCGAGGTTGCGCAGTTCTTGCGCGCCTACCACGCGCAGGATGCGCGCACCGCGGTCGTGCTCATCCACGGCGCGTTCAGCAACAAGGACACGTACAACTTCATGCTCGACGACTTCCGCACGACGCAGCCGCCGTTTGACGTGTGGACCTATGACTACCCGTCAAACCTGTCGCTCGAAGACCTCGGCGTCAACCTGGCGGACGCGCTCCTGCTGAACGCGAACAAGTACGACCAGTTCTACCTCGTCGGGCACAGCGCCGGCGCGCTCATTGTCCAGCAGGCGCTGCTCGACGCGTACCAGCGCGGCGACCCCACGATTCCGAAAGTCAAGAAGGCCATTCTCGTCGCGTCGCCGACGCTCGGCTCGCCGACGGCGCAGGCCGTGCAGAACCTGCTGAACAACGCCATCGCCAGCAAAACGCTTGACCGCGTGTTCAACATGAACTCACGGCTCATCCAGCAGACCATTGTCGGCAAAATCATCCCGCGCGTACCGAGCATTGACTACCAAGTCATCGCGGGCACGCGCCCGTACGACTTCAATCTCGGATTGCTGGAAGTCAAGAGCCAGAAACTCGGCGAGTTCAGCGGCAAGAACGACGGCATCATCACGACGGACAGCGCACAGCGCGTCGGCGGCAGCGTCATCAACACGCCGTGCAAGAACTACTACGAGCTGAACCTCACCCATACCGACCTGATTGACAACGAACAGGGCATCCACGTCATTGAACGGCTCATCACGTCAGACTTGGGCCCGTCAACTCCGCAAAGCCCGCTCGCGGGGCAGAGCAAGTACGTGACGTTCGCGGTCGCCCCGTGCAGTCCGGACGACCAGTACGCGCTCGTCGGAAAACCTGTCCGCGCGGAAAAGCGCTACGACCCGACGGGCTGCTCGTGCGGCAACGGCTGGTGCGGCGACGGTGAAACCACCGAAAACTGCCCGCAGGACTGCGCCAAGACGTTTACCGTCGAGAATGTCTGCTACGGCACGCCGCTGATTACCTACATCCTCGCCATCATCCTGGCGCTCGCCGCGCTGGTCTTCCTCATCAGGCACTACCTGCTCAGCAAATTAATGGGAACGGGTTGGCTCTACGGCGGAACCGCGCTCTGCATCGCGGGAATCGCGCTCACCGGAGTCATCAAGAATATCTGTAAAGAAGACCCGCTGCCGCTGGCAATCGGGCTGATGGGGCTCGCGTCGGTGTACGTCATCGCGATTTTCATCGAGCGCCTGGCGCACCTCCACGGCGTCCCTCCGCTCCGCACCCTGCCGCACAAAAAGCTCCCGCCCATCAAGATTCCCTCGGGAGGGCGAATCGTCGGCAACATCAACAGCATCCTTTCGTTCCGTCGGAAGAACCAGGCGCCCCGCGTGGAGTCTTTGCGCGGAGAACTGGAGCAGATTGACCGCAAGATTTCAACGATTCGGAGAAAGAAGTGAAGCGCCTGCTCCTGCTCGGACTCATCCTGCTTGCCGGCTGCTCGAACGCCGTGTTTTACACGCCGCTGCCGCAGGACGATAACGGTCAGTATTATTTTGAGCATCCCGGTCATCCGGCGGTGCTGCTGATTCACGGACTGAGCGCCACGCCCTGGGAAGTCAAAACGCTCTCGGTCTACCTTTCGGAACACAATTACACCGTGCTAACGCCCGTCCTTGCCGGGCACGGACGCAGTCCGGCTGACTTGGAAGCCACGACGTGGCACGACTGGTACGCGAATGTGAACGAGAGTTACCAGCGGCTTGCCGCAAACACGCCGCAGGTGTTCGTCATCGGCATCTCGACGGGCGGCTCGCTTGCGCTCGAACTCGCGAAGGAACACCCGCTCGCGGGCGTCGTGACCATTGGTGCGCCCATCCTCTTGAGAAACACCAACAGCAGGTACGCGAGCATCGCAAGCCTGTTTGTCCGCTACACCGACCATCCCGTGCAGCCGGAAGAGGAGGGGCACTATTATACCGTTCTTCCCACGAAGACCGTTGCTCAGCTCAATCAGCTTATGGACGCCACCCGGCGCGATGTCGCGGACGTGCATGAGCCTATCCTCATCATTCAGTCGCGCGTCGACCCCACCGTTGACCCGTCAAGCGCGCAGATTTTGTACGACACGGTTGGAAGTCAGGACAAGCAACTGCAGTGGCTTGAGACCGTGACGCACACCGTCATCCGGGATGACACGAGCGGCATGGTGTTCGCAGAGATTACTTCCTTCCTGCAAGCCCATTCCTGAGCGCGCAACATTTAAATAACGCGCAACCGCAAAAGAGCAAAAAAGAGGACGCATGCTGAGTATCTACGACTACATCTACGGAAGCGCCCAGCTGGGCGCGGGCATTCTTGCAGTCATCGCGGGATTCATCGCGCTTTCGCTGTTTCACGTCTCGAACGCGAAGACGGAACTGCGCGCGTGGAAGTACCTGCTCGCGGCGCTGGTCATTTTCATTGTCGTTGAAGTGATTGGCGGGCTCGGCGCGTTCGGCGTGCAAGTGCCGCAGTACTGGATTCACGTCTTGGTGAGCCTGCTGCTCGGGCTGCTGATGACTTCGCTGGTGGTTCAGATTCACGTCGTCCGCGGGTGGAAAGAATGACTTCGCTCGGCGACGCCATCACGATTGTTGCTCCGTACTACAACCTCGCGATGGTCTGCGTCGTCCTGTTCCTGTTCGCAAAGCTGTTCTCGACCAAGGTGAAGAACAAGGCGGTGTTCCTGCGGCCGTGGTACTTTGTCTTCGCCGCGACGGCCGTATTCATCGTCGAGGAAGTCATCACGATTTTGCGCGCCGCGCACGTCATCGCCATCACGTTTTACATCAACGGCTTCTTCGAGTTGCTGATTATCTCGTTGTTCATGTACACGCTGCTCACCCTGAAAGAGCACATCGAAAAGAAAACGTGAAGTTCTTCAGTAATTAGTAAATGATTTACGCGAGAAGCGCGTGGACAATGCCCGCGGACGCGAGTCCGATAAGCGCGCCGACAACTACTTGCGAAGGCGTATGTCCGCGCGCGTAGTGGAGTTCGGGAATGCGCAGTTTCGAGCGCTTGATGAGCGTGTTCAGCGCCTGCCCTTCTTCGCCGGCGGTGCGCCGCACGCCCAAGGCGTCTCGGATGACGATGACTGCAAGCACGAACGCGATAAAGAATCCCGCGCTGAAGCCCGATTGCAGGTAGAGGATGAGCGTGAGCCCGCAGACGAGCGCCGTATGCGAACTGGGCATACCTCCGGTCACCGCGAGGTCGGACGCGCTCAAGGGAACGCGCTGGATGCGCATGTTCAGGAATTTGAGCCCCTGTGAAACGACAACCGCTGCGAGCAGCGTCCAGAAGAGTTCGTTGCGGGCGAGTTCTGCGAGTACCATCTTTTCCTTCGGGAAGCGCGGCGAAGATTTAAATATCCTTCGCCCGACGTCGAAAGTCATGGCAAAAGCGGTGTTCCGCGAGCCCGACCGCGAAGGTCTTGCCGAGGCGGGCTTTACCGGAGTGGATATGCACTTCCACACCGACCGCTCGATGGACAGCCTCGCGCGGATTGACTTGGTTCTCAAAAAAGCGAAAAAGCTCGGTGTAGGCGTCGCGATGACCGATCACAATGAAGTTGCCGGTGGGTTGCGGTTCGCGAAAAACCGGCAGGGCGTGCTCGTGATTCCGGGAGTCGAGCTGACATCCTCGGAAGGCACGCACACGATTCTGTATTTCGGAACCCGTCGCGAGTGCGAGGATTGGTCGCGCCGCGTGCTTGCGCCGTTGAAAAAGAAAGATCCTTTCAGACTGCCCGCGACAACGGAAGAATTGTACGAGCGCGCGCAGCCCTACAACGCGGTTGTTTGCGCGCCGCACCCGTTCGGCACGGGCGCCGTCGGCGTGCACAAGATTCATGTCACCAAAAAGATGGTGCGCTTGATTGACGCCGTGGAAGGCATCAACGCGTACGTCACGCACGCGATGAACACGCGCGCCATCCAGTGGGCGGACCGCATCAAGAAGCCCGTGACCGCAGGCTCGGACGGGCACGTGCTCGCCGAGTTAGGGCAGGCGCTGACGTTCTGCCAAGCGCACGACGCCCACGAGTTTCTCGACGAGATTCAGCGCGGGCACTGCATCGCGATGGGCAAAGAGAACTCGCTCTACGAAAAAGCCATGGTCGGTCTTGTGAAGGAAGACGCGTTCCTCGGACGCGCGCACCGCAACCATGAAGGACTGCACCTGCTCCGCGGGCAATTGGGCGCCGAATGGAGTTATTTGAAAGCAAAAGTTAAGAAGGGCGCCCTCCACCGGATGCACCACCTGTTCCACGCACACCATGGCTAACGACCTCACCATCACGGAAGAAATCCAGCGCAAACTTGTTCACGTGCTTACGGGCATCGTCGGCGTCGCCGGTGGTTGGTGGATTGAGAACGCGTACGGATTTGCGTCGCTGCAGGCAGTACTGCTTGTCCTGCTGCTGCTCACGCTCGTGCTGGACTACTTCCGCACGGAACTGCACATCAATGTGTACGTGTTCGGGTTTATGGAGCGCAACCGCGAGTTCGGGCAGCTGCACGCCGTCACGCACGCGCTGATGGGCTCGCTCATCGCGCTCTCGCTGTTTCCGCAGAACGTCGCGGTCGCGGCGATTCTGATGTTCTTTTTGGGCGACGCGGCTGCTGCCGTCGTGGGCAAAGCGTTTGGCGCGCACAAGCTCGTGCGCCACAAGACGGTGCAGGGCAGCATCGCGATGCTTATCGTGAGCGCAGCAGTCGGACTGTGGCTCCTGCCGGTGTCGGTTGCGCTGGCGATGGCGTTCACCGCGACCATCGTTGAGGCGCTCGTGGAAGCGATTGATGACAGTCTCGTGATTATTCTGTTTGCGGGATTTGTGGGCGCCGTGCTTTCGGGATTATTGTAAATACCAGAAACCGTACCCGAAGACAACCAGCGTTATGACTTTTGCGAGCAGATGCATCGTCCAACGCGGATACGTCATGTAGGCGAGCGTTCCGGTGGCGATGCAGTAAAGTAATGCGAGTCCGGCAACGAGCGAGAAGTACGCAGTCAATGACGCCGCGGAAAGCAGGAGCGCGAGCAGCACGAACTGCACAATGCTCATTCTCAAGCGGGCAAGCGGCTTGACGCGCGAGCCGACCCAGTCCGGATGCGGAAGCATCAGCAGGATAATAATGCTGATGACGATGGACGCGCCGATGTCAAACAGGTTTGCGGTCCAGATGAACGCGAGAAATGATAGCAGCACCGCGTCTTGGAGTAGAAAAAAGTATTTTTTGCTCGCACGCAGCTCTTCTTTTGCGCTGAGCGCGACAATGGCGCCCGCGAAGAGTCCTGCAGAAAGGGTGAGCAGCGTGAGAAGGAAGGAGATTAACTCCATTCGCTGTGGCCCCATTGCACGAGCAGGTCAACGCCGAGCTGCGAGACGTCCGGGATGTCGCACGCGCCGTAACAGGAACCCATCCACACGATGACGCTCGCGCCGGTCTCGCGCTCGATGCGCGCGATAATCGTTTCGGCGTCGGGCTTCAACCCTTCGGGTAGCTGGATGCAGACCAGGTGCGCCTTGCGCTCCTTGATCTGGGCGACCACGCGGTCGAGTTCCAAGTCGTAAGCCATAATGACCCCGCCGTGATTTGAACACGGGACCTTTCGATTATCAGTCGAACGCTCAAGCCAGGCTAAGCTACGGGGCCGAGTATAATGTCGACGAAGCCCGAAGCGTGTTTTTAAAGGTTACGGTAGAATGACATAACGCATTTATAGGACTCCCAGAATGCCTCGGCTATGGGGGGACCTAATCAAACGCTCACGCGCCTGCCTGCCCGGCTGGTGCTGGGGCTGGACGCGGACGGCGGCGACGATACCGCGGCAGGGCGCGTCGGGTCGCGCGCGTATGAAGGCGTCGCCCGATTTGTCCAAGAATTCCCCGAAATCAGGGTCAAGGTCGCGGGACACCCTGAACGGCTGGACGACCTGCTCCTCAAATTCAAGTCGCTTTCCCGCGTTGAGTTTCTCCCTGCGCCCGCGCACGTCGAAAGCGACGGCAGAATCGCGGGAAAACGGCAAGACACCGCGCTGTTCCGCCTGCTGAAAGAGATGAAGTCGGGCGGCGTCCACGGCATGCTCACCTGCGCAAGCAACATTGCCGTGATGACGTACGCGCAAATCGTGCTCGACCGCATTCCGGGCATGGACAGCATTCCCATTCTTGCGGAAGTCCCCACGCTGCGCGGCTCGACGCACGCGCTCGATGTGGGCGCGACCATTGACTGCACGGCCGACCAGCTGGTGCAGTTCACGAAAGTCGGCGCTGCCTACGTTTCCGCGGTTCGCAATGTCAAGTATCCCAACGTCGCGCTGGCGGCGAACACGCGTGACGTACCAAGAACCAGCCGCATCATTCAGCAGGCGCACGCCGCGCTCGGGACGATGACAGACATCCATTATCTGGGTCCGCTGAACGCGAATTACTGCATTGAAGGCCGTTTTGGCGGCAAAAACGTTGACCTGGTCGTGACCGACGGCCTCGTGGGAAACGTGTTCATCAAGTCAGTGGTTGCGGGCGCAAAAATCATCGGCGACGGGCTCAAGGAGGAGCTTTCACGAAAATGGTGGGCGAAACCGTTTGCCGCGCTGCTCGCGAACGCGACGCGCAACTACGTTTCCGCGCGGAATGACGAGATGCGCCAGCATTACTTTACCACGCATCAGGCGTCGAGCGACGGTCTGCGGGTCGAGCTCGCCAAGCTGCCCTCAAAAACGGGCTGGTTTTACTGCACGGACGTTGGCGCGCAGCCGGATTGCACGCCCGCGACGTTGAGCCGCATCGCGACCATCGGCGCGCAATACTCCCGCAACGAGGGAATTCCCGTGCCGAGAGTCGGATTGCTCTCGAACGGCGAGGAAGACAAGAAAGGCAATGCGCTCATCAAAGAAACGCTGAACCTGCTGCGGCACGTGCAAGACGCCGAGCGCAGCATCACCCTGGTGGGCAGCGGCAACATCGAGCCGCGCCACTGCCTCGAGGGGCTGGTCGACGTCGCGGTCGCCGACGGACACCTGGGAGCGGTTTTCAAGGATTCGTATGTCGCTGGCGCCCGGCTTGCGCACGACACGCTCATCCAAGGACTGGACACAACGCCGCTCGGCTTTACGGGCATGGCATTCAAGCGCGCCCTGCAATCCATCGCCGCACCGCTTTCAAAATCAATATTTAACGGCGCGCTCGCTCCGGGATTGTGCGTCCGCACCATCGAACAGTATTCGGAGAACGACCTGCCTAAGGAACTTGCACACTACACCGGCGGGCTGTTCAAGGGTCACGGCGATTCTGACAGCGCGGGATTCTATCACGGGCTTCGGCGGCTTGCGGCATATTTGGAAGCAGACACGACCGAACGGATTGCGGTCGCGCTCGAGCGCACAAAGTTTATATAACACGGCGCGCAGCGATTGCGTATGCGAAAAGAGTGGGTGCTGGGACTTGTTCTTCTGCTCGTGCTTGCCGGATGCTCAAAAACGCCTCCGCCCGCCGCGTCTGAAACAGCAACTCCCGCTGCCGCCGAGAACGTTACCACTGCTCCTGCAGTTGCCGCTCCTGAACCGACGCCCACCACCGGACGCGTCGTCTTCGCTGTCACCGATGCGGTCAAGAAAACACTCACTATCCAACACTTGAACGTGCGCATCAGCGATGTGAAGGCGCACAAGGACGGAACCGCGGACGGCGAGTGGAAATCGCTGCTTTCTGACAAGAAATCGTTTGATCTTCCCACGCTCAAAGGAATCCAAGCGCTCCTGATTGACGGCTCGCTCGACCCCGGAACGTACACACAGTTCAGTTTCGTGCTGGAAGGCGTTGACGGCAACATCAGCGGCGCGCACTACTCTCTGACCACGCCTCCGGGAACGACGGTTATACCGGGCAAAATGACGGTGCACGCAGGAGCAACCTCGACGGTGACGCTCGACTTCGACCTGACGCAGGGCATCACGGTCGCCGGCATCTACGCCTACTTCCAACCGACCATTCACCTGACGACGCGCAACGGCGCTGACGCGGTGAGCGACAACACGACCGTCGGAATTACCGGAGGAACCGTGGAAACCGACAAGGTCCTGATGTCCGACGACCTTTACACCGTCAGCCAGCTCAACAGCACGCTCGGCGCCTGTCAGGACAACTGCGGTTCGTCGTGCAGCGTGACGAAATCCTCCTGCCTTTCCGAATGTCCGTCCCGAGTCACGCTCGGATGCCAATCACAGGACACGGACTTTTGCAGGCGCACCTGCGAAGCGTATGAATTCCCCGGCGACTGCAAGGACGGCTGTTCTTTTGACAATTCCTCGGACGTTTCCTGCACGACGTTCCTGACCGGACAATGCTCCAGCGGATGCACGACCACGACCGCATCCTGCACGACTCGCTGCCAACTTGATTGCGTATGAGGTGAACCCTATGAAGAAGACCCTGCTGTTCCTGCTGATGGTGACGATGTTGCTTGCCGCGTGCGCTCCGCCGCAGGTGAGTTCTGTTTCGCCCGTTGCGGCGCCGCCCGCTGCGCCTTCGGCTCCTGCGGTTCCGACCACTGAGTCTCCCACGCACATTCCGACATCAAACACGACCGCAGGAAACACCTGCAAGGACGTGTGCGGGGCGCAATGCGATACCGACGCTGACACTGCCTGCGCAAAGGCGGAAGATTACAACACCTGCGCAAGCACGTGCGGCGACATCATCCGCCCTCAGGGCTGCAAGGCGGGCTGCGCGACCGGCGTTCCCGTCGAGTGCGGCATCATCTTCCGCAAGGAGTGCGGAAAGGCGTGCGTCACCAAGTGCACGGCATAATTTCTTATACTTCTTGTTTTCTTTCTTGTGTTCATGCGCTCTGTTGCCATCCCTGAAAAGACGTCAGACCCCGTCATCAACCTCGCGCTTGACACGCTGCAGAAGACCAAACAGGCATTGGTCTTTGTCGGCACCAAGCGCGGCGCTGAGAAGGTCGCCGAGGACATCAGCAAAAAGACGGGTAAGTCCTCTGCGGCGCTGACGGAGCTTGCGGAACAGGCGCGGAACGTACTCACCAAACCCACGAAGCAGTGTGAACGGCTCGCGGAATGCATCTCGAAAGGCGTTGCCTTCCACCACGCGGGGCTGCACGCGCGGCAGAAGGAGCTGGTTGAAGATAATTTTAGGAAGGGAGTTATCGGGATTATTGCCTGCACGCCGACGCTCGCGATGGGCGTTGATTTGCCGGCGTTCCGCGTCGTGATTCGTGACTTGAAACGCTTCGGACAGCGCGGCATGGGCTTCATTCCCGTGCTTGAGTATCTGCAAATGGCGGGTCGAGCCGGACGTCCGAAGTTCGACAGCACGGGAGAAGCGATTCTGGTGGCAAACAGCGAAGGCGACGCCGCGGATGTCACCGAGCGCTACATTCACGGTGAGCCCGAAGAGATTTACTCCAAACTTGCCGTCGAACCGGTGCTGCGCACGTACATTCTCTCGTTGATTTCGTCGCGGATGGTGCAGACGCGCAAAGAACTGCTCGAATTCTTCTCGCGCACGTTCTGGGCGCACCAGTTCAAGGACATGAACCGGCTTGCGATGACGATGGACAAGATGCTCGAATTGCTGGAAGAATGGGAGTTCATTCTTCCCTCGACGAAAAAGAAGGAAGATTTCGTGTCCGCGTCCGAATTAGACAAGGATGTCGCGTTCCGGGCGACATTTTTGGGCACGCGCGTCGCTGAATTATACCTTGACCCGCTGACCGCGTACCAATTAATTGTCGCGATGAACAAAAGCGTCGCGACGCAGACCACGAAGCCGATATCGTTCGTGCACACGATTTGCACGACGCTCGAGATGCGTCCGTTCCTGCGCGTCGGCGTCAAGGAGTACGACAAAGTGCTTGCGAAAGTGGCGGAGTGGGACCAGTGGCTGTTGGTGAGCGAGCCGAGTGCGTTTGACCCCGAACACGATGAATACCTGAACTCCACCAAGACCGCGATGATGCTCGCGGAATGGATGGAAGAAGTCGATGACGAATACCTGCTCGAGACGTACAACGTGCGCCCGGGCGAGACGCGCGCGAAGTTGGACAACGCAGAATGGCTGCTGTACAGCATGACCGAACTCGCGAACATTCTGAATCACAACACACTCATCAAGGAACTGAACCGCGTGCGGTTCCGGCTGCGCTACGGCGTGAAAGAAGAACTCCTGCCGCTGCTGAAACTCGAAGGCATCGGTCGCGTGCGGGCTCGGAAGCTGTTTACGGCGGGCGTGAAAGACTTGGGCGGCGTGCGCAAGATAACGCTCCCGAAACTGACCGACATCCTCGGCAAAGCCGTCGCAATCTCCGTCAAGAGACAGGTCGGTGAAGACGTTCCCGAGACAGCGCCGGACAAAGTCAACCGGCAGCTGTCGAAGTATGATGAATGAGTTCCTAAAGAAAGGTATTTAAAGGGTTCTTTAGCCTATCGACGATAGAACATGCCCGTGTAGTATAACTTGGATAGTACGCGGCCCTGCGAAGGCTGCAGTCGGGGTTCAAATCCCCGCATGGGCGTTCTTATTTCTCCCTCGTTGCCCGCCATACAACTGTTCGACGTCCTGCAGCGTGCTGACGTCGTCCGCGCCTCGGTCTTCGCGCAGTTTGACGAAACGGGGGAAGCGCAGCGCGAATCCGGAAGAATACGTCGTGCTGGCCTGGATTTCTTCATAGTTGACTTCGATGACAATCTGAGGACGCACGCTCACGACGCGGTCTTCGGTGGAAACGACGAGCGGCTGCAGCAAATCGGTCATACGCTGGAACGTCACGCCTCCATCGAGCGCCTCTTCTTCCTTTTCCTTGAAGCCCGTCCCGACACGCCCAATCTCAAGCAGGTCGTTGGTGTCGGGGTCGCGCACGGCGATAATGAACGTCGCGAGCCATTGTCCGCGTTTGCCTTCGCCCCATTCGGCGCCGGTGATGACGACTTCGAGCGTGTCCATCACGGGCTTGACTTTGACGCCCTGCCCGACGCGCGCGCCGGGTTCGTACGTGCCTTTGAGGTTCTTGACCATCACGCCTTCGTTGCCGGCGGTGAGGCTTTGTTCGTAGAACCGCTGCGCTTCAGCCGCGTCGGTGGTGACGAGCTGTTCCGCGAGCCTGATTTTGCGCGGGACTTGATGCGGAAGCATCGCAATCAGCTGCAAGCGGCGTTCGTGGAAAGGCATTTGCAGCAAGTTCTTGCCTTCAAAGGAGATGACATCGAACAGGTTGAGCTCGACCGGGAATTTCGCGGCGACGTCTTCGATGTCGTACTTGCGTTTGATGCGCTGGCTGACGGACTGGAACGGGAGATAGCGCTGCGTCTTGCGGTCGTAGCCGACGGCTTCCCCGTCGAGGATGAACGCTGTTCCTTGGACGTGCAGGCGCACCAGCGCGACGACTTCAGGGAACTGCGCCGTGACATCCTCCAAGCGGCGGGTAAAGATGCGGATGTCGTTGCCGTGCTTGTGAATCTGCATGCGGAATCCGTCGTACTTGTACTCGAACGCGGCGGGCGTGCCGACGGTCTCGAATGCGTCAGGAATGTCTTTTGCTTTCGGGAACAGCATGACCTTGATGGGAGTTCCGGGCGTGAGCGTGATGTTTTTCAGCGCGTCAAGCCCGCTGCGCGCGGTGCGGGCAATGGACGCGAAGTCGTTGGTGAGGTTGAGCGCGTCCTGCACGACCGTGACGATAGCGTTGAATTTCTCTCGATTGTCGTCGGGAACGACCAGTTCATTCTTGGCGCGGTCGTACGTGACGCCCGCGTCAGCGAGGAAGTATGCCCACACAATCGCGTCGCGCATCGTGCCTTCGCCGAGTCCGACGCGCAAGTCCTCGAGCACCGTGCGGACAAGATATTTCGCTTCCTGCGGCGTGGCGCTGGTGAGGAGTTCCGCGACGAGGTGTGATTTGGTGCTCACGACGCCCGCGCCTTCCAAAGTTGCGAGCTTGCGCAGGTTGTCAAACACTTTTTTGGTGGTGAGCGGCTGCGAGAAGAGCGTGACTTGCCTTCGTTTTGCGATGAGGTCGTGCGTCGTCTGACCAAGGTCGCCGGTCGTTTTCCAAACGGCGTCGATGCGGGATGGTTCGGCGCCGGTCGCGAGCGCGATGGACTTCAGCACGAGCTGGCTGGCCATGCCGATGACGCGCTGGTCACATGCGGGAAACACTCTTCCTTGCGCGAGCAAAAGGACGTGCTCGAGTTCGTCCGCGGGAATGGTCTTGAGAAATTCGGACAGGATGAACGTTTTTTCGAGCCGTTTGCTGGTGCCTGCCAGCTGCTCGTAGATTCCGACCACATCCCCGTAGCGCATAAGGCTCTGCCGCGCCGCATTCTATAAAAATGTTCGGGGACAAGGTTTATAAATCACGGGACGGTTGAACACCTATGCAAAAAGAGGAGAAGATACCGAACGTTCTCGACGCCATCAAGACGCGCCGAAGCGTGCGGAAGTATCTCGACCTGCCCGTTGAGTTCGAAAAAGTCGGGCGCGTGCTCGACGCGGGCCGAATGGCGCCGTCGGCGGGCAACCTGCAGGACTGGAAATTCATTCTTGTCGTCGAGCCGGAAAACCGTCTCGCCGTTGCGGAAGCGTGCCTGCAGCAATACTGGATGGCGCAGGCTCCTGTACACATTGTCGTCTGCGCGGAACCGAAAAAATCAGAGCGCTATTACGGCAAGCGCGGTCAGGAAGTATACGCTTCTCTCGACGGCGCGATGGCCGCAGAAAACATGCTGCTCGCCGCGCACGGACAAGGATTGGGCGCGTGTTTTGTTGCCGCGATGGAAGAACCGCTGCTGCGTCGAGCCCTAAAAATTCCCGAGGCGGCGATTCCGCTCGGCGTCATCACGCTCGGCTACTCCGACGAGAAACCCGCGATGCCGATGAAGTTCGAATTGCACAACATTATCTTCTTCGAGGAGTTCGGCGAGAAGGCAAAGGATGAGGCGGAAACGTACGGCGAGTACGCAAAACACGTCTCCAAGGCGCTCGCGATGGCTCGATCGTGGGCAGAGAATGTCTTGAAAAAGATGCGGGAAGTCGAGTAGTTTTCTCGTCGACAAACGCCCAAATTCTCCACACGCAACGGAGCCTAGTGTTTATAAACTCCATATTTAATAACAGAAGTGTATTTAAGTCAGTTTTAATATCCAATAGAAAAATTGTTTTTAACAAGGCTTGGCGGCCGACGTTAAAAATCGACTGTGGGTTTGAAATTCGTTCGTGTTTTTTCGAATTGGCGTTCGAAAGACACTTGGTTGGTTCAGTAAGGTTCGTTGGCGCGAGACCGTACATGACTTCTTAAGAAGCGTTAGAATCACGCTTGCATATAAAGTTTATGTTAGTGAAAACTCTATACTGCAGGCTACACAACGCACCAAAAAGAGACCAACGGGGGGGACCCAAATGGATTTTATTGTGGAACGGGCGCAACAAGCGCAGCAGCAGAACAACGATGACCTCAAAGTAGGTCAGGCGAACATCAAAGTTTTCGGTTGCGGCGGTGGCGGCAACAACATGGTGACGTGGCTGTACAAGCGCGGCATCAAGGGAGCCGAAATCATCGCGGTCAACACGGACCAGCAGCACCTCAAGATTTCTGAAGCCGACAAGAAGTTCTTGATCGGCAGGGACGTCACGCGCGGACTCGGCGCCGGCGGATTCCCGCAAAAAGGAGCAGAAGCGGCTCAGGAAAGCATCAACGAAATCAAGGCCGCGCTCAAGGACAGCGACATGGTCTTCGTCTGCGCGGGCATGGGCGGCGGAACCGGAACCGGTTCAGCTCCGATTGTCGCGCAGATTGCGAAGGACATGGGCGCCATCGTCATCGGCACGGTCACGATGCCGTTCAAGATTGAACGCGCACGCGTCGACAAAGCCGAGTTCGGACTCGCGCAGTTGCGCAAGTCGTCGGACACCGTCATCGTCATTGACAACAACCGCCTCGTCGCGATTGCGGGCAACCTGCCCATTCAGCAGGCGTTCGCAGTAGCGAACGAACTGATTGCCACCATGATTCGCGGCATCGTCGAAACCATCGCGCTTCCGTCGCTGGTGAACCTCGACTTCGCTGACGTCAAGGCAATCATGACGAACGGCGGCGTGGCAGCCATCGGCGTCGGAACGTCCGACACGAACAGCCGCGTCGAAGAAGCCGTCCGCGGCGCTCTTGAAAACCCGCTGCTCGACATCAACTACGAAGGCGCGACCGGTGCCCTGATTCACGTGGTTGGCGGACCCGACATGACGCTCGAGGAAATCAACCGCGCAGGCGAGTTGATTACCGAAGCGCTCGATGAGGACGCGAACGTCATCTGGGGCGCACGCGTCCAGGACGACATGAAAGGCAAGTTCTTGGTGATGACCATCATCACCGGCGTGAACTCGCCCTACATCACCGGAGCTTCCACCATGAAGAAGGACGCTCAGGTGCGCGCGGCCAAGATGAGCGACGAGCTGGGTATCGAGATCGTGCATTAAACTCACCCCTTTGGTCGAAATGTGGTGTGCATTCTTGCCTTCGCGATTACCACCCCCAATCAACACAACCGCGAAGGCAGAACAAAAAGGGAGCCCCTCCGGGGGCTTCTTTTTTTTATTTTTTTAACTTTACTTTCTTAAGAACCTTCTGATATGGCATCCTCTGAAGAGATTGACCGCATTCACGAGACGATCGACCGTCTCTTGACGGCGAGTAAGTTTGAGCACGTTGAAATCATGCTGAAGGCAGTCGATGTACCGAATGAGGATGCGGATATTCTCCTCAGCTACTTGGTTGCGACGCTGCCCTCGGTGTCCAAGATTCCGTACCGCACGGAGTTTTACAAACAAGTCGAACAGACAATGCAGGCGCGCCAGTATGACGAGAATATTTTGCAGGGATTGCGCGGCGTGTTAAGACCAGGGTAATTACTTCTTCGGCATTGCGCGCGTGTTCATGTGGAACACTTCCCAGTGGTGCCCGTCGAGGTCTTCGAAGCTGCGCCCGTACATCCAGCCGTAGTCTTCCGCCTTGCGGGTTTCCTTGCCTCCTGCCTTGACTGCCTTCAGGAGCATCTGGTCAGCTTTGCCCTTGCTGGCAACGGCGAGAGACAGAATGACTTCGGTGCTTTTCTTCGCGTTGACGCTCTTCCTCTTTGTGAAGTGATTGAAAAACTTCTCGACAAGGAGCATCACGAAGATGTCTTTGCTCACAATCATACAGGCTGCATTCTTGTCCGTAAATCGCGGGTTGAACTTGAATCCGAGCTTTGCAAAGAACGCCTTGGTCTTCCTGAGATTCTTCACCGGAAGGTTCACATAGATTTTCTTTGCCATGATTTGCGCAGAGACTTCATCGTTTATTAATATTTGCTACATCCTGCAGCCCAAGGTCCTGTCCTCCAGCGCTTCTTTTTCTTACTTTGTCCACAAACTTCTTATAATTCTGCCATTGAACCGGAAGAAATGAGCGAGCGAGTATGCTACTACAAGAAGAGTTTCGATGCGCTGCCCTACTTTGTGAGGCTAAACAAACACACCGACACCTCCGGAGGCTCGTACGATGCACCGCTCCCCGACGTCCAAAGAGCACTCGGCGTCTCAATCCACAAATCCGACCATCCTGGAGTTGAGGGAGTAGACGGCAAGCACTGGAAGACAACTCTGCCCTCTGGCGCAGGAACGCTAATTTTGCCGGAAGTGCCGTCTGAGTTCACCAGCGACTTTCTCAAACACTGGGTTCAAATGACCCACATCTCAAAGGTGGCGATGGACGACAAAGGGCACCTTTTGACCGCTGAAGATTTCGTTGCGTTCGTTAAAGCATGCGAGTTTCACGGACAACGTGCAGACGTGTTTGACGGCGACAAGCTCGAGATGCTGATGAACGACAATCTCAAGATTACTGGACGGGAAGTTCGGCAGAAACGCTTGCCCAAGGACAAGATGGCGCTTTTTTTCCTGAACCACGGATTTTACTGGTCATTTTGGGCAAACGACCAAATACGCACCATCAAACTAACTAGCGGAGAGCTGTCCTTTCTTGGCGAACTAGACCATGCCGCCAAACCAGGGATTCCTCCTGAGCTGCTTGGAGACAGCGAGTGCCTCAGACAACTCGGGATTCCAGTGGACGTTTAGCAGTTCCTTCCTTCTTCACCGCGACGACTTTATTCGCCTGCCAGAAGTCCTCGATGCTGCCGGGCAGCCACCAGCCTTCTTTTCTCGGCGAACGGATGAGGTACGGCATGTGGAACGGAACCTGTCCGGGCTGAAGCCTGAATCCTTCTGATTCGGGCTCGCGCACGCGCACCAAGTGGTCGCCGCGGAACCACGTTCCCAGTCTGACGAGCGTGCGACGGATGGCGATGTCCTGCAAGTGATTGCTCTTGTTTTCTTGGACGCGGTAGTCCAGTCCCGAGAGGACGTTCGTTTCCGCGTTGTCATACACGTCGGACGCGGTGTTGATAAGCCATTCGAGGACGTCCCCGTTGTTCTTGAGGTGGTGGTAGAACCCGTCTTCGTACAGCATCATCGACGCTTCGTCCGTGATGATGCGCCCTTGTACCGCACGCGCGATAACCCAGCTGCCCTTGCCGTACTTGTCGTCGAACTCTTGGTGTTTTTGGTCTCGTCGCTTCCCGAAGTAGCCGGGATAGTCCGCAATTGCGTAGTCTTTCATGACCTTCTAAAGAACTCTGCGCTATTAATACGGGAATCTCAACCTGACTTGAGCCCAAAACGTTTATAAGCAACTCGTCGAGAAGAACCGTCATGACATTGCACCTCGTGGGCATCGGACTCGCGGATGAGAAAGACATCACGCTGAAAGGATTGGAGCTTGTGAAAAAGTCGGAGCTCGTGTACTTGGAAAGCTACACGTCGAAATTGTCGGTTCCTGTTGCCTCGCTTGAGCGGCTGTACGGCAAGAAAGTGCATCTTGCTGACAGGAAAACGGTTGAAGTTGATGCTGAGGACGTTCTTTTGAAGCCCGCGATGACGAAGGACGTCACGTTGCTTGTTGTCGGAGATGCGCTGTCTGCGACGACGCATTTGGATTTGCTGATGCGCGCGAAACAGTTGAAGATTCCTACTTCCGTTGTTGAGAACGCGTCTGTATTGACCGCAGTTGGAAAAACCGGACTGCAGCTGTACAAGTTCGGCAAAACCGCGAGCGTGCCGTTCACGCACGACAATTACGAACCGGAAACTCCGTACGTTATTCTTGAAGAGAACGCAAGCATCGGCGCGCACACGCTTTTGTTGCTGGACCTGCGTCCTGACGAGAACAAATTCATGAGCGTTGCCGACGCGCTTCGCTACTTGCAGAAACTGGAAATCCGCCGCGGACGCGGACTCGTGAAAGACACCACGCTCGTCGTCGGGTGCGCGCGTCTTGGCTCTTCTGATGAAAAAATCGTTGCGGGCAAAGTCAAGGACCTGCTCAAGAAAGACTTCGGCGGACCCGTGCACTGCCTCATCATTCCGGGCAAACTGCACTTCGTCGAAGAAGAAGCCCTGCAACAATTCATCTAAACCTTTTTATAGCGTCTCGGGCACGGGACGCGTATCAGCCCCATCGTCTAGCGGTCAAGGATAGGTGGCTTTGGACCACCGGACCCCGGTTCGAATCCGGGTGGGGCTATATTTTTGACGGGCATCCGTGCTTCGTCGCAAACTACAACCTTTAAATACACGTTGCGCTTCAAGAGCCACATGACCTTGGACGACATTATTAGTGACGTCAGTGCCTTGGGCGGGTTGCCGTTCTATCTCATCATCATTCTCGCGTTCGTGTTGCTGCAGCAGTTCGGTCCGGTGTGGCAGTTGCTCATCGGATTGGTTGTCTGCTTCGCGCTCGTTGCGGGTGTCAGAAGTATCTACATCCGCGACCGACCGAAAGCAGTTGCATACAGAACCTGGTGGGAAAAGATTGACGCCGGCACCGCCATCAGCCTGCACGCGATGCGCGCGACGCTGCTCGCTATCGTGCTCATCAATTTCTTCCACGACATCTTCCTCACGAGCTTTCTTATCGTGCTTGCCTTGCTGGTCGCGTTCACGCGCGTCTTGCTGAAGAAGCACTACCCCGCGGACGTCATCTGGGGCGTCATTCTGGGCGCCGTCGTCGGCGTGATTGTGCTATGGGCAGTCTGATTCATTTTCGGGCAGCTAAATCTTAATATACTTATCTCGACGGCATAGCGTCGGGGATGGCACAGGCAACCAACGTTCAGAAGTTCATTTTGTTCACGCTGGGCAGTTGGTACCTTGAAGCCAATCGCCGTTTCTTGGACAGACAAATCGAAATCGTCATCTCCAAGGCGACGTTCATCGACCTTGTGCTCCGCGCCAACCTCGCACAGAAGCAGGCGCGTGCGCTCTACAAAAACCTGGAAGATTTAGAAAAGCGCAAGCTCGTGAGCTACGCCCACAAGAGTCTCGCGCTCACGGTCAAAGGGCAGCGTCTCTTCGAGAAAATCTATCACGAACTGCGCCCGTACGTGAACGTCATCCACGCGCTGAAACAGAAAGACCCGTTCAGCTACGCGCGTCCGGTGCAGACCGTTCTTTCACGGCTTGCGTCAACTAATCCCGAGTGAGCGCCAATCGTCTGACGGCGTTCTCGTATTTGTCAGGGTCAATCGGCGGAAACTCGATGCGTCCTGCAAGACTCCACTGCTTGAACGGACCATCGAGCAACTTCAGAGAATAATCCGCGCGCAAGGGAATTTCAAACTCTCCTTTGACCCATTCGCTCCGGTATTCGACCTTCGTGCCTTGAATCATGACGCGTTCCGCAACAGATAATTGGCGCGGAAAATCAACGCAGGAACGAGCCGGCGAACCATCGCGAATCGTCAACGTCGAGCAAACCACTTCAATCTTGGGCGAGCTGCTGTACGTCTCAAGCTTCCCCGACACGGGAAAAGGAACCTTGGACTCTTTAATTTCCTCAATAATACCTACCAACGTCGTCGTACTTCGCTGTTCATTCACCATACAAACCACCCGCGTTGCGACGATACGCATCAGGATTTAAGGGTTTCGAAGCAACCTTTTTATACCCTCCTTCGGCATCGTCTCTTCTCATCAGCCCTGTCGTATAGCTGGCCAAGTATAGGAGGCTCTGGACCTTCTGACGGCGGTTCGAATCCGCCCAGGGCTATCGAGATGAGCGCAGCGAATTGCGCCAGCCCGCAGCGGTGCCACCGACGCGTACTCGGTGAGCACCGCCCAGGGCTATTATTTTTGAAAGTGAAGTGAGTGAAGATGGAACTGAAAGAAGTTAAGTATGTGGTACAGGCGCTCGCCAATGGGCGGATTGACTCGTACATTTTCGGCGGCTGGGCTCTTGACATTCTCCGCGGCAGGAAAACTCGCGAGCATCGCGACCTCGACCTCTGCGTGATGTCGAAAGATTTCCCCATGCTGAACCAGATTCTCGGCAGCGAGCACTTTTCACGCGTGAAGCACGTCGACGGAAGGCAGGAGTTCGAGCACGAAAGCCGCAAGTACACGGTTGACGTTCTCAAGCTGACGCCGAATGACTCCGCGCTGGAAGTCGAGCACGCGACGGTCATCGGCATGCAAGCGTTTTCGTACCCGAAGCGCCAGCGCTACATCCGCAGCGGCGAGAAAGGCGTGGTCTATTACCCTGCGGACATTTTCACCCATCAGTTTTACGGCAAATCCGCAGGGCTTCGTTTGCTTCCGTTGGAAGCTCTTTTCTTCGACCGGTTTCATTACGAATACGAAGCGGACGTGAAGTACATCAATTCCCTGGAAGACAAGGTCAGCAAGAAGCATCTTGACGATACGTTCTTTGTCGGGCAGGGCAGCGTCGTGAATCCTGTTCCCCAACCGAAGGAATCTCGCGGGTCGAAAGCTTTTTAAACCCCCTCTCGGGAAACAAGTGTATCGAGCGGTGCAAGGGTTCAGTGATGGACTCCGGCATTCGGGAGAGACAACGTTCTCCAATCCTCGTTACCACAGTAGGTGTAAACTATGGCAAAAATGCACAGTAAGAAGCGCGGCACGTCCGGCAGCAAGAAACCGCTGCACAAGACGAAGCCGACGTGGCTCCGCATGAAGGACAAGGAGCTCGAGATGCTCATCGTCAAGCTCTCAAAAGAAGGCAAGTCCACGTCCCAAATCGGTCTGGAACTGCGCGACAGCTACGGCATTCCTGACGTCAAGAGCATCGCCGGCAAACGCATCGGTGAAATCCTCGCGGACAAGGGCCACACGCCCAAGCTGCCGGAAGACCTCCTCGCGCTGATGAGAAACGCGGCGAACGTCCGCCGCCACCTTGAGTCAAACGACCAGGACATGCCCGCGTTGCGCGGCATGCAGCTCACGGACGCGAAAATCAAGCGTCTCATCAAGTACTACAAAGGTATCGGAAGACTGCCGATTGACTTCAAGTACGACCCGACGCAGCTGAAGCTGTACACGCAGTAATTTTTCTTCTTCCTTTTTTTATTTTTCTTGCAACGTTCTTCAGAAGAGCGCTTACGCAGACGCGCCATTGGTATGCGTACAAATCTCAGAACCAGTTTACAGCGACGTGCGGATGTGGTCGATGCGCTCGGCGATTTCGGAGCCCTTCTTCGTCAGCGTGAGCAGCTTCAATCTGCCCTGCTTGTCGAAGTTAATCAGGCCTTCTTTCTCCATTTGCTGCAAAATCTTGACGACGTGCGAGTACGTGCAGTCGATTTGCTTCGCGAGAGAAGATGCGTAGACTTCGGACTTGGCGTTGCGCAACTGAACCAGCATCATTGCGGGCTTTTCGCGGAAAAAGACCTTAAAGATCTCTTTGTTGTTCACCGCCAATCCACCCCAATTGCTTGCTGCCATGTTTGTATGATGTAACAGATACATCGTAAGCGATATTTAAACCTTTCGTAGCGCGTGCGGATTTTATTTTTTCCGACGCAAGAACGGCACGCGACGGTTCGCGTAACGTTATCACCACCGTTCTTTGCACGGAGGGGGTTTCTATTTAAATCTTTCGCGCTCGACGGGAAAAAGCATCCCCAAACCATTTTATACCGCACGCAAAACTGAAACTCTATGGACCAACTGCTGTTCCCGCACGACCAGATGCGCAATGTGCAAAAGGAAATGATTGCGACGGTCCAGCAGTGCATCGAAACCAAAACGCCGCTGGTCGTGCACGCCCCGACCGGGCTGGGCAAGACCGCCGCGACGCTCGCGCCGGCCATCAGCCACGCGATGTCGCGCGACCTCACGGTTTTTTTCCTCACCTCGCGCCACACGCAGCACATTATCGCGCTGAAAACGCTCGGCGACATCAAGAAAAAGTTCAACATTCCCATCGGCGGTATTTCCATCGTCGGCAAAAAGAATCTCTGCGCGCAGGGAGGAGTAACGACGATGCGCTCGGACGATTTCATGGAATACTGTCGAGCGCTGAGAGACGACGGACACTGCACCTACTACGTCAACGCGCGCGGCGACGCCAAGCCCACGCCGAAAGCGCAGATGTTTGCGGAAGAGCTCATGAAATCGCTGCCGCTCTCCAGCGAAGAAGTCCTCGGAAAAGCCAGCGAGGAAGGAATGTGCCCGTACGAAATCACGGTGATGCTCGCCGCCGGCGCAAAAGTCATTGTGGCGGACTACAACCATCTGTTCAACGAACGCATCCGCGACTCGTTATTGGGAAGAATCAACCGCAAACTCGAACAATGCATTGTCATCATCGATGAAGGGCACAACCTGCCCGCACGCCTCCGCGAACAGCTGACGCAGCGGCTCAGCAGCATGACACTCAAGCGTGCCATTACCGAAGCCAAGAAATTCCAGTATCCGGAAGTGCTGGACTGCCTGGTCGGCATCCAAGACATTCTCAACCGGCTCGCGCAGGGATTGTTCCGCAATCAGGAACGCCTCGTCACCAAGCAATTGTTTCTTGACGAAATCAAGCGCGTGAAAGATTTTGAAGAACTTACGGCTCTTCTTGAATTTGCCGGGGACGGCATCAGAGAAGAACAAAAAACGAGCGCAGTCGGAAGCGTCGCCTCGTTTTTGAAAGGCTGGAACGAAGGCGATGAAGGATACAGTAGAATCATCTCGGTCAAGGATTTCCGCAACGAGCACCTGACCACGCTCTCGCATCGCTGTCTGGACCCGAGCATTGCCGCGAAACCCGTCATCGACAACGCGCACTGCACTATCCTGATGTCCGGCACGCTCACGCCGACGTCGATGTTCACGGACGTGCTTGGCTTCCCTAAGAACACCGTGCAAAAAGAGCTTCCGAGCCCGTTTCCCGTGAACAACAAGCTCTGCCTCGTGGTTCCCGGCGCCACCACAAGATATAGCGACCGTTCCGAACAGCAGTACAAACGCATTTCTGACCTGACCGCGTCCATCGTGAACGCCGTTCCCGGCTGCAGCGCCGTGTTTTTCCCGAGCTATGCGCTGCGCGACAGCGTTGCGCAATATCTCGTGACGGCGTGCACCAAGACTGTTTTTACCGAAGATCAGCGAGGCACGAAAGAAGAGCGTCAGGCGCTGCTCGAACGCTTTGCGAAATACAAGGAGCTCGGTGCAGTTCTGCTCGGCGTCGCTGCAGGCAGTTTCGGCGAAGGAGTCGATTTGCCCGGCGTGCTCAAGAGCGTCGTCGTGGTGGGCATCCCGCTCGACCATCCCGACCTCGAAACGAAAGAACTCATCAACTACTACGACCGCACGTTCCACCGCGGCTGGGACTACGGCTATATCCTGCCGGCTATCACGAAAACCCTGCAGAACGCCGGGCGCTGCATCCGTTCCGAGACCGACCGCGGCGTGCTCGTGTTCCTCGACGACCGGTACGCGCAGCCTATGTACGCTCGTTGTTTCCCGAAAGACTGGAATCCCACTATCGCGCGCGCTCCCGTGCCGCTCGTGAAGCAATTCTTTGACACAAAATTTATAAACGCGCAAACGGGAGTTCCAACAAAAGAGTGATGCTGATGCCCAAGAAGGCCACAAAAAAGAAGTCAAGTCCCAAACCGAAGGCAAAGAAGTCCAAGAAGGGCTTCGATGATGAGGACGAGCCCGTCGAAAAGAAGCTCACGCACGAGGAGCAGGACGGCGAAGACCTCACCAAGGAAGACTACGAAGACAAGATAGTCAAGAAAGAAGTAGACGAAGACGTCTACACCGAGGAAGGCCGCGAAGAGCTCAAGGACGACGACGAGCTCGAGGACTGGGAAGAAGGGTTCAGCAAGGGCGCCGCGCCTGACAAGCATCACAAGTGATGGAGCTGCAGACTGAAGGCGACGTCACGTTTCTCGCGCCGGTCGCAAAAGTCGTTTCCAAAGAACTGCCCGTATTCTATAATCCCGTGATGGCGCTCAACCGCGACATCTCGGTGCTGTTGCTCAAAGCGCTGCACCGCAAGAATCTTGTCATCGCCGACCCGCTCGCAGGCACGGGCATCCGCGCATTGCGCTTTCTGAAAGAACTGCCGAAAGGCACCGTCAGGGAACTGCGCGTCAACGACGGCAACCCAAAGTTTCCCTCATTGTTCAAAGCCGCGCTGAAACGCAACAAACTCTCGACCAAAAGCGTCGTTGTGGAACGGAGAGAAGCAAGTTCGTTTCTCCTCGACGGACCGGGACTCGACTACGTCGACATCGACCCGTTCGGCTCGCCCAACCCGTTCCTGGACGCCGCGTGCAAGAAAATCGGACGCGAAGGCGTGCTCGCGGTCACGGCGACGGACACCGGCGCGCTCGCGGGAAGTTTCCCCGACGCGTGCAGGAGAAAATACTGGGCAGAACCGCTCCGCAACGAGCTGATGCACGAGACCGGCATCCGCATCCTGATTCGCAAAGTGCAGCTCATCGGCATGCAGTACGACCGCGCGCTTGTCCCGTTGTTTTCGCACGCAAACGACCATTATTCCCGCGTCTATTTTCACGTCGAAAAATCCAAGAAATACGTCCAGCACGTGCTCGATTCGCACGGCTATTTTCTGGTGTGCCCGAAATGCGGCGAACGCGCGACGTTATCGCTGAACCGCGCGGTGTGCACGTGCGGAACGCAAATGCGGGCAGCCGGTCCGTTGTGGCTCGGACTGCTGTGGAACCACGGGCTCGTGCGCAGGATGCTCCCGCTCGCCGAAGGAACGGCGCGCAAGCTCGTCAGCGTCATCCACCAGGAAGCCCACATCCCGACCGTCGGATTTATCGACATTCACGCGTTGTGCAAGCGCCTGAAACTCGTCGTTCCGCCGACGCAGGCAATTCTTGATACCCTCCACGCGAAGAAGTACCACGCGACGCTGACGCACTTCTCAGGAACAGGAATCAGGACGGACGCGCCGCTGAACGAAGTAAAGAATGTTCTGAAACGGCTCTCACATGCAGTATAAGACTATTCGAGCAGCAGACCTTGCGCAAGCGGATGCTTTACAGCAAAAGATTCTGAATCTTCCCCATCGAAAGCGCTATCGCTCCTTTGCATACATCCGTAAACACTACCTGAACGAGCCATCGCTCTTTCTTGGAGCGTACGACAAACAAAAGCTTGTGGGCATCGCGTTCGGCTATCGCACGAAAGGAACTTCCTTGCTGGGCGAGTTCGCGGTTGACGCGGCCCATCGGAGAAAGGGCGCGGGCACGCAGCTCTTGAGACTGTTTGAACAACGCGCGCGCAAAGCCGGCGCAAAAGCGGTGCAGCTAGGGGCAGAGGAACGTGCAGAACATTTCTATCTGCGGCAGGGGTATTGTCCCGTCTTATTCGTGCAAATCAAGCACGCGCGCGTGCCCAAGAATTATCGGAAACTGCCTTTCGACATAGTCAACGAAACAAACTTCCGCGACGCGAAACGACTATTTATCAACGTACGTCGATTCTCAAAAACGTTGAAACAGAAAGCACGGCGCGCGTTCCACGCATACAATGTGATGTACCTCTTTAGAAAAGATCTCTAACCCAGCGCCCGATCAATTCTCGTGACTTCGACCGATTCGACGCCCTTGACTTTCTTGATGTCCATTTCCAGCGGTTCGGTAGAGCCCTTGGACTCTTCCATCATGAACGTGACTTCGACTGCGTTCAAACCGAAGGCGAACGGCTTGACTTCGAACGTGCCGGGCTTGATGGCGGTCTTCGAGACAAGCGCTCCCACGGACTTCTCGACATGTTTCAAATCAACGTCCGGAGAACTCGGCATGATGCGGAGCGTGATGATGACGTAGGCCTTGCCCATCTCAGTTCGGACCCGAGAACCCGCATTCAGGGCAGGTGTAGGTTGCCGCGATGGTGCGGCAGTGGGCGCAGCGGTGCAGTTCGGTCTTGCTGCACTGCGGGCAGGCGAACTTGATGGAGCCCTTCGTGTTGGCAAGCGGCGTCTTGCAGGATGAACAGACTGCTTTGGCGATCATATCTTGAAGGGCAAACAGGGGGTTTATAAAGGTTTCGAGCAGGGACTCGAAACTTCACCGAGTAGCCTCGGTGGAGCTGTCGCTCAGCCGACTGACCACTCCGCAGTCATACTAAAAGAATATAAAGCGCATTTTGGTCAAGGGGGATATGGGTAAAAAGAGGGGGTCAAAGGCGCAGTCAACGCAATCGGGTCTTCTGTCGTTCATGCGTTCGGACCCTCGCCGCCCTCCTTCACTACCGCCTTCTATTGAACAGTACGAGAACCTCCTGCGCAAGAAGGAAGTCCTGCTTGCCGAACGCACCGAACAGGTGGAAAAGAAGGGAGCGATTCTCGCGCGCAGGGAAAACGACCTGAAGGACCGCGAACTCACGATGGTTCAGAAGGAAAAGCTGGCGCGCAACAAGGACGCGCTTGTCCGCGAGGCGAACGAATCAACCTCACGCGCGGAACACCGCAAGAACTCACTCTCCAAAGAGATTCATTCGCTGGAAGTCCAGCGCCGCGAGCTTGACCAAGACATCACGGCTCGCCAGACTGAAGTGAAGGCGCTCCAGCGAGACCTTGAAAAGAAGAACTCCCTGCTTGCCGGCGGCGAAAAGACGCTCGCCAAGAAGTATGAGGAGCTCGTTCACCTCCAGCACGGCTTGGACGGACGTGAACGCCTGCTTGAAACCAAGGAAAAAATCCTTGCCGAAAAAGAATCCGGTCTCACGGCGCTCGACAAGGAGCTCACGCGCAAGCAGTCCCTGCTCGACGACAAGGAAACTTCTGTATTTCACTTGCTCCAAGAACGTAAAAGAAATCTCGAATCGCTCGACGCCCAGCGGCGCTCGCTCGAAAAACGCTTGGACGACAAGCGCTCGGAACTCCGCGCAGCCGACCGCGCCGTAGCCCAGCGGCACGACCAATTGAAGAGCGGTCTGGGAATGGTCTCGCGCAAGCTCCACCAGGCGGCCATGGTCGAAAAGACGATTGAACAGCGCGACCAGACGCTCTCGGAAAAGGAAAAAGTCCTCAGAGAAAAGGAAATCGGATTGAGAACGCTCGAACGCGAACTCAACAACCGCCGCAGCTCGCTCAACAATCACGAACAGCGCATTACGCACCTGAAGGAGGGAGCGGCTGCGGAAACCGCGGCGCTCGAACGCAAGCGCGCCCAGGTCAAGGAAGAATCCGCGCAGGAAGCCGCAGGGCTGGAGCGCCGCCGCGAACTCTTGGAAAAACGCATCGAGGAACGCCGCGCCGAGCTCAAAGAGCTTGAAAAGCAGGTGAACGCGCGCGAATCGGAAGTCGAAGCGCGCGTCCGCGAGCGCGCGGAAAAGGAACGCGCGGCGACTGACGCCCGCCGCAAACAGGCGGAAACGCATCTCGACAACGTGCGCTCCGCAGTCGCCACCGCACGCAGGGAAGCGACGGGCAAGGAGTCCACGCTCGCGCGACTGCAGCAGACGCTCTCACTCAAGAACACACAGCTCACGCGCCTCCAGCACGACCTCGAAAAACGCTCCCAAATGCTCACCGCGAAAGAACGCGCGCTGTCCGGCAAGGAATCCGACACGACCGTGCTCGACCGCGAGCTGGAAAAGAAACGCCGCCAGATTGCGCAGCGCGAACAGCAGATTGCCCAGCAGGAGCTTCTCCTTGTTCAGCACAAATCCGAATTTGAAGACGCCAAGACCGAACTTGACCGCGCGAAGAAGGACCTCGAAGAAGACATCACCGGCAAGAAGGCCGAGCTCGAGGATGTCCGCACCAAGTGGAAGGCGGAATCCGACGCACTTGATCAGGCGCGCGAAGCCATCCGGAAGGAGAAGTCCGAACTCCGCAGGCTGGTGCAGGGCGACCTTAACGCACTGAGCCAGAAAGAAGACGAACTGGTCAAGGCGGTCAAGGAATTCGAGAAGGACAAACGCAAGCTCAACATTGAAGAAGACCGCGTCACCGAACGCGTCCGCGAACTCGAGCGCGTCGGGCACGAGCACGGCAAAGCCGAATCACAGTTCAAGGCGCGCGAGCAGGCATTGAAACAGTATGAAGCCGCGCTTGCGAAGAAAGAAAACGTCGTCAACGCCGCGCTCAAGAAAGCAGAGGAGTTCCGCGCACAGGCGACGGCGATGCGCGATAAGGCAGCCAAGGTTAAGGAAGCCAAGGCAGACATTAAGCGTCTCGAAACCCTTCGCAATGAGCTCGAATGGACCATCGAACGAGAGGCGCGCAAGACCATCGCGCTCGGCGGCAAAATTCATCATATGGAAGCTCGCGAGAAGCAGCTGAAACAGCACCATAAGCAGGGACGCGTGCCTCTTCCGCACCGGATGACTCCTGTTGCTCCGCGCGTCAAGCCTGAAATCACGTTTATGACTCCCGCGCCCGCAGGGCACGATGAATTGGGCGTTGCGCCCGCGCATCCGAACGAGATTCCACACCTGCTGAACCAAGCGCACGATGCGCTGAGCGCAGGAGATATGCACACCGTCGCCATGATTCTCGGCAAGCTCCAGCGCGTTCACGCGCACCTGAAAGACAGCATCAACAAGCGCACGCTGGGCTACGAAATTATGGACTTGAAGACGTCCATCAAGCTCGCGGCGCTGTCGTAAGCGTCGCTCCTTCGATTCTGACCCGATTTCCCAAGAACTGCTGCACCACGTGCACGTTCGTCGTCGTGTGCGCGGTGATGGTTTCCGCGCGGACGCTTCCTCCGGCAATCGCGAGATACGGCACGAGGTTGTCCGCCAAGTGGGCGTCCACGGGCGCGCCGGAGCGCATCACTTCCAACAACCGGGCTGCCGCGTTCTTTCCGACGGTTTCCGCGAGCAGTCCTTTCTCACCCAGCGCGCTCGCCCCCAATCGAATCGGATGCTGGACGTCGATATCGGCCTGATTGTGGGAGAAGATGCTCCACAGCGTGATGCCCGCTCCGACTGAGAGAGTGTTTGCGTATTCTGAACGGATGCGAATGTCAGCCTTCACTCCGGCAAGCGCCGCCTGCGCTGCTTGCGCCTGCTGTTCGGCAACGCGGTCGTTTTCCAGAGTTTGCGATGCGTGCGAAACGCCTCGCACGAGCATGAGCGTGCCTTGGTCGTGCAGGATGAACGGCGGAACGCGCTGCCGTACGGAACGCACGAATGCCTCCCACGTTGTGAATTCGGAGCGTTTCACGTTGGGTTTGACAAACACTTCGACGGTTCCTCCGCCCGCGGGAGTGTAGCCGCGCTTCAGGAGTTTGACTTCCAATTTCTGGCACCACGGGCGCACGTGCGGCACCAATACTTCCGTGAAATAGTCCATGGGCATCGCGAAATCGACATCGGTGCCGCCGGTGACGGTGATTCTGCTCGGCTTGTCCGCAAATAAGGCAGGAAGCAGCAGCGACTGCAGCAGCAGCGTGACGCTTCCTGCGGTTCCGATGTCAATCTGCTGCGTGCCGCCTTTGAGCTGGCGCGGGTAGAATGTCAGCTGGGTGCTTCCCATTTCGGCGCCGTCGGCAGTTCCAGTGCACAGTTGAGCTGCTGCCTTGACCGCCGCGAGATGCTGCGGCCGCAACCCGGGAGAGTCGCGGTTGGCGCGGATGTTCGTGATGGTGAACGCCGTGCCCGTGAGCGCGGAAAGCGCGAGCGCCGTGCGGAGCACCTGTCCTCCTCCCTCGCCGTGAGAGCCGTCCAATGTCAGCATACGCAGTCGGGAGAGCGTGCCGTTTAAATGATTTGTGAGAATGAAAAACAAAAAAGAAAAAGGTGTTACGAAATCGACGCTAAGTCCTTGTCCAATGAGTCGAGCTCGCTGGTGTCCAAGGCCGAGGAAGTCGTGTCGATGCTAGCGAGGTCGCCGTCAATGCTTGAGACGGCGGAGTCGGTCGACACCTGCGTCGCTGCCGAGGATGCGGCAGGGGCTGCAACCGGCGCGTGCGTACAGCCGACGATAAACACGGCGAGCAAAGCGAGTCCGATGAGTGTTTTGTTCATGGTCTCACTCCGAGGCATTTGCTTCGCCCTGTGCGTCCGCAGTTGCGTTCACGCTCGTATCTTCCGTGTCGCCTGAGTCCGTTTCGTTTTCAGAGGCGTCATTGGTCGCGGTTTCTTCGTTGTCTCCCGAGGCGGTTTCGTTTTCCTTCACGTCATTGTGTTCGGTCGTGTTCTGACCTGCACTGTCGTGTTCAACGGATTCGAGCTCGCCGGGCTTGGTCGTCTTGCGGATGCTCTGCACAATCTGCTTGAGCAGGTCGCGCGCGTCCTTCAAGTCACTCAAGGCTGCACGGACTTCCGTGTTGGCGCCCTGCACGTCCTTGCTGTCGAACAGGCTCGTTGCCTTGTCGAAGTGCGACTGGGCGCTGCTCAACTTCACGTCGAACTGCGCTTTCAAGTCCGTCGCAACGCTGACGTCATATCCCTTGGCGCTCAGGCGGGACAGGATAGTATCCAGCTTGGCGGAGAGGTGGCTCATCTGCTCGGCAATAAGGCCGACGCGGTGGTTGATGTGTTTGCCTGCGCCTTCTTTGAGGACTTCGCGGGCGTTCTTCCACGCGTCTTCAAGCTGCTTGGCCGCTGCCCGGATGTCGTCCTTGCTCGCGGTCGAGAGGTCGAGCCCCTGGATGGTCGCCTGCGCGGTCGTCATCTGGTCGATTGCGGCGTTGATGTCCGCAAGCTCCTGGCTGTCCGTGGAGTTCGAGGCTTCGACTTTGCTCTTCAACGTGTTGAGCAACTCGAGCACCTTGTCGCTCGCGGAAAGCAGGAACTGCTGCTTGTCATCGGCGGTCGCGTTCTTCGCGTGAAGACGGTCTCGCGCTTCCATAAATCCGAGGCGCGCCTTCAGGATGTTTTCGTGCGCATTCATCATACGCTCGCGCGTCTGGTCAATCTTGTCTTTGGCTTGCTGAAGCCGTTCTTTCATTTGCTCGCGGGTCTGATGTCCGGAGCCGTTGTCGCTCGCGTTCACGCTTGCCGTGACGCTGACGTCCGTGCCCGCGTCGACCGTGCCTTGGTCGGAGCCGTTGTCGTCCGCAAGTGCGAACGGCACGATGCTCAGCACGAACAGCGCCGCGACGAGCAGCGCGTTCCATTGTTTCGTATTCATGTTGGTGCCTCCAAAAACGGCAGGAGTTGCTTCCTGCCGTTGTAGTCTCGTGATGTTTGATGACGATGATTCGCCATCAGTCCAGCATGAGTTGTTTTTCCTTATAAGCACACTTGCAAAAAGCTTTCTCGTGAAGCTTTAAACGGGCGTATGAGACTTTATTGAACCGTTAAACGCGTGATTGGGCAAAACGGAGGAGAATGAGCAGGTATTCTGTGGCTCTTCAGCGGAGTTTCGACGACAAGTATTTATAACACTACAACGCCCTCAAAACTATGCGGGGGACTATGCTCGCGAACGCGGTACTGCTTTTCCTACTGCTCCCGCTCGCGGTAAGCGCGGCAACCATTCACGGCACCGTCTACACGATTGAGCTGGACACCGTGCACAACGCGCTGGTGAGCATCAACACCCAGCCGCGACAGTCGTTCATCGCGGCCAATGGAACCTACTCATTTTCCGTGCCCGATGGACAATACACACTCACCGCGCTTGTCATCGAAAATGGCAACGTCACTGCGCGCGCCGATGAGCCGCTCACTGTGAAAGGCAGCGGCGATTACGTGCTGGACCTCATCGCGTTTCCTGACACCAGCGACGCGGAAGGCATTCTCAATCTGACTGATGAAATCAATTTCGATGAAGCGCAATTGACCACGGACCACACCCTGCTGTATCTCGGCATCGGCGCCGCAATCGTGGTTGTCGGCATCGGCGCGTGGCTGTTCCTCAGGCGCATGCCGCAGACCGCGCAGCAGCCCGTTCATACGGTGACCAAGGAGCCGCCTGCGGAATTCGAGGGAACACCTTCGTCGGATGTCGTTGCCGCGCTTCCCGCCACGGAACGCGACGACGCGCAGGAGATTCTGAACTTCATCAAATCTCAAGACGGACGTACAACGCAGAAGGACATCCGCAAGCACTCGCCGCTGTCGGAAGCCAAGATTTCGCTCATCGTCTCGGAACTGGAGCACAAAGGTGTCATCGAAAAAATCAAGAAAGGGCGCGGCAACATCATCGTTCTGAAATAACCCATGACGGCATATACATTCAATCCAGGAATTACCCGGCTGAGCACCATGGCGTGTTCACTGGCGACGTACGCGTGGGCGGATTTCTCGGGCACGCGGCACCTCCCGCGCCCTCCGTACGTGCTGCTTCCGAAACACCAGTCGATGTGGGACATCGTTCTCGAGGGAGTGCTGGTGTACCGCACGCAAGGCATACTTCCGCACTACCTGATGAAAAGCACGCTTCCTGATTGGCTCGGCGTTTTTGGCGGCATTCATGTCGTGCGCAACAAGGATGACGCGCAGGGAAACGAGCGCCGCAAGAACATCACCGCGTTGCGCCGCGCGAAGGACGTGCTCGCGAACAAGGGTGTGCTCGTGATGCATCCCGAAGGCACGCGGCGCAAGGGAGAAGTGGGCCCGTTGGAGGAAGCGGGGCTGGCGATGATTGTCGGCTGGCAGAAAACGCTCGGGCGCATTCCGCTGGTGCCGGTCGGCATTTCCTATGGCTCACGGACGCACGTCCGCGTCGGAGCGCCGCGCGCGTACGACTCGCTTGGCGCGAGAGAGACTCAAGAATTGTATTCTGACGTAAAGCGCTTGACCGGACTCGAAGCCCGCTTCGCGTAGCGCGCGAGCTCGTGAAATTTGAACATCTTTTTCTTGCCGGACTTCACTTCCTGCGCGCGCACCTGGTTGCCGACGTGCAGCACTTTCCATTCGCCGTCGTCCGTGTCCAGCACTTGCCCGACCGTGAACGGAAGCTGGCGGAAGAGCACGGTGACGCGATAGATGAGTTTTTGCGTCATGTGCTCCGTGCTGTGGAGGCGCCTGCTGATAATCAGTTCGCCCGGAAATTTTGCCTTGATTTTGCGTCCAAGCGCCTGCAGATAATGCTGGTCAGAAAGGTATAAGTCGAATCCGTTGCGCACGTATTTTTCCTTCGCGACGGTGGCTTTGTCGTCGTGCTCAATCGTGTCGTACACCCAGTCGTACACGGTTTGGTCGATGTCACGCAGCTGAAGGATGCCCTCGAAATATTCTTGATGGCGAAGTTTCATCCGAGCCCCTCCAGCACCGCCCTGAGCTCGCTCATCGTCATCAGGAGCAGCCGGGGGCGTCCGCGCACGGGGCGCAGCAGCGTTTCGATGGCGTGCTTCAGCCCGGAATGCGTAATGGGCTGTGCCTGGATGTCTTCGAGCAGTTCGAGAAAGTTACGGCGCGCGGCTTTCGTGTCCTTGAGCAGCAGATGGTCGAGCGCTTTGACGAGCTTTTCGCGCAGTGCGGCGTCGTCCGAGGCCGTGAGCTCGGGAGCGGCTGCCGCGATTGCTGCTTTCGCCGCCTTTGCTTTCGCTCCTTTCGGCGGATGCTTCATTTCCTTCACGACCTTCAGGAACGTTTGGCGCTGGGGCGTGGTGAGGCTGCCGAAACGGATGTATTGCGATTTGATGCTGCGGAGGAACTGGGACTGTTCGTAGAACTCCTGCGGGATGGCGAAGAACTTGCGCATGCGCGTATCGGAGATAGGCTGGTCGATTTCCTTCAGTTGACACGGAGCGCAGATGGGGAATTGCTTTGCCGAGTACATGGGAACCATGTTCTTTCTGCATCGTGCACAGCGCTGTTGGAACCTGACGGGCATGCCTTATAATGCCCGACATAGCTTTATAAACCTATGCGCTTCATCGCGCCGTATGGAAACCGCACACGCCGCAGCCACGCCTTCACTGAAGAAGTCCCGCGCCCTCTGGTGGGTGCTCGGCATCGTGGTCGTTCTTGCGGCCGTGCTCGGCTCGGCGTACTTCGCCTTTGCCGCCAGTTCTGATGTTCCCGCGCAGCTCCACGTCGAAAAAGGCTCGGTCTCCGTGAACGGCAACCCTGTTTCAGGAGTCGTACTGCTCAAGCAGGGCGACGTGATTGCAACGGCAGACGGCACGGCAAGCGTTCTGCTCTACGAAAGCGTCGTCGTGCATGTCCAGCCGAACTCGCAAGTCACGATTGATGATCTCGCCCGCGCGCATCCGCGCGTTTCCGAACAACAGGGAACAACGTGGAGCACGTTCAGCAAGCTCGCCGGCGTCGTTGACTACAGCATCAGCACGGAAAAGACCGTGGCTTCGGTCCGCGGCACGATGTTCTCGTTCGCACTGAGTAAAATCGTCACCGCCGAAGGCGTTGTCGATTATACTTGGAACGGACAGCACTTCACCGTCAACGAGGGCTCTGCCGTTGATAACGGCGTTGCGCGCGACGCGACTCCGGAAGAGCTCGCCGCTGCGCAGGACAATCTCCGCTCGGCGATTGCGGAATTCCAGCGCGTCCGCCAGGTCCAAATCGACAAGCATCAGAGCATCATCAACACCGCGATGAAGATGTATGGCGTCGACAACGCGTTCGTGCAGGAAAAGCTCGCGTCCGCGGACAAAGGAGCATTTGACATTGATGCCCTGCTCGCCAAGGCGCCGGTCAAGCCCGCGTGGCTGGTCAAGGTCGCCGCAATCACCAAGGAAATCCAGCACCTGAACCAATTGCTGGACAGTCTTTCTGCATGAAGCACACCCGCGCGCTCGCGGTGTTCGCAGGGCTCCTCCTCGTCTTTGCGCTGCTGATTGCAGGGAACACGTTCTCGACGCTCCGGAGCAGCCTTACCGACCGCCTGTACGGCGGGAAGCCTACCCTCAGCAACATCGTCATCATCAAGATTGACGACGCCAGCATCAACGCGTTCGGGCGCTGGCCGTGGAACCGCGCCATTTTTTCCCAATTGCTCGACAAGGTCAAGGATGCCCGCGCCATCGGCGTGGACGTCTCCTTCTTCGAGCCGAGCGTTTCTGACGCAAGCCTCAATGCAACGCTGCAGAACATGCACCAGGTTGTCCTGTCGGCAGAACTGCAGGACGGCGTGCTCGAGACGCCCATCTTTGCCGCGAAGTATGGCTACGCAAATATGCTGACGGACGCGGACGGCGTCGCGCGCCGCGTGTCCGCAGACCTTGCACCGGGAACGCTGCCGTTCGCATACGCGCTCTACCAGCTGGGCTGGAAATCAAACCTATCGCTTTCCGGCGTCCAGCGCGTCAACTTTGCCGGACGACCGAACAGTTTCACGTCGTATTCGCTGAAAGACATCATCGCCTCGAATGTGAGCTTTGCGGACACGTTCGTGCTGATTGGCGCGACGGCTCCTGACCTCCATGACGAGTACTTTGTCCCCACATCCGAAGGCGCAGCAATGTCAGGTGTTGAGATTCACGCAAACATTCTGCAAAACCTCATCCTCAACAATTTTGTCCAGAAACAGGGAACGTGGAGTCTGCTCGCGGTCATTCTGCTCACGGGCGCACTCGGGATGTTCGTGCTTTCGCGGCTGAAAATCTTCTACGCGATTCCGGCAGTCATCGGGCTGATGATTGGCTACGGACTCATCGCCGTTCTCGTGTACCGGAATTTCAACATCATTATTGACTTGTTCTTCCCGCCGATTGCGCTGTTTGTCTTCACGGCAGGCGGCGTCGGCATCCACTATATGGAAGAACAGCGCCACAGCGCGTACCTGCGCGACGCGTTCTCCAAGTACGTCAGCAAGGAACTGCTCACGCAGCTGCTCGAAAAACGGCAGGAACTGACGCTCGGCGGCGGCAAGCGCACGCTCACGGTGTTTTTCAGCGACATCCGCGGCTTTACCGGCATCAGCGAAAAACTCACTCCGGAACAGCTCACGCATCTGCTGAACGAGTATCTCACCGCGATGACGCGCATCATCCTCAAGCATCAGGGCACCGTCGACAAATTCATCGGCGACGCCGTGATGGCGTTCTGGAACGCGCCGGTGGACCAGCCGAAACACGCCGCGTGGGCGTGCGCCGCGGCCGTGGAACAGGTGCAGGCGCTCGCGACGCTCCGCGACGCGTGGAAAGCGCAGGGGCTGCCCGAAATCACGATTGGCTGCGGCATCCATTCCGGTCCGGCCGTGGTCGGGAACATGGGCAGCGAGGAACGCTTCGACTACACCGCCATCGGCGACACGGTTAACCTTGCCTCGCGGCTGGAAGGACTGACGAAAGAATACGGCGTCGAAATCATCGCCAGCGAAGAAACGGCAAAGGACGCGAAAGACTTCACGTTCCGCAAACTCGACGCGGTGAAAGTCAAGGGTAAAGAAATTCCTGTGGTCATTCACGAACTTGTTCCGCGGCCGAACGTGAAGTTCATCCACGCGTTCGAGCAGGCGCTCGCGCGCTATTTCAAGTCGGACTTCTCCGTAGCCCTGAAAGGATTCCAGCACGCCCTGACGCTCGACAAGGACGACAAGCCGTGCGCCCTGTTCATCGAGCGCTGCGAACTGTATCTCAAACATCCGCCGCCGAAGGACTGGGACGGCGCGTTTGAGATGAAGACGAAGTAGGCAAAGCTTTTAAACGGCAACGACGGCGGAAACCGCATGCACGAAACGCATCAGCATCATCCCGAACCCGTCGGGAAGGAGACCGGACAGCCGCCGGCAAAGCCCAAGACGTTCTGGCGCTGGCTGTGGTGGTTCATCTGGGAGGACAACAGCGTTTGGAGCTGGATTGCTAACATCGTCCTCGCGTTTGTCATCATCAAATTCCTCGTCTATCCCGCGCTCGGATTCGCGCTCGGCACCACGCATCCGATAGTCGCCGTTGTTTCGGGCTCGATGGAGCACGACACGGCGTTCGACAGCTGGTGGAGCGGACCGAACTGCTGCGACAGCAAAGGCTGCACGTCGCAACGCGCGTTATATGACCGGTACAACATCACGCAGGCGGAATTTGCGCAGTTCCGTTTCCCGAACGGGTTTAACAAAGGCGATTTGATGGTGCTTGCGGCGCCCAAGAATCTTGAGCTGGGCGACATCGTCGTCTTCGGCGTGCAGGGTTTGAGCGATCCGGTCATCCATCGTGCGGTCTTGTTTACCGACGGAACCATCAACACCAAGGGAGACCATAACTGCGGCGTCGGCTCGTTTGAGCACGACATTCCTCAGGATGCGCTCGTCGGGAAAGCCGTGCTCCGCGTCCCGTATCTCGGCTGGGTCAAGCTCGCGTTCGTCAACCTCATCAACCTGATTCTCGGAAGGAACTAAATGATGTTCTGCCCGAAGTGCGGCACGATTCTGATGCCCAAGATGATCGGCGGCAAGCGCGCGCTCGCGTGCGTGAAGTGCGGCTACAAGTCCGATTCCGAGAGCGTGACTATCAAGGAAGAGGTCAAGCACACCAGCAAGGACGTGCGCGTCATCGAGAATGAACAGAACGAATCGCTGCCGCTCACCGACAACACGTGCAAGAAGTGCGGGCACAAGAAGGCGTATTTCTGGGAATTGCAGACCCGCAGCGCGGACGAACCCGCGACGCGCTTCTACAAGTGCGAAAAGTGCAAGACCATCTGGCGAGAATATAAGTGAACCTCGAGCAGTATCTTCGCAACAATCGTTTGCACGTTCACGTCAAGCCCAACGCTCCCGAGACAAAACTGCAGGGGTACGACAAGGCGCGCGACGCAGTCACGATTGCGGTCGCGGCTCCTCCCGAGAACAACAAAGCCAATATCGCGCTGCTCAAGTTCGTCAAGAAACAGCTCGGGCGACCGGTTGCGCTGAAATCCGGCGCGACGTCGCGCGACAAGGTCATCGAAGTCGGTTAATCGGAAGAACGGCGGAAATCTCCCCGCAACGCATTTGAATCCTGCTTCTCCTGATGCAGCAATGTCTCACATCACGCTTATCGTCGTCGAAGGGCGCCGTATCCATTACGTCCAAACGCACTGGCGCACCGCGCAGGCGCTCCTCGCGCACGGCTTTTCCGGAGTATTCTGGCACAAGCACGAACAGTCGTGGAACGACGACCTTGACGCGGGCTACATTCTCGTGGACCTGAACCGCAACGTGCTGGTGAACGGTCAGGACGCGTTTGCGCCGGAACGGAAAGGGATGGACGTCGTTGCCGTCTAAAAGAAATCCAGTTTTGCCTGCTTCTTGTCGAACTCTTCCAAGTATTTCGGAGGTCGGACGACTTTGAAATTGAAGCCCCAGTCTTCGAGCATCCGTTTGGCGTTTTCAGTTATCTTAGGCGCCGCGAGGATGCCGCGGATGTTGGTCACGCCCTTGGTGACCATCATTTTCTCGACGTAGCGGCGCAGTTGCGTGACCGCGCTCAAGTCGGCGCAGTACCGTTTGCATTCCACAATCGTCAGCGTGCCGTCCTTGTCCGTTCCGAAGACATCGATGAATCCGTACTTGGTCTGTTCCTCGCGCGACACGGGCTTGAATCCTTCCTCAATCATGCCGGGGTTGTCGTACAGCATATTGCTCATGTCTTCTTCCGTTCCCGCGACCACAATGGTCTGGCTGTCCTCAAGTTTTTGCGAATTGTAGAAATGGACGCGCTCAATCACGACGTCAAGGAATTCCTTCATCGCGAGGTTGCTGCTTTTGAGGCTGAGCTTGCCGTTGTCGAAAATCACGCTGTGCCCGGTCTGCGGTTTCATGTAGTTTATGGGCGCGTTGCCCGTAGGTTGGTGCACGAGAATGGCTTTGTCGCCTTTGATGAGAATGACGCGGTCGCCCGCCGCAAGATAGCTTTCCGCCCTGCCCGAATACCGGATGCTGCACGTGCACGCGAGCACGATGGTCTCGTTGCGCGCGAGCGCGTCGGTCAACAGCGTGGCGTAATCCTGCAGGTGCATAGAATATCCCCGCACAGCGCCCTTAATAACGTTTGTTGTGATTGTGCATAATGAAGGATAGGAATACTTTTATTGGCGCCTGCCGCACACGGATGCATGGGGGAGGAGCAAGCACCTGACCGGCACTCGACGCTTTCTGACAGCGCAGTCCTGTACGAGATGAAACGCGGAAACATCATCATCGACCCGTTCAAGCGCGAAAACCTCGCCACCTCCAGTTATGACGTGACGCTCGGAGAATGGTTCATCCGGCAGCAGACGCCGACGGGCAAAAACGCGATTTTGAACGTGTACGACGAAACGAGCGTCAGGCGGGTATGGTCGCATCCGGAACAGGCGCAGACGCTTGGCGCGCTGTTGAAGGAAAAAGACCTGATGCCGGAAGACATTGGCGAAAACATCGGCATTGAGGACCGCGTCATCTTCATCGGCCCGCAGGAAACGATTCTTGCGCACACCGAAGAATACATCGGCGGGCGCACGGACATCACGACGATGATGAAGGCCCGATCGTCGCTGGGGCGAAACTGCATCGAAGTGTGCAAGTGCGCCGGCTGGGGCGACGTGGGCTACACCAACCGGTGGACGCTGGAAGTCACGAACAATTCCCAGCACTACACCATCCCGCTGGTGGTCGGCAGGCGCATCGCGCAGCTGGTCTTTTTCCGCGTCGACCCGATTGCCGCGAAAGACTATACCGTTACGGGAAAGTATCAGGCCGGCGCGAATCTCGAGGAATTGAAAAAGCAATGGACGCCCGATGCGATGATTCCGAAGATGTGGAAAGACCGGGAAGTCAAGAACAAATGATGTTCACTCCTGCGCCGGAAGTCACGCTCGAGCGCTATTTCCACGAGCCGTACAACACCATCATCGCGGCGGCGCGCACGTGCTATTCTTCAAAGCTGATTCGGGTCGAGGACGTTACCAAAGACGAACGAGCCAAGGAGCTGCGCGACAAAATCTACGACGGGATTTACGAGGCAGGCCATCACACCACCATCCAGCACCCGACGTTTGCGTTCACGCTGAAGAACGTCTCGCGCCAGTTCATCTGGAGCTTTCTCCACCCGCACCCGTTTTACAACTCCGAGCAGGTAAGCCAGCGCTATGTCGAAGTCAAGCGCGGGAACTACGCCGTTCCGCCGCTCGAGGGCAAGGCGGAAGAGCTGTACGTCGCGACCGCGGACCGGATGATGAAGGGCTACTTCAAGCTCATCGACCTGCTCGGACCTGATATCACCCAGGAGTATTACAAACTCTACCCGAAACGCGCCGGCCAGCAGCGCTGGGAAAACGGCATTCACAAGCGCGTCCTGGAAGCCGCGCGGTACGTGCTTCCCGTCGCGACGCACGCGCACCTGTACCACACGATTTCCGGCATCACGCTTCACCGCTACAAGAAGCTCGCGCAGCAGTTCGACACGCCGCTCGAGAGCCGCATCGTCGTGGACAAGATGGTCGAAGCGGTCAATGCCGTTGACCCGCTGTTCTTCCGCAAGGTGGACGACCCCATTCCTTTGGAAGACACGCTCGAGTACCGCATTTTTTCGTCGCACACCAACAGCCGAGTCTTTGTCAAGGAGTTCGACGCCGACCTCGGAAACCGCACCTCCAAGCTCGTCGATTACAAGCACAACGCCGAGCGCGTGATGGCGGACTCCGTACGCGCTATGCTGGGCAGCGCGCGCGACCGGCTGTCCGACGCGGACGCCATCGACCTCGTGATGAACCCGTCCAAGAACCGCATTCTCGGCGAGTCGCTTGTGCTGACGACGATGTCCAAGCTGTCCCGCGCGATGAACCACCCGCACTACACGTTCCGCAGGAAAATCACGCACACCGCCGACAGCCAGGACCAGCGCCATCGGATGGTGCCCGGCTCGCGCCCGATTCTCGAGGGCCAGTTCGTTGACGGACAGCCGGACTACCTGCTCCCGCCGGTGTTCAAGAAAAATCAGGAAGCGATGGACTTCACGGCAAAACTGATGGGCACGGTCTGGTCTGCGATTGGAGACTTGCGCGCGATGGGCATGCCGTGGGAGTTTGCGCAATACCTGCTTCCCAACGCGTTTCCCATCCGGTTTGACGAGTCCGGCGACCTGATGCATTTCCACCACAAATGGACGACGCGCCTATGCTATCTTGCGCAGGAAGAGATTTGGCGCTGCTGCGTAGAAGAAGTGCAGCAGGTGCGCGACATCCATCCGAACATCGGGAAGTTCTTGCTTCCTCCCTGCGGGCTGCGCAAGGTCGCGGAACAAGGACCGTACTGCCCCGAGGGAGATCGGTATTGCGGCGTTCCGGTCTGGAACAAGGAAGTCAAGGACTACGAACGCGTTATTTGAATCGCGAGAATTATTCGGCGACCGCGGGCGTTTCGGGGAGCGGTTCCGGCTCGAACGCGGCAAGCGTCTTGTTGCGCTTGATTGTATTGTAACTAATCATGCTCTTTTTTGTTTCCTGCACGCGTTCACCTCTTTTTCCCGTCGCGTCTTCCGGAACAGAGGCGCCGTCTTATTTAAACACTGTTGCCCTTTGATGTAGAGTATCGTGCATACGCTTCGGTCATCATTCGCGAGTTAAGAATGCATTTGTCGTCAGCGAATCCGCGTTGCGCACTCCGCAGGAGTGGATTTACTTTTTCCGGTCAAATTCCATCAAGGTCTGGATAGAATGCGACAGCGCCTTGCCGTCGCTCGCGCGCAACTTGAGGTTCAGCGTTTTCATGGACTGAAAAAAGAACGTGAGGTTGTAGATTGCTCCTTCCGGCGTCTGCTGGATGATGAAGAATGTCTTGAGCGGAATCTCGCGCGGGTGGTGGAGGACGCGGAACTCGGTGCCGAGTTTCAGCGCCTGTTCGTGAGCGAGCGTCACCTCGCCGGGCTTGAGCTCAAGAATTTTTGCTTCGCTTCTGAGAATTTCTTGATCAGGAATGACTTCCACGAACTTCGTGGAGACGACGAACGTCGTGATGCTTTCCGGAGAGGGAGTGTAGTAGCCAATCTGCCACGCATCCTTGTTCGCGTCATCAAGCAGGACAAACGCGTGGGCGAGAACGCTCTCGCCGTGCGTTTTCTTCCAGTCCTTGAACTCCTTGCCCGTCGTAAGCGCGTGGAGCGCGTCCTTCAATTCCATGACAGAATGCCCGTCGGAGGGGTATAAAAGACTTCCTTAACGAATCAACGACAGGAAGAGCAGTCCCTTCTTTTTCGCGGTCTGGACAACGCCGAGCCAGCGCTGCTGCAGTCCGTGCGACGGGTGGAACGCGAATGCGTTCATCAGGACTTCGCGCAGCGGGTACTCGTGCTTGATTCGCCGTTCGGGAATGCCCCAGAGCAGGAATGACGACAGAAGCCGCGCAATCATCGAGAGGAAGAACACGAGCGGGATGCCCGCGAGGAAGAACACGAGGTGGTCCGCGATGAAGCCGCCGAGAATCGGCGCCACGATGAGAGGCACGCTCGTGATGATTGCGTAGGTCGCGTTCTGTACGGCGCGCTTTTCGGGGGTGGTGAGGTTGAGGAAGACGTTGAAAATCGCGACATCATAGCCCGCCCAAACGATTCCGGAAAGGATTTGTCCGACCCAGAGCAGCCACAGGGTTGCGGGCGTGGTGAACAGGAAAACGAGCGGGACAAGCGCCGTGCCCATCACACTCAGCAAAAGAACGGGTTTGTCTCCGAACTTGTCCGACAGCCGTCCGATGTGCGGGAACATCAGGATTTTTGTCAGGTTTGTGAGCGCCGTGGAGATGGCGTAAATGATGTACGGCTGTCCGAGATTGTTGAGAATGTATGCGGTGAAAAAGGGAGAGGCGAGCATGAACGCAAAGTTGAACACGAACGCGAACGTGACGTATTTCCGGAACTCACCGTCGAGCTGAAAGAACTCTTTGAACTTGTGGTGGTCGTGGTACTGGTACAGCGGCTCGCGGACGCGGAGCGTGACGAGCGTGGTGCAGATGCCGAACACGATGCCGACCGCGAACATGGTCAGGAATCCCGTCAGGCTGGGCGCGCGGAAGAGGTCAAGGTAGTAGCCGCCCGCGACGAGCGCGACCATCCCGAAGATGTTGATGAGGCGTGTGCGCTTGGAGATGAATTCGCCGCGCAGCTTGACCGGAACGACGTCCGCGACGAGCACCGTCCACGACGGATCGGCGATGTAGTCGCAGAACTTGCTGAGGAAATAGAATGCGATGATGGCGACGAGCGGCGCTTTGATGAAGATAAACGGCACGGCGATGACGCCCAGCCACGACAGGCGGGAAATCGTGCTGGCGACGGCGTAGATGCGCAGGCGCGGGAAGTATTCGAGCAATTGCGCTCCGGGAATCTCGCTGAACATCGCCGCGAGGTACGGCAGCGCGCCGATGACTCCCACGACGGTGTTGCTCGCGCCGAGGGCGAGCGCGAATGCGATAAGATACCCGCTCGTGAGGCCGTCGTACAGCGCCCACCAACCGCCGCTGTTGAGCACGTGCCGCTGGTTGTCGTCAAGCTTCAAGCGTCATCACCTTGCCGAACGGTCCGGGGTTGAGCAGCGTCGCTTTGTTGAGCTTGCCTTGCTTGTTCGCGGTCTCGTGGATATGTCCCGAAAGCGCGAACGCGACGTTAGGATGGTTCTTGATGAACTGCGAGAAGCTGCGGTTGCCGACCGAGTCGCCCCAGAGATGGTCGAGCACCGTGCCGTACGGAGGCTGGTGCGTGAGCAGGACAACGCGCTTGGCAGCGACGATGTCCTTGCGATGCTTCAGAATCCATTTCAGGAATTCGGGCAGGTCGTGGACAAATCCTTCGCCGCCCCAGCCGATAAACAGGGTGTCGCCCATCGCAAGGATGCGCTTGTGCATGAACGTCCAGCCGTGGCGCTTGCAGAGGTGCGCGACCGTTGATTCGTCTTCGTGGTTGCCGTGCAGCACGAGCTGGCGCTTGTGGAGTTTTGCGAGCTGTTTGCACACGTCTTCGATGTTTTGTTCGAACACGGTGAAGTCGCCGAGATTCACCAAGAAATCGGGCTTTTTCGCCTTCACGAGCCGGTCGAGCTTGCGCAGTCCGGTGAGGCTGGCGTGAAGGTCACTAAATGCAAGGAGTTTCATGGCCGATGCCGACTATTGGGCTGCGCGGAGCAAGGCAACGATGACGATGAGCAATAGCGCCGAAATGACCCAGAACACGAAGAGGGTGTTGTGGTCGGGCGCAACGCCCGGATGGGACGCGTGGCTGCTCTTCACCTGCTTTTTCATACTCATTTAGAACGGGCGTTGGTATATAAAGGTTGCTTGCGCGCTTACGAGCGCACCGCGTCATAATCCTGCAGAACGAGCCTGTCAAGCTCTCCCAGATTCTTCACCAAGTACAACCGTCCGTCGCCGATACGCACCATGTCCTGCGCGAGTTTGATGGCGCGCTTCTCGAGCTGGATGCCGATGATAGACAGCGTAATCCCTGCGGCGCGCGCCTGCGCCACCGCAGTAAGAGTTTCTTCTTCGGGTTTTGCGCCGACGGTCGGCATCGCGTCCGTCAAAATAATCAGGTGTTTGGTGACGTTGCCGGGAGGCAGGAGCTCGATGGATTTGGTGACGAGCGCAGTAAAGTCAGTTTCGCGAGAGGCACGAATCGTCGTCAGCGTGCGAAGCAACAGCGTAAAATCGTTGGTGGGCGCGACAAAGTTCTTGACTTCGTTGCCGAACACGACCAGTCCGACTTTGTCCTTGTGCTGCAGCGCCTGATACGCGAGCGCGATGCCCGCTTTCTTGGACGTCTCGAGCTTGGCGCCTTTCATGCTGGCGCTGGCGTCGATGCCGTACAGCAAGTACACGGTTCCCTTGCTCTCGCGTTCCTGTGTTCTCAAGTCGGAAAGCCCGAGCGAGGAGTGTCCGCGGCGAAGCGCGAGCCGGATGCTTTTGCGCACGCTGACGTCGCGGTATCTATCACCCTTGCGGAATCCGCGCGGCTCGGTACGTTCGCCGTAGTGCGCGAGCTTTTTGGTCGTTTTCTCGCCGAACACGCCTTTGGGAATGAGGTGGTCGAGTTCTTCAACGTACAGCACCATGCTGGCAAGGTCGACGCCCTTGCTCGCAATGCCGCCGTCTTTCTCGAGCAACTGTTTGTCCTTCAAATCATCAATGCGTTTGCGGATGTTGGAAAGCAGCTGCTGACGGAACTCAGGAATGGGAAGGTTTTTCTCGATGTAATTGGGGTCGTAGCCGGAAACGAGCCGCAGAATCGTGTCGCCCATCAGTTGGCGCGCAATCGAGTAATTCTTGACCATCTGCTGGAACAGCAAGTCAGGAGTAAACGCGCCGATGCCGCGGTTGAACGCGTCGGCGATGAGCTTGCCGTCCTCGATGGTCTGCTTGTCGTTTTCGAGGACCGAGTGCATCAGCGCTTCGTCCTTAGAAATCGCGAGCTTGCCTTCGGTTTCCTCTATTTCACTTAATTGCTCGATTTGGGTGGCAACGGAGTCAAAGTGAACCACCACCGGAGTCCTCGAATTCGGGGTGTTCGCGAGCGAATTTCTTGAATTGCTCGGCGACAAATTCCTCGGTGGTCTGGAGATACTTTGCCGAGGGCTTCAGCTCGATGCGGTGGCTCAGCACGCTCAGCATCGCGTCGGCGATGTCTTTTGCCGTCACGTGCTTGCGGTTTGCCAGGAACGCGTGCGCCTGCGAACGCTCGTACAGCCCGAGGGACGCGCGCACGGACGGCTTTTTCTGGATGTCCTTGTGCTCGCGCAGAATCCGGACAAACAACAGGGCGAGTCCGAGCAAGTCTGCAGGGAACTCGACGGCGAGCGTCTTGCCTTTGCCGAGCACAATCTGTTTTTCGAGGTCGATGCTTTCCGGATAGTGCATATGGATGATGTCAAACCGGTCGAGGAAGACGTCCGACAATTTCTCGGTGGCTGCGGTTTCCTCGGGGTTCATCGTGCCGATGAAAATGAAGTTGGCAGGCAGGTCGACCGAGTACGAACCAATCGTGGCGCTGCCTTCCTCAAGCACTTGCAGGAGCGCGTTCTGAAGTTTTTCGGGCGCACGGTTGAGTTCGTCGAAGAACAGGATGCCGTTGTTCGCCTTGAACAGTTTGCCGGGCGTGAACGCCTCGATGCTTGCGGGGCCGAACTTCAGCGCCTTGACCGGGTCGATGTCTCCCAGCAGGTCTTCTGCCGTGAGGTCGGGGCTGCCCTGCACGCGGATGAAGCGCTCCATCCCCGTAATCAGCTTCGTCTTGGGTTTGGTCTTGGCATTGAGGCACGAGGGACACAGCGGCTTTTTGGGGTCGCAGTGGTACTCACAGTCGTTCACCGTGAGGTCCGGCAGGATGCTTGCGACGTTCTTGGCGAGCGTCGTCTTGCCGATGCCGGGAGGACCGACAATGATGACGTGGCGGTCCATCAGGAGCGCGGCCTTGAGCTGGGTTTTCGTCAGTTCCTGTCCGAGGATATCCGCGAACGGGTCTTTGCCCTTGAACGTTTTTTCGAAGTTGTGCGTGACCATAGACCAAAGAGTGATGAATAACGCCTATTTAAAGATGCGCTTACGTGTTCTGTTCGAGCTGGTAGAGGATTTTGACGAGCGCGCTGAGGTTGAGGAAGTGGTCGACCAATGCCGCGCGGAACGCTTCTGCCTGCGCCAGAAACGAATTGCCCACAAGCTTGCCCGCGACGGCGCTGTTCTCCGCTTTCTTCAGCCCTTGAATGAGGTCTGCCTTGAACACGGCGATTTCGCTGTTCAGCTGGTGCGACAGCGGCTTGCCCGTGTCCGGTGAAGCCGCGTCCTGCATCACGATGCGAAGAAAGGTCTTGATGTTGACGATGTCCTTATCGAGCATGCCCAGCATCGTTCCCATCGCGCTGTCGAACTGCGAGTGCGCTTGAAGTTGAGCGTGCGTGCCGATGCGCGCCGGCGAAACTACGTCGCGCTCGTACGAAAGCCGGAATCGCTGGAAGAACTGGAGAACGTCTGCTTCGAGCCCGTCGAGAAATTTCGTCGCGAGGTCCACGCGAGCGCGGGCGTCAGGGTCTGCGCCGAAGCGGACCGCAACGACGTTCTGCGGGCGGGGCTTTTCGCGCCCGACGCCCAGAAAACTCAGGAAGCCCATTTACTTCTTCTTGAGCGCTTTCCTGCCGTGCTTGGCGTACGCCTTGACCACGGGCAGCGCCTTGTCCAGCTCGCGTCGGAATTCTTGCTTCAGGAACGCGCCGAGGCGCACGCCTTCGATTTTGGCTTCTTTCACGAGAGACTTGCCGACCTGTTTCAGCTCCTTCTTCGAGAGCTTGTGGTCGCGGAGGGCGTAGTCCAGCTCACGCTTGATGGCCTTGGAGGCAGTCGTGGCGATGCGCTTGAACTTGGCTTTGGTGCTCTTTTTCATACGAGTCCCCAAACGCTTGTCATTTATATACCTTCTGAACAGGCTTTTGGCATATAATATAGTGTGAGCAAAGGTTTATAAAGGAGCCTGCGCGCGCTTCCGGCAATGGTTGAGCTCATTATCACGGAAAAACCGAATGCAGCCAAAAAGATAGCGGAAGCGCTGGCAGACGGCAAAGCCGTCAAGCAGGGCACGGGCGCGCCGTACTATGAGCTCACGCACGGCGGCAAAGAAATCATTGTCGGCTGCGCCGTCGGTCACCTGTACGGGCTGGCGGAGAAGCAGAAGACCAAGGGATTCCAGTATCCGGTCTTCGACATCCAATGGGTTCCGACCAGCGACGTCAGCCGCGGCGCGGCTTTCTCGAAAAAATATCTCGATCAACTGAAGAAGCTCGCCAAGGACGCGACCGAGTTCACGGTCGCGACGGACTACGACGTTGAAGGCGAAGTCATCGGGCTCAACATCGTGCGCTACGCCTGCAAGCAAAAGGACGCGCGCCGCATGAAGTTCTCAACGCTCACCAAGCCCGACCTGGTGGAGGCGTACAGCAAGGCGTCCAGCCACCTCGACTGGGGTCAGGCAGAAGCCGGTGAAACGCGCCACTTCCTCGACTACTACTACGGCATCAACCTTTCGCGCGCGCTCACGAGCGCAATCAAAACGACCGGCATGTTCAAGATTCTCTCGACCGGCCGCGTGCAGGGTCCCGCGCTCAAGATTATCGTTGACCGCGAAAAGGAAATCATGGCGTTCAAGCCAGTGCCGTTCTGGCAGCTGCTGCTCGACGGCGAAGCCAAGACCGTCCCCGTGCAAGCGCTGCACAAAGAAGACAAGTTCTGGGAAAAACCCAAAGCCGAAGCGATTTACGCCAAGGTTTCCGGCGAAAAGAAAGCAGGGGTTGCTTCTGTCGAGAAAAAGCAGTTCGACCAGCACCCGCCGACGCCGTTCGACCTCACCAGTCTCCAGACCGAGAGCTATCGATGCTTCGGCATTTCTCCCCGCTTCACGCTCGACATCGCGCAGGACCTGTACACCGCGGGACTCATTTCGTACCCCAGAACCAGCAGCCAGCAATTGCCGCCTGCCATCGGGTTCCAACGCATCATGAAAGATCTCAGCAGGCAGGACAACTACACCGCGCTCACGGCGCGCCTCCTGAAAGGCAAACTCGAACCGCACAACGGCACCAAGACCGACCCGGCGCACCCCGCCATCTACCCGACCGGCATCTCGCCGAAGAAGCTCGAAGACCGTCCTGCGAAAGTCTATGACCTGATTGTCAAGCGCTTCCTCGCGACGTTCGCCGATACGGCGACGCGTGAAACGATGACCGTTGAACTGCACGTGAAGGGCGAACCGTTCATCGCGCGCGGAACGACCACGGTCAAGAAGGGCTGGCACGAGTTTTACGCGCCGTACGTTCCGTTCACCGAGGACGAACTCCCGCCGATGCTGAAGGGCGACATCATTGACGTCAAGAAAATCACCTTGGACGCGAAAGAAACCCAGCCGCCGAAGCGCTACACGGAAGCGAGCCTCATCAAGGAGCTCGAAAAGCGCAACCTCGGCACGAAGGCGACGCGCGCGAACATTATCGAAACGCTGTACGAGCGCAACTACGCCTCGGGCAAGGCGATTATGGCGACCGAGCTCGGCATCCACATCATTAGCATCCTCGAAAAGAACGTTCCCGAAATCGTCGACGAGCAATTGACTCGCCATTTTGAGGAACAGATGGACGAGATTCGCGAGCACAAAGCAAAAGGAGAATTCATCCTTGAGGAAGCCCGTAAAGTCTTGACCAAGCTGCTCGCCAACTTCAAGAGCAAGGAAAAAGCTATCGGCGAGGGGCTCAAGACCACGTTCCAAGACACGAGAATCACGTTGACGAGAGTCGGCAAGTGCCCGAACTGCGTGGAAGGCCATCTCGCGCTGCGCAAGGGCAAGTTTGGCAAGTTCATCGCGTGCGACCAGTACCCGAACTGCAAGACGACCTTCAAGCTTCCCGCCATCGGGCTGGTCGAAGTCACGGACAAAGTCTGCGACGCGTGCAACCACCCCATCATCCGCATGATTAAGAAAGCCAAGAAACCGCAGGAAGTCTGCATCAACCCCGACTGCCCGAAGAAGGTCGTCGACCTTTCCGCAGTCGTGGGCAAGCCATGCCCGAAATGCAAAATCGGCAAACTCCTCGTCCGCAAGTCCGTCTACGGACAATTCATCGCGTGCGACCAGTTCCCGAAGTGCAGATACATCCAGCGCGCGGAACGCGCGGCGAAGACAGACGCACCCGCCACGGGCGCAGGAACCGCAGTTCCGGGCGCGGCGCCTGCAACACCGAGCGTGACGCCGGAAGTCATCGCAAAGGCGAAGGCTGCTGCGACCAAAACGCGAAAGAGGAAGCAACCGTGACTGGTCTGTTCTTCGACACGAAACGTTCCGCAAGAGAGAAGTTCTGGTGGGCAGTCCACAACATCATCGCACACCCGATAAGCGAACTGCTCTATTGGTTCGGATTTGAAGCGTTGGGAAACCAGCTCCACGATTGGACTGTGCCAAAACACCGACGGCAAAACGGACGCGGATAGTCAACGTTCCCTGCGCTTGAACGCCTGCAGCGTCAATTCCTTTTCCATCACTTCTTTCTTCTTGAATATCAAGTCTACGCTCGCTTCACGTGTTTTCGTGCACGGCTCGACGAGTTTGTGGACTTCCGTAGTAAAACCCAACACTGCAAGCCGTTGAATCGTCAGCACCTGCCGCGCGCTCAGCTGCTCGTGCCCGAGCTTGCATTCGACAAACTTGAACTGCTTCGTGGTCGGATGGTAGCACAGAAAGTCCGGCATGCCGTGATGGACGGAGGATAAATACGACAGCGTGTCCAGCATTTCCGGACCGAAGAGCTCGTTCACCAGTCCCGCAAGGAGTTCGTAGCGTTTCTTGACCGCAGGATACGACGCACCGGCGATGTGGATGAACCCGCCGCGCCAGACCTTCCAACCTTGTTTCTCGAGCCGCCGGCGCAGCTGCAGTTCGGACAGTCCGTGCCGCGTCTTGTACGGGTAGTTGCGGATTGGCACGTAGACGGTCTTGACTTTGAAGGAGAATTCTTCGAGCGTTGCCTGGCGCACGCTTCCGAACGTAAGCCCGCGCTACAAAAAGGATGCTATGGGCTGTCCAGTGAGCGGTGAATCATAAAACTTATATACGGAGCGCGAGCCGGAAATCGCATGAAATCCGTCGGGGTTCTTGCACTGCTCGCGCTCCTGCTGCTGCCTTCGGCGCTTGCTGCGCAGGGAACCATCCACCTCCTCGCGGTCGTGGAAGGCGGCGGGCAGACGTCAGGAACGCTTGCCAAGCTTGAGCTCGAAACACAGCCCGGAACAGGGAGAGTCTTCCTCGATACCTATCCTCTTACGAAAATCGCCACGCAAATTTCGATGCGGTTTGCCGAGCAGGTCGCGTGCGCCGAGCTGGACAAGGACTGCACGGGCACCGATTTCTTTTTCGCCGTGCGCGCGTCTCCCGGCATTGTGGGCGGTCCGTCCGCGGGCGCCGCCGCAGCGGTGCTCGCCGCCGCGCTTATCGACGGAAGAAGCATTGACCAGAGCGTCGGCATTACGGGCACCATCAACGCAGGAGGACTTATCGGTCCTGTCGGCGGCCTGCCGGAAAAGATCACTGCCGCAGGAGAAGGCGGATTGAAAACCGTGCTCATCCCTCACGGCACCGCATTGTATTCAGACAACGGCACGACGACCGACCTCATTGCGCTCGGAAAAAAGATTGGCGTCAGTGTCATCGAAGTTTCGACGCTCAACGAAGCGCTGCAGTACGTCACGGGCAGACCCGCAACCAGCCAGCCGCCGCAATTCACGATTCAGCCCGAATACCTTACCACGATGAAGGAAGTCGCAGCAGAGCTCTGCACGCATCCCGACTCCACGGACGAAGCGGTCACCAACCTCACGACGCTTGCGGACACGTACACCGCGAACGGAGAATTCTATTCTGCCGCCTCCTACTGTTTCCGCGCCAATATTATTCAGGCGCAAAATGACCTCGCCGCCCAGCAACCGTCGCTGGATGAGCTCAAAGACTTGGCAGCAAAGGCAAGCGTTGACGCGCTCAGGCTTGACGGCGACACCGACCGCCACCCGATTCACACGATGACGGACGTTCAGACGCTGATGCTGGTGAAAGAACGCATTCACGAAGCGCAGAATTCGCTCGCGGGATTGGTGCAAATCACGCGCGTGACGCCCAACGCGCTGGACGAACTCGCGTACGCTCAGGAACGCCTGCGCAGCGCGGAAACGTGGTCCAAGTTCTTCGGGATCGGCGGTCAGCAGTTCGAAGTGGACAACGAAACGCTTGCGCAATCGTGCCAGGGCAAAATCGGCGAGGCGGAAGAGCGTTACAGCTACTTGCAATCTATTTATCCTCAGGCGCCCCGCGCCACGGCGCAAGAGATTGACCGTGCCGTTATCGAGGCGCAGCAGGGTAGTTACGTGCTCTGCCTGCACGACGCGGCAAAGGCAAAGGCGGAAGCCGACACGGTGCTTGCCGTGACTGGCGTCGAGGAGGACCGCATCCAGGACAGCATTCAGGCGCAGCTGGACGCCACGCTCCGCAGCCTCTCACGGGCGGAGTCCAAAGGCACGTTCCCGCTCATCGGCTATGCGTATTACGAGTACGCCAAGGCGCTCCGTACCGAAGACCCTTCGTCTTCCCTCTTATTCGCAGAATATGCCTCAGAATTGAGCAGCCTTGACATCTATTTCGGCAAGCCCAGCCCGTTCTCCTGGAGCCATCTGGCGCTGTTACGCGACGCCGCCATCGGCTTTATCGTCGGCGCCGTAGCGAGCGGCTGGTGCGTGTGGACGCTCCGCCGCAGGCAGCTGCCGAAGAAGTCTCGTCGGGCGAAGTAACCCTTCTGCCTTATATACTGCCTCTGCAGGCACTACTTCAGATACTACCCTAGAGTGCTCCTCTACCGAAACCTTTATATACTACTTATACTATATGTGAGTAGTAACATATATCGCGATCACCTCTTTTTCCCGCGCGTACGCCCGCAAGGACGTACGCTCGGGTTTCACTGGTTCTTGACGATAGTCTCTTCCGCAAACCTTTCGGCAGCCGTGCCGCAAGGCTTTTAGGCGCGTTCTTCGCTCGTTCGAGGATGAAGTGGATACTGCTCGCGCTCGTGCTGCTCGCCGCCTGCCAGAGCCCGCAAACGCCCGACCTCGCGCCGCAGCGGCTCGCGGGCACGCTCCGCGTCGTCTTTCCGGACGTCGGAGAGGGCGGCGCCGTGCTTATCCTCACGCCCGACAACCGCACCATTGAATACGACTGCGGGCAATCGCCTTCCAAGATTTTCGCTGCGTTGAACGCGTTCAATGTCACGCACCTTGACCTGCTTATTACCTCGCATCCGCACGCCGACCACGTCAGCGCCTGCCGCGACATTCTCAAGAAAATTCCGGTCGACCGCGTCGTGGACAACAACGACCCGCACCCGACCGCGACGAATGACAATTATCGGCAGCTGCGCGGGAACGCCGGAAGCTACGAAGCAATCACGGGCGACAAGATTGACGACGAATTCCCCTTCCTGCAGTATCTCGTCGCATTTGATTCGTGGGGCGGACTTTCGGGCAACGTTGCGGACGACTCCATTGTCATCAAGTTTGTTGACGGCAACGCCTCGTTCCTCATCAACGGCGACTGCGAGGAAGCATGCGAGAAAACGCTCACGGACACCGCAAATCTTCGCGCCACCGTATTAAACGTCGGGCATCACGGCAGCAAATATTCCAGTACGGACTATTCGCTGCAGGAAATCCGACCGTCGATTGCAGTCATTTCTGTGGGCGCGAAAAACCCGTACGGATTCCCGACGCCGGAGGCGCTCGGGCGGCTGAAGAAGTACACGGACACGATTCTGCGCACCGACGAACGCGGAACGATTGTGGTGGAAACGGACGGCGACACGCTGAACGTGTCTGACGAGAACGGACTTATCCAGTGGATGAACACGCGCCGTCCTTGAACGTCACGTGGACGCAGTTCGCGGCGCAGACGTTGCTGTACGTTCTGCCGTCATTGCCGCAGACGGGAGCGTAGTCCGCGGTGCAGATGCAGTTCGGCGATTGCTGGTTGCCGTTGACCTGCGGCGGACCTGACGGCGCGGGCGTGCAGGCGACGAGAAACATAAGCAAGAAAATAAGAACGGGAATCTTCATCGGATAAGCTTGTGCTTCCGAAGAATGTCCTTGAATTTTTCGTAGTCCGCGGTCGTCTTGAAGTCGCGGATGGCGTCGCCGGGCATCTGCTTCATAACGTGGAGAGAGATGCGCGCGATTTCCTTCAGGTCGTTGGTCGTCTCGGCGTGCGACGGTCCTATCGAACTTTGCACGTGATCTGCAGGAACGTCGGAGGCGGCTTCTTCACCGAAGAGCTTGCCCATAAATCCTGAGAACCATCCTTTCTTGGACTGGTCGTATTCTGCTTCCATCTGCGTGGGCGCTTGTTCCACCTTCGGTCCCTCCTTTTTGTACGGATGCACCGTGGGGTGCAGCGCGGGTTCGGGTTTGCCCTTGAAGAGCCCCCACGACTCGCTCTTGCTGCGCTGGGACATATAGCTGTCCATCTCGCGCCTCAATTGCCTTCTGCGCTCATCATCCATAACTCCTCCGGAGGGGCAAGTGTTTAAAAGGTTTATTGTAGTCGCGTGCCATCATCAAAGACGCAGCAAGAAACGCCTAATCTCCGTCGTCTTCGCCCATTTCAAGCAGGGACTTGCCGCACACGGTGCAGAAAAACTGTCCCGGACTCACGCCCGCGGAGCAATGCGGGCACGTTGCCACGACTTCGTTCTCGGGCGTGTCCTCAATCAGTTCAGAAAACTGCTGCTTCGCTTCCTGCTGGGGCTGTCCGCACTTGGAACAGAACTGGTCGTTCGCGCTCGTGGACGCGCCGCAGGAGTGGCAAGGCATACGCGTGCTGTCCTGAAAACACTATTTAAGTTTTATTGCGCTGGAGAACTCTGAGCAATTCCAGCGGCGCGTCAATGACGTAGTCCGCGCCGTGGCGTATCGGGGCGGGTTTGGCGAACTGCCAGCCGTAGCGCGCCCACACGGTCGTGATGCCCAATGCTTTGGCGCCTGCGATGTCGCGCGCGGGCCAGTCGCCGACCATCACCACTTCCGAGGGCTTCAGCCGCAGGTGGCGGAGCGCCTTGCGGAACGGCAGCGGTGAGGGCTTGCGGTGTCCGGTGTCCTCGAACGCGACGACATTGTCGAAAAAGTCCTGCATGCCCAGTTCCGTGAGCCGCAGCCACGCTTTCAGCCGCGGAGCGTCAGAGACTATCACGAGCCGCAGTCCACGTTCACGCAACGAGATGAGCAAATGCGAGATGCCGGGGAACGGCCGCTGGTAACCGAGCTGGGTTTTGCGGTAGGCGACGATGCCCGCCGCGAGAATCCGATAGTCAATTTTGCGGTGAACTTTTTTCAGGAACTCCTCAAAGATGTGCGGGTGCTCGATGCCGATATTCCAGTAAATGTCGTATAGCGCCTTGGTCGCCGCACGTTTCGGCATCTGCAGTCCTGCGATAATCATGGCGTCGACGGCCGACTCGACGCACGCGCGCTTCATCCGCATGAAGTCCATCAGCGTGTTGTCCAGGTCGAAAAGCACCGCTTTGATCATACCCTTTGTAATGTGGAAAACCTATATAAACGTGCGGGGTGAGCCCCATCACCATGTTCAACAAAGTCACGAAATGGCTGCTCCGCGCGTCGGGTTTGGAAGAATACCAGTTCCATTCAGTGTTCGTCGAGCGCGATGTCATTCAGGCCGTCATCGACTTCGCCCACCGCGCGCACCCGAACGAGTTTTCGGCGTACCTGCAGGGCAAGGTGACCAACAAGGTGCTCTACGTCAAGGGCATCGTGTACGAGCACTACCACGCGACGGAAAACCAAACGGTCATCAGCGCGGATCTTCCGCTCCTGAGCGAAGTCGTCGGCACCGTCCACAGCCACCCGAGCTTCAACAACCTGCCCAGCGCGGTGGACAAGCGCGGGCTGTTCACCAAGGGGCTGGTCAACTTCATCATCTGTCAACCGTACACCCACCAGCGCATCGCCGCCTATGATGTCGCGGGGCGCCCGATTGATTTCACGGTCGTCGAGCGGGTGAAGGCGAATAAGGCTTAAATAGAGAATCGTCTGCCCTTAGTCTATGAAAAATCAGGAGGTGGCCGGCTTCTTGTACGAGCTGGCGGATATTCTTGACATTCTCAACGTGCAGTGGAAGCCCGCGGCCTACCGCCGCGCGGCGCGCACCATCGAAACGCTCGGGGAAGCAATCGAGGAAACCTACGCGCGGGGCGGCATCAAGGCGCTTCTGGAAATTCCGGGCGTCGGCGAAGCCATCGCGCTCAAGATTCAGGAATTTCTGAAAACAGGCAGGGTCAAGGAGCTCGAAAAACTCGAGAAGAAAATCCCGAAAGGCGTGGACGAAATGATGCATCTCTCGGGGCTGGGTCCGAAAAAAGCGTGGCGGCTGTACAAAGAGCTCAAAATCAAGAATCTTGCCGACTTGAAAAAAGCGGCGGAATCGCACAAAATCAGCACGCTCGAAGGCTTTGGCGAAAAGAGCGAAGCGGAAATTCTGAGCGCGCTCGGGATGCACCAGCAGGGTGAAGAGCGCCGGCTGCTGCTTATCGGTTTGGACGCCGCTCGAGAGCTCGAGAAGCGCCTGCGCACGCTGAAAATCGTGGACCAAGTGCAATTTGCGGGAAGCGTCCGCCGAAGGAAAGAAAGCGTGGCGGACATCGACATTCTTGTCACGAGCAAAAGTCCGGCAAAGGTGATGGACTACTTCACGACGATGCCGGGCATCAAGAAAGTGCTCGCGAAAGGTGCGACAAAGAGTGCGGTGATTCTCGGGAACGGGATGCAGGCGGACGTGCGCGTGCTCGACGACAAAGTCTTCGGCGCGGCGCTGCAGTACTTCACGGGCAGCAAAGACCACAACGTCAAGGTCCGCCAGATGGCCATCAAGCAGGGCTACAAGCTGAGCGAGTACGGTCTTGTTTCACGAAAAACGAACAAGCTTGTGGCGGGACGCACCGAGGAAGAGGTCTACAAGAAACTCGGTTTGCCCTATTTCGAACCTGAAATGCGCGAGAACACCGGCGAAATCGAAGCCGCGCTGAAAGGGAAACTCCCGCAGGTCATCGGCTACGACGCGATTCGCGGCGACTGCCATACGCACACGGTCTGGAGCGACGGCGCCAACACGACGGAAGAGATGGTCAAGGCGGCCATCGCGCGGAAGTATGACTATATCGCCATCACCGACCACAGCAAGAGCACCATCATCGCGAACGGTCTTGACGAGAAACGCGTCCTGAAGCACTTTGCCGAAATTGACACGCTCCAGAAGAAATATCCGCAGATTGCAATCCTCAAGGGAACGGAATGCGACGTCCTGAAAAACGGCTCGCTGGACTATCCCTCATCGTTGATGCGGCAGTTTGACGTCGTCATTGCCAGCGTGCACCAGAGTTTCCAGCTTTCCAACGCGGACATGACCGCGCGTTACTTGAAGGCAATCGGTTCCGGGCACGTCACCGCGCTCGGACATCCGACGGCGCGGCTCATCAACAGCCGCCCTGCGTTCGAGTTCGACCTCGAAAAAGTCGCGCGGGCGTGCGCCAACGCGGGCGTTGCGCTGGAAATCAACAGCAGCCCGAGCCGGCTGGACTTGAAGGACAGCCACATCCGCGCGGTGCGGGAAACGGACGTGAAGTTCCTCATCAACACGGACGCGCACAACTCCGACCACTTGCGGTTCATGGAGCTGGGCATCGCGCAGGCGAGGAGAGGCTGGCTGGACGCCAAGCGCGTCCTCAACACGCTGCCGAAACAGAAGTTCTTGAAGGCGATTGCGCGCTAGCGAAACCTTTTTAATCCCTCCTGAGCGCCCCCCTGAATTATGGGAAGGGACTATTACCGGCCGACGCACGTGCAGAAGCAGGTCTATCAGGTGCAACTGCAGAAAATCCGCACCTACCAGCAGCACGTGCAGGTCAAACAACTCATCAAAGGCAAGGACATTACGGACAAATTCTAGTCCTGTCGTCTGCAGCACAACAATGTATTTGAAGCGCTCGCGTTCTGGTTCTTGAGGGGCATATGGCAAAGAAACAATCGCTTGAAGATCGCGTGAAGTACCTTGTGCAGGTTGAAATCCTGCGCTGGGCAGTGCCGGTAGCGTCGAAAGGGGAAACGATTGCCGTCGACAAAGAAAGCACTCCGTCTGCGTCCGCGCTCATTCTGCATGACCATCTGAAAAGGACCCCGCTGGGGCATGTCGATGAATGGAGCACCGTGCTTCCAGGATTCGTGAGGTACATCACGCAGAACGGCCACGTCTCGCATGAGGCTTCTATCGCATACCGTTGTGGCGCGTGCAGCACAATCCGGATTGATGAGCCCGTCATCACCACCCAAATCAACGGCAAATCCGCTGAAATCAACTATTCCTGCGGCGGCTGCAAGCAGCTGATGTACCAAGTAAAGGTTTAGAACTCTTCTCGCGGAAACGAACCGAACAGAATCACTTCGACGACCGTTCTGCCAAGCACGTCCTTGTGCGTGAAGTGCGTCTTAAGCTCGGTCGTGCCCATCTTCTTGCGAATCAGGTCGACCAAGAGCGCTTTGTCGTCCTTGGAAATCGTGCTCATCACGTGGACCATCCCGAATCTCGCTGAAGTGGGGTTCACGTCGGAGAGATTGGCGCGCACCTGGTCGCGCGTGCGGTTGACGTCGAGCGTCGCGTACTGCTCTTTCTTGAACGCGTCCACGACGCGGATGTTGTCGAGGCAAATCTTGCGGTAGAGCATGCCTTCCTCGGCTCGCGCTGCCTGGCGGATAAAGTCCATCGCCGCAGGGGAACTGCGCAGTTCTTCAGAGAAGGTCCAGCCGAAGTTCGGTTCGTATTCGGGAATCAGTTCCGCGTCGTCCATCTTGCGCGGCTGCTGATTCAGCGCGTCGATGATGCGGCGGACTTCGCGAAGGGTAGCAGGAGAATCCGGCACGTTGAGATCGAGTGAGACGCCCGGCACGTTGATGCGCGCGCGTATCTGTCCTCTTTTCGTGACCAACACTTTTTTCACGCTGGTTGATTGAGCGCACGCGCGTTTAAATAGTTTTGTGTTATGGATTAGCCAGAAAGTTTTATAACGACCCGCGAGTTCATGAGCACCATGTCCCTCAAGGACGATGCAAAAAAGAAGGTGCCCGAACGTTACCAGCGGACGCCGGAATTCGCGACGTTTCTCGCCGTGCTCGCGCGCCACGACTTTCCCCACGCTCGGGCGCTGCGGATGTTTCTTGATTCCGAAATCGCGTCGTGCAACGCGACGATAACGCGCAGCAAGATTATCCCGTCGGGGCAGCACCACCGCCGCGCGTGCGCCAATCACTTGAAATTCTACAAAACTGTCCGGGAAAAGATTCTCCCGTATTTGTAAGATGACGCTCGTCCGCACGCTGCTGAAGTCGACGGACGGCAGCCGTGCCTGCGCGCCGCTGCCGGAAAACGCGTATCGCCGCAAGGGCAAATCGCTCGTCAGCAAAGTCGGCGTCGGCAAGGACCTCAAGGCGTCCGTCCGCAAGGCCGTGGACCTCATTGGCGGGTTCTCCAAGGCAATCAAGAAAGGCGATGCTGTCCTGCTCAAACCGAATTACGTGTTTCCCGATCCGTACCCGTGCTGCACGGACAATGAGTTCTTGCGCGCCGTCATCCAACTCGTGAAAGAACAGCAGCCGTCGAAGATTGTCGTCGGAGAGTGCTGTTTCGGAACGTACTCGACGCGCGAAGTCATGAAAACGCTCGGCGCGCTGGACGTGCTCAAGGATGAAGGCGTCGAACTGCTCGCGTTCGAGGAAGGCGAATGGGAAACGGTACGGTTGAAGTCCGACGTGCTTGACGACCTTGCATTTCCCAAACAGGCGTTTGCGTTTGACAAAATCATCGCGCTCCCGTGCCTGAAAACGCATCGGCTGGCGCGTTTCACGATGTCGCTCAAGCTCATGATGGGGTTTACGCATCCTCGGGATCGCTGGACCAAGATTCATCCCGGCAGCGGCTCGCACGAAGCGCGCATCGGGGATTTCAACAAGGCGATTCATCCGAACCTCATTATTCTCGACGGCAGGAAATGCTTCGTGACGGAAGGGCCGCGGCACGGGCACACGGAGACTCCGAACATCGTGATGGCGTCCGGCGACCGGATTGCGCTCGACGTCGAAGCAGTCCGTGTTCTGCAGTCGTACAAGGCGAACAACCTGCTGGACCAAGACGACCCGTGGAACTACGGGCAGATTGCGCGCGCGGTGCAGAACAAGCTTGGAGCGCGGTCGCAGGACGAAGTCGAGGTCGTGGAATGAAGCATCATCTTGCGGATGCAATTGTCTGCTCGTCAGCGTGGTCGAAGGCGCGCGGGCTGATGTTTTCGCCGAAACGCACGCTGGTGTTCGCGTTTGACGCGGACGCGCACGTCCCGCTGCACATGTGGTTCGTGTTCTTCCCCATCGACGTCGCCTATCTTGACGCCGACCGAAATGTCATCGAGCTCAAGAAAGACTTCAAGCCGTTCGCGTTCTACACGCCGCAGCACAAGGCGCGGTATGTGATTGAGATTCCGAAAAGAACAGAACTCAAGATTGGCGATACGATGTCCTGGAATGGGGACGCCAGGATTTGAACCCGGATTAGCCGCTCTGGAGGCGGCCGTCCTGCCAGGTTGGACGACGTCCCCTATACTAGGATTTTTTCAGAAGGCGTTATTTAAAGGTTGCGACGGAGGAGAATTTTATTCTTCCTTCGACATCTTCTTGCGGTATTCGAGCGCGACAATGAGCAGCACGAGCAGGACGATTCCTGCGACGATGTAGCCGGAGTAGCGTTCGATGCCGGTGAGGACTTTCTGCCAGAAGGTGGGCGTCGGAACGTGCGTGACGATGAGCTGGATGGGGTTCGAGCTGACTTTGCCGCCCTTGCCGTCGTCTGCCGTGAACGTGATGGTCGCGGTGCCGTACCAGCCGTGTTCGGGGATGAACGTCGCGACGCTGTTCGCAATCGTGACGACGATGTGGTCGACAGGAGTGTACGTGAACGTCAGCGGGTCGCTGTCCGGGTCGCGGAAGTGCTTGCTCAAGTCGAGCGAGAGGCGCGTGTCTTCGTCCCAGACTTGCGGCGGGATGCCTGACACGGTCGGTTTGCCGATGGTGGTGGTCTTGATCGTGCCGGCGTGGGCAAAGTACCAGATTCCGCCGATAAGTGCAAGGATAATGACGACGCCGAGGACGGCCATCCAGATGCCCGGCATGCCTGCTGCGGCGGGCTTTTGGGCGCGGCTCTTGCCGACGATGGCGAGCGGTTCGAAGCCGGCGAAGGAGGCTTCATAGTACACCCACTGCTCGTCGGATGAGACCTTGGTCGTGCCGATGCCTTTCCAGCCGTCGGCGGTGGAGCGCATGAGCTTGACGCTGCCTTCCGCAATCGCGTGGCGGGCGAGCCAACGTGAACTAACGCGGAACTGGGCGCGCTGCGTCTCAATTTGCTCGTCGGCGATTCCATCGGGGCTGAGCGTGAGGTATTGGTAGACGTGTCCTTCGGGCGCGACAAAGATCGGGTTCTTGCGGCTGCCGCGCACGGTGATGGCGACGTCGGGAACGAGTTCCTTGGTGCGGGTCCAGAGCTGTCCCAAGCCGGAATTCCAGCCGGTTTCGAGTTCGTGGTCTTTGCGCGGCTTCATCGCGACCCAGCGCTGGTGCGCTTTCTTGGCGCCGAAAAAGACTGCGTAGATGATGATAAGGATGATGATGACGGCGAGAGCGGCAGCGCCGATAATTGCTGCCACGGTGTTGGCGAGCAGGAACGTTCGGAAGCCGTAGCCCAGCACGAGCGCGGCGAGCACAATCACGACAAGAATGACCCACCAAAACGACGTCGCTTTCGTGACGAGCGCGTCGCCGACGAGCGAGTCTTTCGCGATGAGAACGTGGCTTGCTTTCAGTTCGGCGGTCGCTTCTTTCGCTGCAAGCTTGCGTTCGCGGTCGAGCTTTGCTTCCAAGCGGGCGTTGTCGCGGATCTTGCGCGCTTCTTCTCGGTCTGCTTCTTTCTGCGCGCGGGCTTCTTCGCGCTGGGCGTCCTTGATTTTGCGCGCTTCCTCGCGTTCCATGTCCTTGACTTTGCGCTCAGCCGTGTGCTCCTTGGCAAGCTCTGCCTTTTCGGCGTCGCGTTCTGCCTTGAGTTCTGCAGCGAGGCGCTGGCGTTCTGCCTGTTCTTCCTTGTATTCGGGCGTGCGCGTGTAGGCGAGCCACTTGACGAGCGCAACCGCGCCGATGACGACGACGATGGCGGCGACAATAATAATGAGGATGAGCAGCCAGAGGTGCTGTTCCAGCCACGTCGGGTTCTTGAGGTCCAGTACGAGCGAACTCGAGTACTGAACGCCCTGCACCGTAGCAGTAAGCGTCAACGGGTACTTTTGCTGCGCCGTGTTCTGAGTCGGACTGGACGCGAGTTGGAGCGTACCCGTTGCGCCGGAATCAATCGTGAGCGTCTTCGGGCTCACGGTAACGAAGTCCGCGCCCGTGACCACGAACACGTACGTCGCCTGGGCATCGCCGGTGTTGGTGATGCTGACGTTGAACGCGTTGTGGTCCGTGTTGAGACGGACGTTCTTCGTCGAGAACGACGGAATGAACGTGTTGTGAATGTGGAGCGTGAGACCGAGATTGCCGCGCGCTTTCGTGCCTGCCGCAACTCCGGTGACCGTGAACGGGATGTCGCCGGACTGCGTGCAGTCCGTGGGCGTGATGCTCAGCGTGAGCGTCTTGTTTTGACCGCTTGCGAGCGTGACTTGGTCGCCGGTGAACGCGGCGATGGACGCGATGTTCTTGCTGACCGTCAATGCATAGCTGTCGGTAAAGGCGCCGGTGTTGATGACCGAGATAGGGAACGTTGCGGTGCCGCAGGCAAGAATCGTCTTCTCAGGAGCGCTCTGGAGTTCGATGTTCTGGGGAATGTCGACGCGGATGGTCTGCGTGACTGCCTGGCTGACGCCGAGGGCGGTCGTGAAGACGGTTTGGAGCGGGTAGTTGCCCGGCTTGGTGTCGAGCGGGATGTCGAGGTGCTGGAGAACGTTCTGGCTTTGGCCGGGCTGGAGCGTGAAGCTCAGCGGAGCCATCTTGAGCCATGCTGCGACAGGCGAATCAACGACCGAGACGGTGTATCCGGACGCGACTGCACCGGTGTTGGTGATTTGGAAGTACGTGTCCGCGGGAGTGCCTTGGAACGTCTGAAGAGCGGGAGCGGAAGCGACGCTGAAGTCTTCGGTGAATTGCGCAGACGCAAATGAAGCAAGGAGGACGAGAACCAGTGCGAAAATGCCTGCTTTCTTCATTGCCGATGCCCCCAATCTAGTATATGTAAAAAAGGAAAAACAAAACAATGACGTTAGTAATACGTCTGTGCTTCGGTGCCCGCGCTTTCGTCGCGACTGCGCTGGTAAGCGACAATCACGCCGATGACGACGAGCACGATGATGACCGCGAGCAGCGCGATGCCGAGCACCTTGCCGATGGTCAGCCAGATGCTGGTCTTCGCCTGAGTCACGTTCGCCGTGAGCGCGATTTGTTCAACCTGCTCATTGCCTGCCGAGACCGTTGCGGTGAAGACGTGCGTGCCTTCCTGCGTGTCCGGATGAACGCCGATGCTCAGGTAGAACGCCTTGCTCTCGCCCGCTTTCACGATTTGCGTCGTGGTAGGACTGATAGTGACGTCCGACCAGTCGCTGGCGCCTGCAACCGCGAGGGTGTAGGCGACGTCAGTCTGGGCGTTGTTCGTGACGGTGACCGGGAAGATGACGCTGTCGCCCGCGTTCACGTTCTCGAGCGTGCTGCCGAGCGTGAGCGTGGTCTTGGGCTGTGCCTCTTCCTGGTAGGTGTTGTCGCTGTCGACGTGGACGACGACCTTCTTGTCGGTCGTGTCCGCGCCGTCATTGTACTTGACCGTGACGGTCATTTCGTAGTCGCCGGCCTTCGCTTCGCGGGGAACGCGCATGTAGAGTTCCTCGGTGTTTTCCTGGTCGTTCGACTTGACTTTGTTAATGTAACTCGAGGCGCTGAGACCGAGCGCCGGGATGGTCGCTTCGACCTTGACGTTTTCCTCGTCCTTCTGTCCGAAGTTCTTGACGCGGACCGTCGTGAGAAGCGCAGAGCCTGCGCGCACCGTACTTTCCGGGTTCAGGAGAACGTCCTGGACCGCGATGTTGTGGCGCTTTTCGTCAATCTTCAAGTTGTAGTCCTGAATCAGTTCCTGGCCGTTGCGGTCAGAGAACATGATGCGGAGCTTGTAGCTGTCTTCCTGAATGTCGCTCGGGAGCTTCAGCTGGAATTTCTTGGAATAGGTGGTGTTGGCGTCAATGGCGAACGGTCCGACTGCATCCGTAGGAGAGTCCTTGACGTGTTCGTAGCCGCTGATGAAGACCTGGCCAACGACGTTGTCCTGGGCTTCGGTTGCCGTGAATTCGACGCGGACGTCGAACGTCTGGTCGCGCTGAATGCTGAGCTGGTTGATTTGGTCCGGCTGCAGCGTGGTGCCGTCCACGTCCACCTTTGCGATGGTCATGGGCAGGGCGAGGGCGCTACCTGCAAGCGCGAGCGTGAACATCACGATCGCGAACAATCCGAACATATGCGTCTTCTTCATGGTTTTTGCTTCCCCCCGATGGGGTGTCGTTGATTAATGGTATATTAAAGTTGCCCAAAACCCCATTCCGGGGTAAGGACACTTTGTCGTTACTAGTCAGTAACGATTACTAGTATATAAAGGTTGCTACTCCGTGACCTCAATTTCGCGATAGACGACGCGCGTCGTTTCATCGCTCTGGATGGTCACGCGGACAGGGTACGTGCCGGGCTGGACGCTGTCGTCGAGCGGGACGTACACGGTTTCGGAGCGCTTGTCGCCCGAGGCGAGGTCAAACGGACCGATGCTGGCGCGGATCGCCAAGTCTTGGATGACGACCGTCGCCTTGACATGATGCATGCGGGCGTTGCCGTTGTTCTTGAACGTCAGGTAGACCGGCGCTTCGCCGCCCGCCTGCTGTTCGAACGCGTGTCCGATTTGGACACTGCTGAGCTTGATGCCGAATTCGTCGTCAACCGCAGAGGCAGTCGTGCTCGAGGAAGGCGTCGGGAGCGGGGTGACCGTTCCGTTGCCTTGCTGCATGCTGAGGAAGATGACTTGGTCCGAGTCCGTCACCGTCGTAGTGCCGCTGAACGTCTGATAGTTCGGGTGCGTAATCACGTAGGAATACGTTCCCGGTTGGAGAGCGCTGAAGCTGACGATGCCGTTGGCGTCCGTCGGCAGGAACTGACCCGCCATGTTGACGACTGCGCCCTGAACTTTCGCGCCGTTGACCGCGTCGGCAAGCTGGAACGAGACTTTGTAGGTCTTCTGCTCGCTGACCATCGTCTGGAGGGTGAGCGTTTCCGGCTTGTTCACGAGGTTGTTACAGAGCGAGCTGCTGCCGACACCGGTGACGGTAATCGTGTGCAGACCCGCTTGAGTCGGCGTGAACGTGAACGTGTACTCGATAGGGTCGGCGTTGTTGGCGTTTGCCGCCAGCGTGGACGTGCTCTGTTGGAGAATGCCGCTCGGCGCCTGAACCTTGGTCGAGACTTGCGTCGGGATGGGGTCAAGCGTGTAGCCGGGGCTTCCGTACGGAACGTTGTTCGCGTGGTTGCTGATCTTGGTGAAGTGGACGGTGACGTTTTCTCCGACGACCGGCACTTCGGGAACGGCATAGAGTCCGTTCATGATTGCGTAACACTGGTTCTGCGGCAACTGGCTTTGGACCGTGAAGTCCTTCTGGCTCGTGCCCGGAACGCTGGAGTTACACTGGTTGTCGACGACCGCGGTCGTGACGACTGCGCGGTACGCGCCTGCCGTCGAGGGCACCCACGTGAAGCTCACGGGGACGTACTCGTCGGCGAAGACCGTGAAGGCCTGCGTCTGCGTGTTGACGACCTGGTCTGCACTATTATAGACCGTCATGGAGACTTGGATGTCCGCGCTGTAGAACTCCGCCTTGTATTGCGGAGGAACGTACGCGAGCTGGTTGTCCGTCAGGTGGAATGCGCTGAGGAGCGAGGCGTCGAGGCCGGTCTGCATGTTGACAACGACGGGCACGTTTGCCTGCGCGTTGTTGGTGACCGTGAATTGGTCGATGACTGCGCGGCAGCTGCTGAGCTTGCTGAAGTCGAGGCTGTAGTCCTGCTGGAACGCCGCGGGGTTGCCGCCGGTGTTCCACGTTGCCAGACCTTCCAGCGGCAGGTAGCCGTACGAGACGTAATAGATACCGTAGCCGTACGGCGTCGCGAGCGAGTTCGGGAAGCGGATGGTGAGCGTGCCGTTCGTGGTCGCGGTTCCCTGCGGGAAGCTTCCACTGAACGCGCTGACTGCGCTGCCGACGCTGTTCTGGACGTTGTACGCCGAGACTTCGACGTTCGGGACGTTGAAGTGGTACGTGACGTCAACGAATGCCGCGGCGCTCGAAACGAGCAGGAGCGACAGCAAAACCGAGATGATGTTGAGCTTGTTCATGGTGTTCCTCACTTGTTTCCGACGCCGGGCGTCGTGGTCTGTCCGCCTTGGACAGGGGAGTTGCTGCTGCCGGAGCGATTGGCGCTGTGGCCGCGGAGTCCGAAATAGAGTCCGACGCCTTGCGCAATGGTCCAGCCGACGCGGAGCACCGCGCGGGTCGTGTCCTTGTCGCCGACGAAGTTCTTCGGGGCTTCAAAGCCGAGACCGGCGTACGTGCTGTCACGGATCATGTCGATGAAGGCCGCGCGGTCGTGCTTGTCACCGACAAGGCTGTCGGGCAGGTTCACGTTGCGAAGGTCTTCTGCGATGAAATAGACGAGCGACTTGCCCGGGATGATTTCGGTCACGTCCGAGAGGACGCGGGCGAGCGTGTTCGCGGGAGTCTGGCTTGCGCGCGAGAGGTCCTCGTCCAGGAGGAGCTGCAGTCCGCGGAAGCTGTCCGTGCTGATGTTGCGGACGCCGGAGCGCGGGTTGTAGCGCTGCTTGAGCACGACTTCGAGGAATTCGTCGCGGTCGTTGCGCGAAATCTTGTCGAGCATGTTGTCCGAGTTCTCGGAAAAGTAGCCCTTTGCGTCGTTGACCTTGGCGCGCAGGAGCTTGCCGATGGTCGTGTTCGTGCCGTCGTAGTTGACGCTCATGTCGAGCGTCTGCTTCGCTTGGGCGCGGAGTCCCTGGTTGACCAATGCCTGGTGCAGGTAGTCGATGCGGTCGATGCTGTCGAGCATGACCGGGTTCCACTTGCCCTCGCTGGCGTTGACGAGCTGGATGACGCTTTCGTAGGCGCCGAGCTGGCTGACGTTCTGCGTGTAGGCGTTGAGATTGTCCTTGATGACTGCCGAGAGTTCCGCGTTCTTCGCCTTGACTTGGCGGAGTCCTTCGAGCGTCTTTTGGTGCGAACCGATGTCGCCGATGCTCTTGTCGAACTTGCGGCCCGCCTGCGCGTTGTCGCGCAGTTGGCTGTCGTAGTGGGAAAGGAATGCGTCGAACGTTTCGGTCGCGCGCTTTTCGCTTGCCGGGTTTTCGCGGGCGTGCTTGAGGTCGTAGAGAACCGGACCCCAGTTTGCGGCGTGCGTGGCGATGTCGAGCTCGACGGGTTTTGCGTTGAGGACGTCGCCCGCGTTCGCGGTGATCATGTTGACTTGCTTGAGCGTGTCCGTGTAGGCGAGCGCCTTGGCTTCGTCGTTGAATTCCTGCTTGAAGAGCTGGAACGTCTTGGCCTGGTTGAAGACCGGTGCCTTGACGGCGCTGGGCTTGTCGTACGTGCGGATGGCGTGGTCGGCGAACTGTTCAAGCGTCATGCCGTTCAGGACAACGGGAACAATCTTGCGGGCTGCGCTTTCGTCGTAGGATTCCATCGCGCGGGGCGAAATGCAGCCGGTGGCTGCCGTGCCTGCGAGCGCGAGGGCTCCGCCGAGAAATCCGCGGCGGCTGATCTTGTAGTCATTGGTCATGGTTACTTCCTCTGCTTGAGTTCGTACACAAGCGTTTTGAGGCAGGAGCGCAGGAATGCGTCCTCCTCGGATTGGGTGAGCCCGTCGTTGGCGCGGGCGCGGTCCGCGGCGTGTTCCGCCTTGCGGTACGCGACGAGCATGCTGACGTTGTCGTCGGCCTTCGTCGCGTCTTGAGTGAAAATTTGGTATGCGGGCGAGAGCACGGCAGGAATGCCGACGTTGCCTGCCTTGAGGTAGGCGTCGACGCTCTTGGTGAACGTGTCGTTGGCGTAATTGCCCGCCGTGACGCTGTCCAGGATGCTGTCCAGCGTCGGAATCGTCGGCTGCGGCTCGACTTTCGGTTCAACCTTGGGTTCGACCTTCGGTTTCGAAAGCTCGGCAATCTTTTTGTTCAAGGTTTCAATTTGCGTCGAGTACTGCTTGACTTGGTCGTCGAGCGTGCTCTTCGCGCCTTGGAGCGTCTTGTAGTCGCCTTGGACTTTCTCTGCAAGGTCGTGTTCCTTCTTGAGATTGCCTTCGAGCGTGGAATAGGTTTTCTTGAGACCGTCAATTTGCTTCTGCAGGTCATCGCGCTGCGTCGACAAAAGCTTGGTCGAGGTTTCGTAGTTCGACTTCATTTCGTCGCGCGACTTCTTGACGTCATCGAGCGTCGTTTCGACTTTCTTGATGTCATCTTGGCTGGATTCGTATCCCTTTTTGTGGCCGAGATATTGGCCGAGGAAGAGGCTGCCAATCATGACGCCGACTGCGGCGATGCCGATGCCGATGGTTTTCTTGTTGGACTTCGGTTCAGGCTGAGGAGTGAGAATCGTCGGAATCGAGGTCGGGCTCGGGTGTTCGACAGGAGGAGTCTCGTCAAGCATTGCAAGCGGGTCAGTTTCGGGAACTGCCGGAGCGGCAGAGCGGTGCGACGGCTTGATGATGCGCGTCTGCGCGCCGTGACTTTCAATTGCGGAAATGATTTGCTCAAGCTGCGCGCCTTCATCCCTGACGTTTGCCGCGTGAATCCAGCCTTGCAGCGTGGTTTTCATGCGAGGGCTGTACACACGTTTCGAGACCGAAGAGAGATAGGTTCCGACGCGAACGTCGAGAATGAATTCTTGGACAATGAGATTGAAATGTTCAATGCGTTCGCTTTCGGGACGCGCGCTGATGGCTTCAACACGGGGCGCGAAGAATTCCACTGCCTGATTGAACTCTTCATACAACTGCTGGTTTTCCGGTGTGTCTGCCATAGTGATGGTACCTCATACGGGCTGTCCCCGCTACCCCCTTTCGCCAGAAGTCTCTGACTAGGACAAAAGATGCGAGCACCCGTATATAAACCTTTCTGTTCTGTTGCTATTGTGCAGTGGCAAAAAGAAACGACAGCGTGCGCGGACGCGGCATCCGTAGACTATATATACATCCGCAGGGGCGAGTTTTGCATGCGCATCAGCATTGTGGGAGCGGGTCCGGCAGGAAGCTACGCCGCACTCTTGCTCAAACGGCAGGGGCACGACGTGCACGTCTTCGAAGACCACGACGAGGTCGGCGTTCCCGTGCAGTGCACCGGCATCGTGACGCACGGTCTGTGGGACCTCATTCCGAAGGAGCCGTCGCTCATCCGCACCGAGCTCAGCCGCGTGAACGTGCACGCTCCCGACGGAAAAACGACCTCGGTCCCGCTGCACGAGTTCGTGCTCGATCGAGCGAAACTCGACCAGCACATCGCGAAGCTCGCGCAAAAGGCAGGCGCGGTCTATCATCTCGGTCACCGGTTTGTCGGTTTTGCCGACAAATCCATTCGCGTCCGCCACCGCGGCAAGGAGCTCAGTTTCCCGACGGATATCACCGTCGGAGCGGACGGTCCGAACAGTGAAGTCGCGAAAGCCTCGGGCATCTGGACGCCGCGCAAGGTCTGGGGCGGCATTCAGGCAACCATCCAAGGAGCGTACGACCCGCACGCGTTTGACGTGTATTTCGGCAGCAACTACGAACAATTCTTTGCGTGGGTCGTGCCGGAATCGTCGAGCGTTGCGCGCGTCGGCATCGCCGCGCAGCACAAAGCCCGCGAGCAGTGGAACCGCATCACGCAGCAGTATGCCGGCAAACTCGTCGGCTGGCAGTCCGGTCCCATCCCTATTTACGACGGGAAAATCCCTGTTCAGAACCCGTCCCGAACGGTATTTCTCGTCGGTGATGCCGGCGGGCTCGTGAAAGCCACCACCGGCGGCGGCATCATCACCGGCATGGTCTCAAGCAAGATTCTCGCGGACGCTCTCGCGTCGAAGAAAGACTACGCCCGCGCGCTTGCACCCTTGCGCAAGGACCTCAAACTGCACTGGCTGATGCGCCGCACGCTCAACACGTTCACCGACCGCGACTACGCGCGGCTGATTCGGTGGATGGGCAACCCGCGCCTGCAAGCGCTCCTGTCCAAGCACCTGCGCGACTTTCCCACGCGGTTTGTCGTCCAACTGTTTTTCGTCGAGCCGCGGCTCATCCTCTTCGTGAAAAACTTTATAAAGCAACTGCTGTTGCCGCGAGATGGGGTTTCCTATGGCTGATGATGATATCAAGTTGGATATTGGCAAGTTCTTCCGCAAGAAAGCCCCTGAACAGCCCGCTGACGCGCACGAGACGCACGGCAGCCATCCCGAACACCCGCACGAACACCACGCGCCGAAAGCAGAATCCCTGAGTCTCGCTCCCGGCGATACCGGCATTGACGTCAAGAAAACCGTGGGCTGGTTCAAGACGCATTCGACACTTCTGTTGATGCTCCTCCTCATCCTGATTCCGATGTTCTTGAGCTTCAACATTCGCGTCCAGCCGGAAAGCATGCCTCTCGCGAATGACTGGGCGACCAACAACGTGATGACGTTCATTCACGACGACATCACGCGCGTCTATCAGGCGCAGTACCCGAACCTGCCGACGGCAAACCGCCAGCGCCTGATTGATCAGGACTACGCAAAGTCGGTCGCACAGGCATCCTACACGGTCCGTTCGGGCGACTACCGCGGGCAAACCTTCACTATCGCAGACCAAATCGCGCGCGACGCGGCGCAGTTCCGTAGCTTCTTCCAATACGAAGCCAACGGCGTGAGCTACACGTACATGCCCGATATCGACCCGTACACGTGGCTGCGCTACGCGCGCAACTATCTCGCGACGGGCGACATCGCCGACGAGCGCCGCAACGGTCTGGCGTACGACAACCACATGGTCGCGCCGCTCGGCGCGGGCATTGACACCACGTTCCACCCGTACACCATCGCGTGGCTGTACGAGATTATGCATGTCTTCAACGGCAAAATCACCCTGATGGAAGCCGCGGGCTATCACCCGCTCATCTTCATGGTGCTTGCCATCATTCCGGTGTTCTTCATTGGACGCCGCGTCGGCGGACTGAGCGCGGGATTCTTCGCCAGCATTATCTTCTCCGTCAACGGCGCGCTGCTCGGGCGCACGCTCTGGGGTCACGCCGACACGGACACGTACAACGTGTTCTTCCCGCTGATGATTGTGTGGTGCTTCCTCGAGGCATATTATACCGAGAAGCTGTGGAAGCGCGTCTCGCTCCTCGGCGTCGCGGGGCTCGCGACCGGACTCTTTGCGTTCTCGTGGAGCGGCTGGTGGTACATCTTTGACTTCGTGCTCGCCGTCGGCGGCATCTATTTTGTCTATCTCCTGTGGGTACACCGCAAGGAATGGGCGAAGCTCACGATTATCCGCAACAAGGATGTCATCCGGCACGTGCTGAACGTCGTCGGTTACATCGTGCTCAGCGGCATCTTTGTCACGGCGTTCCTCAACTTCAGCACGTTCATCCAGGCGCCGCTCGACCCGCTCGACTTTGTCAGCATCAAGAACGCGGCGAAAATCACGCTGTTCCCGAACGTCCTCACGACGGTCGCAGAACTGAACGCGGCGTCGCTCGGCGACGTCTTGCGCCAGATGGGCACGACCGCCGTCGGCATCCCTCTCTTTATCGTCGCGGTCATCGGCATCCTGCTGCTCGCGCTGCCGCGCAACCAGTGGACGTGGCGCGATGGAGCATGGTTCGCGGGCTTGCTCATCTACTATATTTTCCTGACCAACGCCGTCGATCGGTTGAGCGGGTTTACGTTCATCCTGCTGTTCATCATTCCCGTCTTCGCGCTCATCGCGCGCGAAGCCGCACGCGAGGCATTGCGGAACGTGAACGCCTCGTTCGACGTCAAGCTGGTATTGTTCCTGCTCATCTGGTTTGTCGCGACGATGTACGCGAGCACCAAGGGCGTCCGTTTCGTTGAATTGATGGTTCCCGCGTTCAGCATCGCGTTCGGAGCGGGCGTCGCACTGCTCAGTCAGGGACTCGGCAGTTGGGGCCGCAAGTCGCTCCACCTCAATGCGGTTGCCGGCAAAGTCATCACGGGCATCGTCACCGGCGTGTTTGTGCTCCTGCTCATCGCTCCGACGCAGCAAGCGTACCAGGGCGCGCAACACGACGTCCCCATTATCAACGACGCGTGGTACGATACGCTCACGCGCATCAAGGACAGCAGTCAGCCGCTCGCAATCATCACGAGCTGGTGGGACTTCGGTCACCACTTCAAGTATTTCTCCGACCGCAGGGTCACGTTCGACGGCGCCAGCCAGAACCGCCCGATGGCGCACTGGGTCGGGAAAATCCTGATGACGGGCGACGAGAAACAAGCTATCGGTATCCTGCGTATGCTGGACTGCGGCTCGAACAACGCGTTCAACACGCTGTTTGAGAAACTCGGCGACACGTCGGACTCCATCGACATTCTCAACAAGATTATCACGATGGACAAATCTCACGCGCAATCCTATCTGCAAAGCATCAGTCTTCCTGCCGACACGGTCGCGCAGGTGCTCAACAACACGCACTGCAACCCTCCCGAAGCGTTCTTCATCGCGTCCGGCGACATGATTGGCAAGTCCGGCGTCTGGGCGCACTTCGGCGGCTGGAACTTCATCCGCGCGGAAGCGTGGGTGCAGGCAAAGAACCTGCCCCGCGACCAAGGCATCGCGCTCCTGATGAAGGACAACCTGACCGAAGAGGAAGCGGCTCAGCTCTACGACCAAGTGCAGACGATTACCAATGAACAGGACGCAAACACGTGGATTTCGCCGTGGCCCAGCTACAGCGCCGACGTCATCGGCTGCAACCGCGCGGGACAGTATCTCACGTGCGGCAACGGCATCGAGGTCAATCTGACGACGATGGACGCGACGCTGCCCGCGCAGACCGCACGCACCTCTCCCGCGGTGTTCGCGTACCCGACGGAAAACGGCATTGCAAAGAAGAACTACAACAGTTCCAGCCCGTACAGCGTGACGCTCGTTCCGCAGGGCGGCAACTTCGGCGTCCTTCTCGCGCAGCAGGAACTCGCGACGAGCATGTTCACGCGGATGTACTATCTCCGCGGCCACGGACTGTCCTACTTCAAGCCGTTCAATGTCCAGCGCGACTCGAGCGGACTGCTGATTTACACGTACAAGGTAGACTGGAACGGCACGAACACGTCCCAGGTGTCGGACATTGTCGCGGCAATGACCGAACCCGTTTCGACTCCCTTGCCTGTTCCGATTGCACCGGCATCAAACGAGAGCGTGAACGCGACACCATGAAACTCTCCATCGTCATTCCGGCATTCAACGAAGTCGAAAATGTCGGACGGCTGTACCAAGAACTGGTTCCGGTCCTCAAAGGACTGAAAACGCCGTACGAAATCATTTTTGTCGACGACGGCTCGACCGACGGCACGCGCCAGAAGCTGCGCGAACTGCACGAGAAGGATCATGACGTCAAGGTGCTGTTCCAGCGCCGCAACTTCGGGCAGACGGCGGCGATGGATACTGGGTTCAAGTACGCGCACGGCGACGTCATCATCACGATGGACGCCGACCTGCAAAACGACCCCGCCGACATCCCGCGTCTGCTCGCAAAGATGAAAGAAGGCTACGACGTCGTGTCGGGCTGGCGCAAGAACCGCCAGGACCCGTTCGGCAAGAAAGTCCTTTCCCTTTTCGCAGGATTCCTCCGCCGCGCGATGACGAACGAACGCATCCACGACTCGGGTTGCACGCTCAAAGCGTATCGCAAGGAATGCTTCAACGGGCTCGACCTCTACGGCGAAATGCACCGCTACATTCCCGCAATTCTTACCTGGCGGGGCTACCGTGTCGGCGAGATTGTCGTCAATCACCGTCCGCGCAAGTTCGGCAAAAGCAAGTACGGGCTCCAGCGGTTGGTGCGCGGCTTCCTCGACCTGCTTATCGTCAAGTTCTGGATGCAGTACAGCAGCCGCCCCATTCATTTGTTCGGCGGGCTTGGGTTGTCGTGCTTCGGACTGGGCTTTATCTCCGGAATCTACCTGCTCGTGCGCAAATTGTTCTACAATGAAGCCATCGCGAACCGCCCGCTGCTCCTGCTGGTCGTGTTGCTGCTCATCCTCGGCGTGCAGTTCTTCGGCATGGGCGTCATTACCGACGCGCTGACGAAGATTTACTACCGCGCCGCGCCCATCTCACGCGTCGGAGAGACGCTCGAGTAAGATGCGCGTTCTGCTGCTGAACTACGAATTCCCGCCGCTGGGAGGCGGCGCCGCGCCCGTCACCCTGCATCTTGCCAATGCGCTCGCGAAGCACGGGCACACGTTCGACCTCGTCACGATGGGCTTCGACGGGCTTCCCGCGGAAGAACGCATCGGACCCATCAATGTGCATCGCGTTAAGTGCAGGCGCGCGAAGAAAGAGCTCAGCACGACGCTCGAAATGCTATCATTCCTCGGTCCGGCCAAGCGCAAAGCCGAAGAACTGATTCGCGCAAACAACTACGACCTCATTCACGCGCATTTCATCCTGCCGACGGGCGTTATCGCGCGCCAACTCTCAAAAACGCATCACATTCCGTACATTATTTCGACGCATGGCTCGGACATTCCCGGATTCAACACCGACCGGTTCCAGCTCCTGCACAAACTGCTGCTGCCGTACTGGCGGATGATTGTCCGCGACGCGACGCTCGTGCTGACGCCGTCAGAAAACCTGCGCGAACTCGTGCTCAAATCCTGGAACGGTGTGCCCGACCACATCAAGGCGGTGCATTGGGGCATTGATTTTCCTCCAGCAAGCAAGGTCAAGCGCGAGAGCCGCATCGTGTTCGCGGGGCGGTTGTTCGAACGGAAAGGTGCGCAGTTTGTCGTCGAAGCCGCGAGTCGAATGAACCTCAAAGGATGGGAAATCGCCATCGTCGGCGACGGTCCTCTTCGCGCTCAACTCGAAGAACAGGCAAAGGAAAACCCCTCAATCAAGTTCTACGGATGGATGCCGCGCGAGAAACTGCTCGAACTGTACTCTCGATCGAAGATTTTCGCGTTCCCCTCCTCGTCCGAGAGCTTTGGGATGGTCATCGCCGAGGCGATGGCTGCCGAGCTCGCGGTCGTCACCAGCAACACGAGCGCGTGCCCGGAAGTCGTGGGCGATACGGGCATTCTTGTTCCGCCGAAGGACGCGAACGCTCTCCGCGCGGCGCTGGAATCGCTCATCGCAAACCCGAACCGTGTGGAAGAACTCGGAAAGAAAGCCCGCGCCCGCGCGCTGAAAGAATTCACCTGGGAACAATGCGCAGAAGCATACAATAACGTCTATCGTTCTTTGAAGCACTAACCCAAGGAGTCGTCAGAAACGTCGCGCGCAGAAGTCGACGTGTTTGTCTTCGCAATCACGGGCGCCTTCACGTTTTCGGTCACGTTCAGCGTGTGCTGCAGCGGCACGTTGATGATTTGGAGCGTCGTCTGACCATCAGGGATGTCGTACACGCGCGGCGTTGCCGGCAGATTGGCAAGCTGTTGGTTAATCTTGTTGAGATCGAAACTGCCGCCTTTCTCGAGCAGGAAGTAGACGGGCGCGAACTGCGCACCCTGCTGGATGAACGCCGCCTGCCGCAAACCGTAGTGGCTGGAGATATACGACCAGTCCTCTGACTGGAAGATGTTGAACCGCCAGTTGTAGATAAACACCCACGAGACGTTCAGCTGTTCGCCTTTCTGGAAGTCCGCCAGAGTATCGGGCAGTTTGTAGCCCTTGCGGTCGGCGTTCCAGAGGATGCCGTAGCTTTGCTGGCTGGAGTGGAAGATGCGCTCGTTCGGCTGGCTGTTCTGCCGGATGAAGTCGCCGGCAACGTCAAGTCCGGGGAAAATCGTGTCGAACTGGCGGTTGATGGCAGCGTTTGTCTGGGGCCAGAGCGCGAAGCAGAGCAGCACGACAACCACCCACTTCAGGAGGGGAACGCGCGTGAGGCTCGCGACGGTGGCGCCGACGACGATGAACGCGTACGCGATGAGGAACACGATGAGCGGAGCGTAGGGGAACTGGTGATAGCTGTGCCCGCTGAGCTTGTACGCCAGCACGACGAAGAAGAGGATGCCGAAGCCCGCGTACGTGAGCATGTACAGCGCGCCTTGCTTGTGTTTCTTCCACAAAACGGCGAGCAGCACGAGCCCCAATCCCGCGAACGCGATGCCGAGCATCGTGAAGTTGTCGGAAATGAATGCGGACATCGTGTGCCAGAAGTCCGCGCTGAAAATGACGGTGAACTGGACGATTTCAGAGAGCGAAATGACGGCTCCGCCGCCGGACAAGTTATAGAGCAGCTTGATCTTGTTCTTGAAGTACACTTCCATGTACCATATCCAGCCAAAACTGAGAACCATGAAGACCGCGCCGGAAATGACGACCTTGAGATGGTCCTTTGTCCACCAGGATTTGCTGATGAACTTCTTCCAGGGGAACAGCGGAATCATCGGAATCGCCATCACGATGAACGAATACTTAGTAAGAATGCCGAACAGCATGAAGAACACGCCGAGGATACCGTCGAGCGGCTTGTCCTTATCGACCCAGTTCAGATAGAACCACGTTCCCAGCAAGGTCAAAAACAGCGCCGGGCTGTCGAGCTGGAAGTTTCTGCTGAAGAAGACCATCAGCGGGTTCATCGCGGCGAGGAACGCAGTCAGGAGCGCGAGGTCTTCGCGCTTGAACAACTGTTTGACAATAAGATAAAGGAGGATGACGCTCGCGAGATTCAACAGCACGCCGATGCTGCGCAGCGCAGCAAGATTCTCGCCAAACACTTTGAAGACCAGCCCCCCTAAAATCGAAATGGTGGGGAACGTGTCCGCGTGACTGCCTTCGGGGTCTTCCTGCAGGAACGGCAGGTCCCAGGACGGAACGAAAAATCCTTGCGCAAAGAACCCGTCCTGCGCGAAGTTGCGCGCTTCGGTGAGGTAGTGTGTTTCTTTCCAGTTGTGGTACCCGACGACCGGATAGCCCAGATGATAGGAACGCAGATACCAGCCGAAGATAAGGAAGAGCGCGAGCAAAATCAGGGGCAAATATTTTTTGAACGTGGCAGGATTGAACGAGATGTCGTCAGTTTTGGGAGGCTGCGCAGGCTGGGGCGCGGAAACGGGAGGAGACGCATGCGAAGCTGGCGCTGTATGCGCCGGTGCAGCAGGCTGTGCGCCAGATGCGGTATGCTGATGTCCGGAAGTCCCCTCCATATGCCGTCCGCACCCGCACCGCTATATAAATTTTGAGGGCGGAGCATCGGTCCGCGGGCGCATCCGCCGTCCATAACCTTTTTATACGCGCCAGCGCCCGTTTTACCTATGAATGCCGTCTGGATTGTCATTGCCGCCTATAACGAGGAACACGCCATCGGGCACGTGGTCAAGGAGCTGCGCGGCGCGGGCTACGACCGCATCGTGGTCGTGGACGACGGCAGCAAGGACCGCACGTTTGACGTTGCGACCGACGCCGGGGCAAAGGCCGTCAGACACGTGATGAACCGCGGGCAGGGCGCCGCGCTGAAAACCGGCATCGACTACGCGTTGCGGCACGACGCCGATATTATCGTGACGTTTGACGCGGACGGACAGATGCGCGTCGAAGACCTGCCGAAAATGATTGAGCCGGTCACGCACGGCGACGTGGACGTCACGCTCGGCTCGCGCTTCATCGGACAGGGGTCGAACGTTCCCTTCACAAGAAAACTGTTCTTGCAGGCGGGCGCGCTGCTGTTCAAAATTCTCTACGGCGTGCAGCTAACGGACTCGCACAATGGTTTCCGCGCGCTTTCGCGGCACGCGGCCGAGACCATTCAAATCCGGGCGGACCGGATGGAGCACGCAAGCGAAATCATTGACCAAATCGGCGTCCATCAGCTGCGCTACAAGGAAATTCCCGTCGTGATTCGCTACACCGAATACTCGAAGGCGCACAGCAGCCAAGGCTGGTTTCCAGCCCTGAGAATTTTCCTGCGCACGCTCGCACACAAATTTTTGAGGTGAAAAATATGGTTCCGACCGCACTCCAGATTTTCGCGACGGCGTTCGCGCTGTTCGCCCTCAGCCGCGTTCTGTTGCGCTTCAAGGCGCACCAGCTCGCCATCCGCGAAACGCTCTTCTGGAGCGTCATCTGGCTCGGCGGCATTCTCGTGCTCTGGGTGCCCGCGACCGCGGAAGCAATCTCGGGAACGCTCGGGCTCAACACCCGCCAGCCGATTGACACGCTCGTCTACATCTCTATCATCCTGCTGTTTTACCTCGCATACCGCGTCCACGCGAAGCAGGAACAAACCGAACAGCAAGTGACTCAACTCGTCCGCCAGATTTCCCTCAGAAACGCGGAACAGCCCGTGCAGTCACATCAGCAAACGCACCCGCAAGCCTCCGCGAGCATGCACGAGAAAAAGGGCAAGCAATGAACATTCTTGTTCTGGTTGAGTATTTTCCCGAGAGCGAGCAGGCGGAAATCCGGGGCGGCGTCGAGTCGCGCACGTTCCACCTCGCTCGCGAGCTCGCGAAACGCCACAACGTCACCGTCGTGTGCTCGTACCAGGGCAAGTCGCAGCACCGCTTGGACCGCATCGCGGGCGTGAACGTCATCCGCGTCGGGTTCCGGAGTCCGTACGCGAACACGGGCAACATCATTCCGCGGCTGAGTTACGCGGTCACGGCGTTTTTCACCGTCCTCGTGCTGCCGAAGCTTGACCTCATCGAGGCGACGAACTACATCAGTTACCCTGTCGCCTCGCTGCTCGGCATCTTCAAACGCAAGTCCACCATCGCGACGTACCATGAAAGCTGGACGTTCGGCGAATGGCTCAAACTCAAGGGCTGGCTGACCGGCAGTCTGGGCGCGCTCTGGACCTTCCTGTCGCGCCAGCTCCCGTTTTCGCGCATCGTTGCCGTGAGCGGCGCGACCAAGAACCGCCTCGTTTCCCAGCACATTCCCGCAAAAGAAATCTCGATTGTGTACAATGGCGTGGACGTCGAACAATTGCGTCACGTCAGCGTGCGCCCGTATCCCGAACCGAGCGTGATGTGCAGCGCGCGTCTTATCGCGAGCAAGCGGGTGGACCTGCTCATTAAGGCAGTCGGCTTGCTGAAAAAGAAGTTCCCGAACATCAAGCTCACGGTTCACGGCGAAGGCGACCAAAAGGCAACGTTGGAAAAGATGGTTGCGACGCTTAAACTGCAGAAGCACGTCACGTTCAAGGGGCGCATTTCCAAGTTCTCGGAAGTCCTCGCCTTGCGCAAGCGACACCGCGTGTTCTGTTTGCCGTCGGACATTGAAGGGTTCGGCATGGTCATCATTGAGTCGCTGGCGCTTGGCGTTCCGGTTGTGTGCACGGACATTCCCGTGTTCCGCGAAATCACCAAGGACGGAACGGGCGCATTGCTGTTCCACAAAGGCAATTCGCACGATCTCGCGGAGAAACTCGGAACGCTGTTGACCGACAAAGCGCTGTACGCGAAGAAACAGCGCGAAGGGCTCGCGCACGCGAAGCAGTTTGACTGGAAACTCCTCGCGCGCCAGCTCGAGAAAGTGTATCGGGGCGCGCTGCGATGAAAACGCCGGACCTCACGGTCATCGTTCCCGCCTACAACGAAGCGATGACGCTCCAGCGCACGATTCCTGAATTGTATACCTATCTCAAGACGCTGCCGTGGAGCTTTGAGCTGATTGTCGGCGACGACGGCAGCACGGACAACTCCCGCGCCTTAATCTCCGCGTTCGCCCGAAAACTGCCGGAAGTGTCGTACGCAGGGTACGCAAAGAACCGCGGCAAGGGCGCAATCCTGAGCGAGTCCTTTCGGCACGCACGCGGGAAGTGGCAGGTCTTCATCGACGCAGATCTGAGCATCGAAAAGTCGCTGATTCCTGTGCTGGTCAAGAAACTGCATCACGCGGACATCGCGATTGCGAGCAAGCACGCGCCCGGCGCCAAAGTCGCTTATCCCATTATCAGAAAAATCACGAGCACCGGCTTCGGATTTCTTACGCGACGCTTGTTCGGCGTGCCCGTGCGAGACTTCCAGTGCGGGCTGAAGGCCTTCCGCAGGGAAGTCATTCACAAACTCCTCCCTTCCGTCAGGAACCAACGTTTTCTGTGGGACACGGAAGTGCTCGTTAAGGCGTATCGCAAGCATTATAAGATAGCAGAAATCCCCGCAATTGTCCATCCGGCTTCCCGGAGCAGCGTGCATGTCGTGAGAGACACGTGGCGCATGTTCCGCGGGCTGCTGGCGCTGGCGAGGGAACTGAATGAAGGTCGCTGAATTCCTGAAAGAGCACCGGTTTGAAATCGCCGTTCTTGTGCTCTTCATGCTCGCGTGGACGCTTCGCGCGAACGTCGACGGACTCTATCTTGATTTTCCCGGCACGGTCAAAGCCGCGGACCCGATGTACCACACGCTCGCCGCGCAGGTGATTGTCGACGAAGGGCAGTACGGTTACCTGCCGAGCTATCTTGCGCAGGGTTGGAAGAACATGATTGACCCCAACCCGCCGCTCAACTACATCGCGAGCGCCGCGCTCACGAAAGTCAGCGGGCTTCCGGTCTGGGTCGTGATGTATTTGCTCGTCACGTTGTTTGAGGCGTTCGGCGTGATTCTCCTGTTCCTGATTTGCAGCAAGATGTTCAACTCCAAGCCGATTGGTTTGCTCGCTGCGGCCCTGTACGTCATTCCGTTCGGCATCCAGAACTGGTGGTACGGCATGTTCATCGGACTCTGGAACCAAGTCGGCGGATTCTTTTTCTTTTACGCAAGCGTCTGGCTCGCGTTCGAGTTCTGGCGCAAACCCTCGCGCTGGGCGGCATTCGCGCTCGGGCTCACCGTCGCAAGCACGTGGCTCGTGCACGTCGCGGAACTCTTCATCACGGCGTGGGCCGTCGGGTTTGTAGGACTGCGCATCCTGTTCTGGGTCAAGCCGTTCAAAGAAAAAGTTGTGCAGGCGTTTCTCGTCGGCATCGTGCCCGTCATTTCCATCATCCTCTTTTATCCGCGCTATAATGAACTCAGCGGTTTCCTGACCGCGGGCAGCGGCGGCACCGGTTCATTCTTCGGGTGGTATGCGCCCCAATTATCGGGGCTGCCGTTCTACACGTCACTGACAACGTTTCCGTGGTGGCTGCTCATTATCGCCGGTCTCGGTGCAATTCAGCTCGCGCTCAACTGGCGCAAATATCTGCCGCTCATTGTCGGCGAAACATACCTGCTCGTGCACCTCTTTGTCTTTCCTTGGTTTCTCAGCGCGTACTATTTTTTTGTCCGACAGCGCATGGCGTTGCCGTTCATCCTGATGCCGCTTGTCGCGTATGCGGTCTATCATTTTGTCGTGCGTCAACTGACGTCGCTCACCAAAGTGCGGGAAGAACTCTACTTGCTCATCGTTATCATCGCCGTGCTCGCGCTCGCGTGGCCGCAGTACAGCGCGCTCAGCGGACAGCTCAAGGGCAGCACACAGCTTGACGCTCCTCGGTACGGCGCGCTGGTCTGGCTGCAGCAGAATACTCCGAAAGACAGCGAAGTCTTCTTCCTTTCCGGCTACTACCAAATGTCGGACTCGTACGCAAAGCGCACGGCGTTCGACCTTGACCTGCCTGACTTGGTTCCCGTCCTGCAGGATTTCGTCGCTGCGAACGGCACGATTTCGTACACGCGCCTCAACCGCACGGGAAGCGCGGGCAACACCGAGATGGCGAACCTTGCCGTCGACAACGGAACGTTCTTTTCCTACGGGCGCACGACCAAGCGCCCGAGCCAGCAAAACATCACGGACTTTGACTATGTCGTGACGGGCGACTTCCAGCTCGGTCAGCAGCCGGTCGTGCAAGCGTACAACGCGGCGATGGCGCAATTGCTCGTCAACAATTACGGCTGGCGCATCGCCTACGACCAGAACGGCATCAGGATTCTCCAGAAACCGCTGAAGGTGCTCCATGCAGCGTGACGTTGAACAGGGACTGTGGGTGCTCGGCATCACGTTCATCGTCAGCACAATTCCTGCGCTCCTCACCGGCGTGCCGTTCAGCGCGCTGCAGTTCGGCATTGCGTTCACCGGACTCTTCGTGCTTCCGCTCGTTCCTTGGGTCTTGATGCTCGAGTGGGGCGCGTTCGAACGCTTTGCGCTCGCGCTGGTTGTCGGTCTGGCAGGAATGCCGATTGCCTACTTTATCATCGGTGTGGTGCACGGTCCGCTGAACCTCATCACGTTCCTGCTCATCCCGCTCATCGTATTCGTGACGGGGTTCGTGTTGTTGAAACGAAAGCGGGGAAAGAACGTTGCGGCGGCTACGCCTCATGCGACGACGCACCATCCGGCATCAGCTCAAACGACGGCTCCTGTGACTGCCGAAGAGAAAAGTAAGCCGTAGTCCCCGGCAGTTTTGTCGTTCGTCGACATTCTACGCTTACTGGAAAGCCAGCTTCACACTTGTCACAAAAAACTCGAGAATATCTTTCATCCGCATCTTGCTCGCACCTTGCCTGCGCTCAGTAAAGGTGACAGGAATTTCTACGATCTTGGCGCCGGCGCGATGGGCTGCGTGCAAAATACTCAGCTGGAAGGCATATCCGGTGACGTCCAGTTTCGACAAATCAATCTTCTTAACGATGTCTGAGCGCCACGCGCGGAATCCTGCGGTGCAGTCGTGGACCGGCACTCGCGCGAGCATTCTCGAAACAAAATTCCCGCCTGAACTGACGCTCTGCCGCCACCAGTCCCAGCCGACAATCTTGCCGCCAGGAATGTAGCGGCTGCCAATCGCGGCGTCAGCACCGTCGCGAACCGCAGCATACAGCCGCGGAACATCGGCGGGGTCGTGCGAGTAGTCCGCGTCCATTTCAAACAAGATATCAGGCGCGAGCATCGCAAGCGCGTGCTGGAATCCCGCAATGTACGCCGCGCCGAGCCCTTGCTTCTGGTCACGCACCAGCAAATGCAGGCGTGGAAACGTTTTCTGCAGTAGCCTGACTTCATCGGCGGTGCCGTCAGGGCTGGAATCATCGACCACGAGCACGTGGAGCTCGCCGGGAACGTTCGTGCGCAGTAACGCAGGGAGAAGCGTTTTGACGTTCTCGCGCTCGTTGTACGTCGGAAGGACGATGCACGCGTTCATACCGATAAGGAATCCAGAAGGTTTAAAAGCATTATCAGGGTGGAACAGCACGATGAAATCACTGCACATCCTGATGGTTTCCGAGTATTTCCCGCCGCACGCGATGGGCGGCGGCGAACTGAGCGCACTTGCTCTCGCGCAAGCACTGGTGCGGCATGGCGTGCAGGTCAGCGTTCTGACATCGCATCTTCTCGGCGACCATCACGAAGACACGCTTGACGGCGTGAAAGTCTATCGCCGCCTCAAGACGGGCGCAGATTCGGGAACGCTTGCAGGCAACCTCGGACGCCTCGGCTTTGACGCATCCGTTGCGCGGGAACTGCCCGCGCTCATCAAAACGCTCAAGCCCGATGTGGTGCACGCGATGAACGTCACCAGCTTGCCGGGCGTCGGCCGCGTGCTGGGCAAGAAAGGGTTTGCCGCGGTCGGGCATCTGAACTCGCCGCTCGCGTTCTGCCCGAAAGGCACCAAAATCCGCCACGGCAAGGAATGCACGATTGACTGCTCGTTTGTCCGCTACTTTATCCCCTGCTTTGCGACGTCGCAGGAATTGGGGAGGCTGACCAACGCGTGGTACTTGAAGTACAACCCGATCGTGTGGGCAATGTTATATGCGCGATGGGCTCGCGTTCGGGCGAGTCTCGCGAACTACCAGCACTTCCTGCCCATTTCATCGTACATGCAGACGTGGCTGGGGCGCTCGAACGTGCCGAAAAAGAACAGCACTGTCGTTCCGAACATCATCGATCTTTCTCGTTTTGCAAGCATTCCCTCGACGGAAAACGCCGTTCCAAAAATCCTGTACCTCGGCGGCTATGTCCACATGAAAGGACTGCATATTGTCCTCGACGCGCTCAAGGGCGTGCACCAAAAGTACGAACTGCATTGCTACGGCACGGGCAACGAAAAGCGCGCCCTGCAGGACAAAGCATGGAAGAACAGCGTTTCCGCGGTGTTCCACGATGACGTGAGCCAGAAAGAACTGCCGCACATCGTGGCGTCGAGCGACTTGCTCGCGTTCCCTTCGCTCGTTCCCGAAGCGTTCGGCCGCGTCGCGCTGGAAGCGATGTCTGCGGGCAAACCCGTCATCGCGTCGCGCATCGGCGGCATCACCGATATTGTCGTGGACAAGGAAACCGGATTTCTCGTCACGGCAGGCGATGTCGAGCGCTGGCGCGCCGCGCTCCTCACGCTGCTCAAGAACGATAAGAAACGCCGCGCGATGGGCAGCGCGGGCAGGAAACGCGCGCACGCCGAGTTTACCGAAGAAGGAATCGTGCGCAAGGTCATCGCCGCGTACCGAAAGGTTGCTCAATGAAAGTCCTGATGCTCGGCGTGTACGACGTGAACAGCTACTCGCGCGGCAGAATCCTGTGGAAAGGATTGAAGGCAAACAACGTTGACGTCGACCTCACGCTTGCGACAGGCAAAGCAAAATATCTTACGCTTGCGAAGCGCATCCTGAAGCGCAACTATGACGTTCTGTTGTGCACGGGAAAAGTCGTGCTCTTGACGGCGTGGCTGCTGAAGCCGCTGCACCGCAAGCCCATCGTGTTCGACACGTTCATTTCGGACTATGACACGCTCGTGCTCGACCGCAAGCTCGTCAAACCGGGCTCGCTCAAGGCGTGGATGCTGCGCAGAGCAGATATTTTTGGGGCGCGCGTTCCGACGCTCTCGTTCCTCGACACGAAGGCGCAGGTGGGAACGTTTCACGACCTCTTCGGCGTGCCTGCTGAGAAGTTCCGCGTCGTGTACGTGGGCGCGGACGACGATATCTTCACCTGCAAGCCCGTGCCTCCGCACAAGGACATCCTCGTTCACTTTCACGGCACGTTCATTCCGCTGCAGGGCATCGAAACCATCATCCGCGCCGCGAAGCGCCTTGAAATGCACAAAAACATCCGCATCCGCCTTGTCGGCAAAGGACAGACGTACGATTCCTGCCGCGCGCTCGCCAACGAACTGGACGTCAAGAATATCATCTGGGATGAAGCGATGGGCGTGCAACTCGTCGCGGCGAAAATCGCTGAGTCCGACATCTGCCTCGGCATTTTCGGCGATTCCGACAAATCGCTCCGCGTCGTGCCGCACAAGGCATTTGAGACGATTGCGTCCTGCCGCCCGCTTATTACGTCGGACTCGCAGGGTCATCGCGAAGTCTTCACGAACGGAACGGACGCAGTTCTCGTCCCTCCGGCGAATCCTGCGGCGCTTGCGGACGCGATTGCCGCGCTTGCGAACGACGCAGCGCTGCGAGAGCGCATCACGAAGAACGGTTATGCGTTGTTCGAGAAAAAATACTCTATCAAACACATCGGCGCCGCGCTGAAAGGAGTGCTGGAAGAAGCGCTCAGGATTTCTGGTCGTGCTTGATATCGTTCAACGCCTGCTCCATGCGGTGAACGAACGTGTGTTCGGCAATCACGCGTCGGTAGCCGGCGCGCGCGAGCCGCTTGCGTTCTTCGGGGTTGTCAAGGAAGTAGCGGATCTGCTGGCGACAGTCACGAGGGTTCTTGTAGATTGCGAGCTCCTTGCCGACGCGGAAGAGATGGTGCAAGTCCGGCAGGTCGTCGCACAGCTCGAATGAGCTCGTGGCGGGAATCTCGAACGTGCGCAGGTTCGGGCTGTTCTTTGAGTGCGTGAAATGGATGTTGAGATTGATTTGAGTCTGGTTGAACAGCGCGCACGTCTTCAGCAGGTCTTTCTCGCGCTTGTCCGCGTTGAAGACTTCCCGGCGGACTTTTTCGGCAAGCGGCGTGCCCGCAGTTTTTTCTGCCCAGCGGAAGCCTTGGACGTACAACGGCAGGTCCGTGAGCTGGTTGAGGAACTCCTGCCGGTTGGGATAATGCGAGCCGACAAAGCCTACCGTATACGGTTCGGTGCGCTGTTCTTCCGGAATCACGGGGCGGTGCAAATCGGGGTCGACTGCGCACGGCAGATAATGACTGTGCGGGTTGACTTTCTTCAATTCGGGAACGTACGCTGAATCAAAGCAGAAGAATGAGTTGTATTCGGGAATGTTGCGCAGCGTGTTCGCGGCAGGGTTGTCCCTGCCGAACGGGTCATCCATCGTGTAGCAGGATGTGTGGATTCCCTGCTTGGCAATCGCGGCAATCGTACCCGGCAGCAGCGTCTCGCCCTTGACGACAAACACCGAGTCCGGACGTGCGCGGGAAGCGACGCGAACGAGCGACTTGCTCAGCCACGCCTTTCCGAGAGTGAAACGGTGGAACTGCATCGCTCGGTAGTTGAACGGAATGACCTCGTGCCCGAGCTTTTGGAGCGCGGACTTGATGCGGTAACCGAACATCGGGCGCTGGGCGGCGTCGGCGGTTACGAGGAGGACACGCATTGCGCAAGCACCTCTCGCATTCGTTTCAAAAACACAGATGTGTCAAACTTCTTTGCCTGCGCTTCGCAGTCTTTGCGCATCGCGTGGGCGCGTTTCGGGTCCAGCCAACGGACTGCCTTGACAAACGCGTCCGTGTCAGTCGGGTCAATCAGGAGTCCGGTCTTTTCCGGCAACACGGTTTCAAGATAGCCGCCTTCGTTGGTGGCGATGCACGGTTTGCCCGCGGACATCGATTCGAGCGGAATCATGCCAAAGTCCTCCTGATGCGACGGAGATAGCGCCGCGATGCACTCGCCGTACAGCTTCGCGAGCTGCGGCTCGGTGACGCGCCCGGTGAACGAGATGTTCGGCGCGTTGGCGGCCATGGTTTTCAGGCGCTGCTCGTCCGGGCCTGAACTTGCGACAATGAGTTTGAGGTCAGGCATCTTCAGGAATGCCTTGATGGCGGTGTCGACTTGTTTGATGGGGTCCAAACGAGCGGTTGAAACGTAAAAGTCTCCTTGCTTGAGCCAGTGAAACTTGTGCGTTTCGATGGGAGGGTAGACGGTGGTTGCCGTGCGTCCGGGATAAAACCGCACGACGCGCTTGCCGACGTTGTCGGAATTGCTGACAATGAGCTTGACGCGCTTGACGCACGCTTGGTCCTGCATGCGAATCCAGCTTGCGAGCATCATGAACGGAATGCGCGCAAGGAAGGAGCGCCGAGCGACTTCTTCCTCGTACAAGTCGTACGCCCAGCGGATAGGCGCGTTGCAGTACCACAAAACAGGAGCGTGGTTGCGCGCGATTTCCAGCGACGCGCCGCCGAGTGAGATGAATGCGTCGTAGCCCTGCAGACGGAGGTTGCGGAACGCGCGCCGCAGGGTGAGCGAGGTCAGCTTGCCTCTGCCGCCGGATTGCAGCGTGCGAATCGAGCAGGAACGCAGTTCGTCAAACGTCGTATCGGGAGTGTACACGCCCGCGATGATGTCCGCTTGCAGGTCGCGCGCGAGCAGGAACACGAGGCGCTCGGCGCCGCCGCGGTTGATGAGCGCGTCGACGAGAATGGCGACTTTCATGCGGGTTCACTCTCGGGGACGGCTTTTAAAGTTTGTGGATAGGAGGGCGCATAACCTTTTTAAGGCACGAATGCCGCGTGAGCAGTATGAAAATCCTGCTGGTCTCGCGGCGCTGGTACCCTGACGTGATTGGGGGCGGTCAAATCAGCGCGCACCAGATTGCCCGCGCGTTGGTCGCGGCAACGCAGGACGTGCGCGTGCTGGCGTTCACGACCGAAGGAAAACGAAAGGACGAAACGATTGATGGCGTGCGCATCACGCGCATGCCTATCCGGAAGCTTGCGCTGTTCCCGCGACTGTCCAATCTTGAATGGATGTACCGCGAGATGCGGCTCCAGACGCTCGCGTTTCTCAGCGAATTCTCTCCTGATGTGATACACGCGATGAACGGCGAGAGCGTGCCGAGTATCGCCGCAGTATCGCGCACCACGAGCATTCCGTTTGTCGCATCGGTCAACGGTCCGTGGCTGTTCTGTTTCACGGGCGAGGGCACCGACCATCAGGGCAACAACTGCATCGGCTGTCGCGGAGCGCAGCGCTTCCGCGAAACGATGCTGACGTGGGGCAACAAAGGCGTGCTCAGCAAGCTCAAGGCGTTTGCGTTCTGGCTGTACAGTTATCCGCACATGGCATTGCTCTCGCGCAGCTCGGGGCAGGCGTCAAAACTCCTGCCCATCAGCGATGGATTCCGGCAGGACTTGCTCAGGCTCGGTTTTGCCGACGACAATGTCGCGGTCGTGCACAACCCGATTGACGTTCATCCGCGCGTGCGCAGCGACCTCAAACATCGGCTGAAACTTCCCGCGGACACTCACATATTGTTTTATGCCGGCAGGCTGGCGGAAAGCAAGGGCGTGCAACACATCCTTGACGCGATGCACGACCTTCCGCACACCGCGCTCGTGATTGCGGGCAAGGGTGATTACGAAAAGGAACTGCGCCGCCGCGTGCAGGAACTCGGGCTGAACAGCCGCGTTCGGTTTGTGGGATTCGTGCCCAACGACCAACTCGGACCGTACTATTCCATCGCGAACATCGTCATCATGGCAGGGACGTTTTACGAAAGTCTCGGACGCATGTTGATGGAAGCGTGCACGTACGGCGTGCCGGTCATCGGCACCAACCGCGGCGGCATCCCTGACGTGATTGAGGACGGCAAGAATGGCATCCTGCTCAAGACGCAGCGCATCGGAGAGTTGAAGGGCGCCATCACCACCATTCTCGATTCGCCCGCGCTTGCCAAGAAAATGGGCGCATATGGCAAGGCAAAGATGAAAAAAGAGTTCTCGTCTACGGCCTGCGTGAAGAAACTGGTGCCTATCTATACGTCTAGTCTCCATCTCCACAATCCTTAAAAAAGCCGCTCTACCGTGCTTCACGAGGGGGCGTTCCGCGACGTCTATACATCACTATGACACAGCCAAAGGTAGTACTGCTCTGCGGCGGAAAGGGGACACGGCTTGAGGAGCTGGCCGAAACGACGCCCAAACCGCTCGTGCAGGTGGGCGGCATGCCCATCGTCTGGCATATCATGAAGGGCTATGCCCATCACGGTTTTACGGACTTCATTCTGTGCACCGGTTACATGCGCGAAAAGTTTGACGCGTGGCTCAACAACTACCAAACTGCAGGCAATCATACCGAATACAGCAGGGACAGCACGCGCATTCTGCACCGCCCGCGCAAGCCGGACTGGACCGTCATCAATGCGGATACCGGACTCGAGGCGCTCACGGGCGAACGCGTGCTGAACATCAAGAAGCACCTGGAAGATGCGCCGTACTTCCTCTGCACCTACGGCGACGGTGTCAGCGACGTCAACATCAGGGATATTATTGCGTTCCACGAAAAGCACAAGCCGGTCGCGACGGTGATGGGTGCGTTCCCGCCGTCGCGTTTCGGGGAGCTTAGTGTCAATGACGACGGGCTCGTGACGGAATACAAACAAAAACCCAAACTCAAAACGCCCGTGAACACGGGATTCATGGTGCTCGACCGCACGTTTCTGGACCATCTCAAACCCGGCAGCATGATTGAAGACCCGTTTCCGCAGCTCGCTGCCGAAGGCAAGCTGCGTGCGTACCGCCACGAGGGATTCTGGCAGTATATGGACACGCAGCAGGAATTGAATTTGCTCCGCAGGCATTGGGATTCCGGCAAGGCGCCGTGGAAGGTCTGGAATGACTGATACCTTCTGGAAAGGCCGTCCGGTGTTTCTGACGGGCGCGACGGGATTTCTCGGCGGAAGAATGCTCGAACAATTACTGAACGAAGGCGCGCAAGTTATCGCGCTCGTGCGTGAGGGAAAGCTCCCGCAACATCCGAATCTCCAGCCGGTCTACGGCACGCTCACCGACAAATCGTTGGTTGAGGACTGCGTCAACCGCTATGACATTGAAACGATTCTGCATCTCGGCGCCCAGGCGTTGGTTCGACCTGCGAACCGCAGCCCGCACACGACGTTCGAGGACAACATCATGGGCTCGGTGAACATTCTCGAAGCCGCGCGCACCATCAACACCGTCAAGCGCACCGTCATTGCATCGTCCGACAAGGCGTACGGTGACCAGCTGATACTTCCTTACACGGAGAAGACGCCGCTGCAGGGCGGGCACCCGTACGACTGCTCGAAGACGTGCGTGGACTTGATTGCGCAGTGTTACGCGCGCACGTACCAACTGCCCGTCGCCATCACGCGGTGCGGCAACTTCTACGGTCCCGGCGATTTGCACTGGGACCGCATCGTTCCCGGCACGATTCGTTCGCTGCTCAATGATGAGCGCCCGATTATTCGGAGCGATGGCAAATACATCCGCGACTTCCTGTTTGTCGACGACGGAGTGAGCGCGTACCTGACGCTGGCGCGCAACGCCGACCGCGCCGATGTGCGGGGACAGGCGTTCAACTTCAGCACCGGCAAGCCCAAAAACGTGCTGGAAATCGTCGAAACGATTACCAAGCTCTGCGGCAAAGCCATTGAGCCCATTGTCCAGAATCAGGCGAGCAACGAGATTCGCGAACAATATCTCGACAGCAGCAAAGCGCGCAAGGTGCTCGGCTGGACGCATCAGTACGAGCTGGAAGACGGCATTGAACTGGCGATTCCTTGGTATCAACAGCAGCTGCAGGGTGGCGCGAAATGAGATCGCTCGTCATCGGAGCGACCGGTTTGGTCGGAAGCCGCGCCGTGCACGAATTGAGTGAATACGGCCCCGTCATCTGCGCCGCGCGCAGAGGTCCTGTGCGCGCAGACCTGACTGACCGCAAGAGCATTGAAACGCTGGTCAGGGACGCGCTCGCCGATGTCATCGTTATTGCAGCCGCGTTCACCAACGTGGATGCCGCCGAGAAAGACCCTGACCTCGCCGTCCGCACGAATGTCGGCGGCATTCAGAACGTGCTGGAAGCGGCCGGCAACCTAAAAGTGGTCTATATCTCGACGGATTACGTGTTTGACGGCAAGAACGGACCGTACGATGAAAAAGCGTCTGCGTTTCCGCTCAATCAGTACGGCATGACCAAGCTCACGGCGGAAAAACTCGTGCTCGGCAATTCGAACAACCTCGTCATCCGCACGACAAACGTGTTTGACCTTCCTGAAGAAAAGAATTTCCTCTCGCGCTGCATCAAGACGTTCTCCGCAGGGCAGACGCTGCGCTGCCCGAACGACCAGTACGCCAGCCCAACCTGGGCGCATCCGCTCGGGCAGGCGACTGCCCTGCTCACGCACCAAGGCGCGACTGGCATCTACAACGCGGTCGGTCCGGACTGGATGAACCGCGCGGAATTCGCGCGCTCGGTCGCTGAAGTCTTTGGACACTCAACCAGTCTTGTGCAAGAAGTCACGACTGCCGAGCTCGGACAGACCGCGCCGCGTCCGCTGAAAGGCGGCTTGCGGACTGAAAAACTCCACGCTGCAATCAATATGTACTGGCCTTCGACACGTGAGTCGTTGGAACTGCTGAAAGGAGCGCCGGCACGTGAGTAATCATCCTAAGCATCGAAGGACGAGGAGCAAAGAAGCGCTCGAGGAACACATTCTCGCGCTGGTCGCGCAGTACGCCGAGACGGTACACACCCGCAAGCCGTTTGTGCCGGGGCAATCGCGCGTGCATTATGCCGGACGGTATTTTGGCGCCGAAGAACTGCAAAACGCCGTCAAGGTTGCGCTTGAATTCAATCTCACGTACGGACGTTACGAACAAAAGTTCATGAAGGCATTCAGCGCCGTGATGGACGGACGTTCGGTCGTGCTCGTGAACTCCGGCAGTTCCGCGAATCTTGTTGCGCTGAAAGGTCTTACGGCAGAAGGACTGCCGAATCATTTGGTTCCGGGGCAGGAAGTCATCACCGTTGCCGCCGGCTTTCCCACGACCATTAACCCGATTATTGAGTGCGGACTGATTCCTGTTTTTGTCGACGTGCAGCCCGGAACGTACGCGCCCTCTCTCGCCTCGCTCGAAGAGGCCATCAGCCCGAAAACCGGCGCCATTATGCTCGCGCACACGCTCGGCATGCCGTTCGACCTCGACGCAGTGATGAGTTTGGCGGCAAAACATAATCTGTATGTCATCGAAGACGCCTGCGACGCGCTCGGCACGCGCTGGAACGGCAAGTCCGTCGGCACGTTCGGACACGTGAGCACGTTCAGCCATTATCCCGCGCACCACATCACGATGGGCGAAGGCGGCACCGTGACCGTTCGCAAGGACTTCGAGCCGCTGCGCCGCGAAATCGAGAGCTTCCGCGACTGGGGCCGCGACTGCTACTGCCCGACGGGCGCGAGCAACACGTGCGGCATCCGGTTCGGTCAGAAGCTCGGCTCGCTGCCGGAAGGGTACGACCACAAGTACATTTACCGCAACATCGGCTACAATCTCAAGGGAATGGACTTCAGCCCCGCCATCGGGCTTGCACAGCTGGCGCGGCTGGACATGTTCATCACGCGCCGCAAGGAAAACGCCGCAGTCTACGCGGAACGCTTCAAGAAATACGACGATGTTCTGCTTCTTCCGCAGGTCGACCCGAGAGCAGACATTTCGTGGTTCGCGTATCCGCTGCTTGTGCGGGAAAACGCGCCCTTCACGCGCAAGGAGTTTGTCAACTATTTGGAACGCCAGCTCATTGAGACGCGTCCTCTGTTCGGCGGAAACCTGCTCCGGCAGCCCGCATACGAGAAAATCTCTCGACGAGTCGTCGGCGACCTGAAGAATTCTGACGACATTATGCTGCGCTCGTTCTTTATCGGCACCGCCCCCATCGTGACTGAAGAAATGAACGCCTATGTCTGCGACACCGTCGACGCGTTCATGCAGTCGAAAGGAATCGCGCGCTGATTGCAGTTATGACAGCGTGTACACGGTTGATTGTCCGACCTGCGCGAGCGGGAAGAAGAGCGCCGTGTCGTTCAGTTCCGCGTCAATCGAACGGGGCTTGTCGGTCAGCCCGCCGCGCTCGATAAACGTGACGTTGTAATAGCGCGCAACGCGCAGAATCGTCTCCGGATTCTCGTCGGGAATCATCACGGCAAGCCGACGCGAGTAGAAGCTCAAATCACGGGGCCGCGTGCTCATCACGACTGCGTTTGCGGGAAGGTTGGCGTTCATCCACGCGCCAAGGTCGAGCCGTTCTTGTGTCCACGTTGAAAGTTTGAACGGGTATTCCGCGGGCTTCAGCGAAGCGTGATTCCAGTCGACAGCCGCGTAGTATTTGCTTGCCGTAAACAGCGCAAGGGATAGCACCAGCGCGAACGACAGCACGCCGAACGCGTTTCTCCACTTGGTATCGAACAGCAGCGCGAATCCCACGACGGCTGCGCCGGCGAAGAATGCCATGTAGTAGCGGAACTCGAACACCCAGTACAGCGTGTTGATGGCGCACATCGCGAGGAAAAGGAACGCGAGCGGAAAGACGCGCTTGCGCCTGCTCGAGAGTAGTCCCCAGACGAGCGCGACGTGGATGGGCAGCAAATACAGGAGTGTTTTGACAATTTGTCCTGCGACGCGGCTGAGCCAGCCGGTGACGCCATACTTTGCGAGGAACCAACTGAACGACGGCGGCGCCGTGTCCCAGAAGACCTTGAATCCTTGGTCGTTGCCGTGTGCGAACACGACATATTTGCTGATGTTGAGCAGCGGCGAACCGAGCGTCATCCAGTTCATGCCGAAGTATGCTGCGGCGATAACGGCGGCAATGAGCGCGCCTCCGACGGCGGGCGCGGAAATCCGCCGCTGCCAGAGCAAAACAATGATTGCAAAAAACGGCGCGAGTAGAATCGTGGTCGGTTTGGCGAACACCATCACTCCCAAGACGAACCCGAGCGCGTAGAGCCAGCGTTCGTTCTCAAATGACTCATAGAGCACGATAATCGCCAGCAAGAGCAAGAATCCGAACAGCGCGTCGTTGTAGTTCTGGATGATGCTCGTGTATTCGAGCGGGTTGAACAACGCAACCAGTCCGCCGAACAGTCCGGCAGCGGATCCAAAATGCTTGCGGCCGAACCAGTACGCGAGCAGCGGAATGCCGACGAGCCCGAACGCGATGGACACGAGTTTTGCGGCGAGCGCGCTAATGCCGAACAGCGCGAAGCTGAGCGCGCCGAGCACCGGGTACAGCGGTGAAGAAATGTCGTCAGGGCGGTGCACGGCAGGGTATTTCAGAAAGAAATACTGCACGAAATCGACGGTCAGTCCCTCGCCCGCAAGGAAGTTGCGTGACATTTCCGCGTACTGCGCGTCGTCAGCGAGCCCGACATAGTCAATCGGACTTTGCTTGTACAGCGTGAAGCCCGTGAACGCCAGAATGGCAATCAGCAGGCATACGAACGACGCGCTGACGCGCGCCATCAGTCAATCACCTTGTAGTCGTAGAAGGTCTTGCGCAGGGGAATCCAGTCCGCACGGGCCTTCCCCGCAGAGACAAAATCGCCGGTCTTGAACGCCATGTCGATGCCGTCCATGGTTCCGCAATAGCTGAACGCGCCGTTGCGCCCAATTGAGTACAAATTGGTGACTCCGTCGAGGAATCCGAAGATGGTCTCGAGTTTGTGTTTGTAGTCGATATCGTAAATCTGGTAGACTTTCGGGATGCGTTTGATGAACCATTCCGCAACGTCGTTGCGCTTGAGGATGCGCGCGCGTTCGAGGTCGCCGACGGCTTTGTCGAACAGTTCCTGGTCGCTCTTGTTCACCCAGTCGGGATGCGTGATTTCGACTGCCAACACTGTCTTGCCCGCGGGGCCCATTTCCTTGCTAAATCCTTTCTGCTCGGAGATGCGATTGAACACGTACGATTTTTCCGGGAAGAACAGCCAGTTGTCGTTGAACAGGCGCGGCTTGTTGACGACGATGTACAGCAGCGAGAGATCCTTGAGCATCAAACGTTTCGCCGCGCCGACCGCGTCCTTGCTGGTGGGCGAGAGCAGGTTGAGCAGAATAGGCAGCGGAATCGTCGACACGACAACGTCCGGCTTCAGTTTCTGCTGCTTGCCCTTGACGTTGAGCGTCACCGACGTGATTTTGCCTTTCTTGACCGTCAGTCCTGTGCACAGCGAGCTTAGGAGAATCTTGCCTTTCTTTTTCGCGAGTCGTTCGGCGAACATTTCGGACATCTGGATGACGCCCTTGCGCGGGTAAAAGAACGTGGTCGCGCTGAGTTCTGCCTTGCCTTGGTCGCCGAAGATGACGCGCTTGATGACTTCGAGCAGGCTCGGTGCCGCGACGCGCGTTGCGGCCATGTCCGACGACAATTCCTTGGGTTTGCCCCAGATTTTTTCAGCGTAAGGCTTGAATACAAGCCGGTACGTGGTGTCTCCGAAGCGCGTGCGAAGATAGTCTTCGTACGCAAGGTCGGTTTTGCGCGTGATGAGCGCGCGTGCGTAACTCAATCCCATCTGGATGCTAAGCACGGGCAGCTTGAACAGCATTTCCTTGGTGCTGATGGGAAAGTTGAAGTATTTGCCGCGCAAGCGGACGCGGCTTGACTTACTGACGGTAATCAGGCGGTTGCCCATCAGCTTTCTGAATTCGTCCATGACGGGCAGCTGCGTGTAGATTTTGTGCGGGCCGTAGTCAAGCAGGAATTCGCCGTGCCGGAACGTTGCGGCAAGCCCGCCGATGTTGTCCGAACGCTCGACGACCGTGACGCGGTAGCCCTTTTCTGCGAGGCGCCAGCCTGCGGCTAGCCCCGTAATGCCCGCTCCGAGAACGACCGCAGTTTTCATCGCGTTTTCACCGCGACAAGGTCGGTCTGTGCGGCGTAGTACCACACTTTGACGTTGTACAGGCGCAGCAGCTTCAGCACGCCTTCGACGATGCCCGCGATTGTGCCGACGAACGAGTCGGCGTTCAGCGTGCGGAACATGGTGAACATGTATCCCACTTGCAATTGCTGCCAGTGCATGCGGTCCGTCTGCACTTTGAAGCCTTCGCTGGCGAGCATCTTGGCAATCGTCTTCCACGTGAAGTAGTAGAGGTGGTGCGAGAGGAGGAACCACCATTTTCTTCCGCTCATCTTGGCGAGCACGCTGCCAAACTGCGGATAGCTGATGATGAGTTTGCCGCCGGGCTTGAGCATCTTGTGCACGGTCTTGAGCGTGCCTCTCGGATCGGGCAGGTGTTCGAAGACGTCCCAGAACGTGATGACGTCAAACGAGTTGGACTTGAACTTCGCCGCCTCGAGCGTCATGGGCTTACTGTGCAGCCCGTACTTCTTGTTGCCGTATTCGCACAGCCAGCGGTTGGGCTCGACGCCCATCGTTTTCCAGCCGCGCGCTTTCGCGACCGAGAGGAAGAATCCTGCTGCGCAGCCCACGTCGAGAATCGTGCCTTTCTTGGCGTTCTTTTCGATGAACTGGAGTCCGCGTTCGAACGTCGCGATACGTCCTGCCGGCTGGGAGACGTAGACTTCGTCCTCACCTTCCGAAACGGCGTCGACAATCGTGCCGGACTTCGGACGCGGGTTGATGAACACGAGACCGCAGCGCGAGCACTTGACGACTTGATCGGTGCACATCACGCCTTTTGCGGCGGAGTAGCGCGACTCAATCGGCACGTCTTCTTTCGGCTCGATGCGCGGAAAAACAATCGCGTATTCTTTGCTGCCGCACAGGTTGCACGGTATTTCTTCGTATGTCAGCCCCATTCAATAAACCCCCACCCTATCCTTAATCGATAAATCGGTATTTGAACAGCGTCCAGATTGCCTGAACGCCGTCTTTCCATCCAATTTTCTTGCCCCCTTCTTTGCTGCGCGGATTGATGAACGAAACAGGAACCTCGACGAGCCGGTAGCCCTTCTTGAGGACTTTTGCCGTGACTTCCGGGCAAAACTCGAAGCGCTCGCACTTCAGGTTGAGCGCGCGCAGCACGTCGCTGCGGAACACCTTGTATCCTGCCGCCTCGTCGGTGATGTGTCCTCCGTACAGGATGTTGGCGGTCGCGGTGACCGCGAAGTTCGCGACTTTGCTGATGAATCTGATTTTGGGAGGGTTCTTGAGGAAGCGCGCGCCGAACACGACGTCCGCGGTGTTCGCCTGAATCGGCGCGATGAGACTGGGAATCTCGTTTGGGTCAAGCTCGAGGTCGGCGTCCTGGATGACGACAATGTCGCCGGTCGCGTGCGGGATGCCGGTACGAATGGCTGCACCCTTGCCGCGGTTCCTTTCATGGAACAGCACGGTAAGATTCTTTTCCGCCGGCAGCGCCTTGAGAACGCCCGTGGTGCCGTCGGTTGAGCCGTCATCAATCACGATGATGTCTTTCTCGATGGGAAGCGCCTTGACCTTGTCGATAATCTGGCGCACGGTGCCTTGCTCGTTGTAGGCGGGAATGATGACGGAGAGCTTCACGAAGAACCTCGCACGTGGGCTTGGAAGTAGCGCCATACTGCCATTTCGGTTTTCGTCGAAAACCTGCGCGCAAGCACGTGGAACGGCTGGGCTGCAGTGATGATGGGGTGATGGAGGAGCTTGGTTGCGTAGAATTGCAGGTACAGGTTCACGCGGAAGCGCTGGAGTTTCGCGAAGTCCGCGCGCCACGATGGTGAAAATGTCAGTTGGCTCAGAGAACTGTAGCCGGTGACTTGCGGGCCGGCAACCGAGCCGGGCATCGGCGTCATGATGAAGAGCGCGACTTCGTCAACGCCCGCTTTTGCGAGCTTGAGGACGTACTCGCGCGTGAGTTTGAGGTCGTCGTCGGTTTCTCCCGGAAAGCCGAGCACAAAACACGCCTGCGTCCGGACGTTGTTGGCGTGCAAATGTTTCGCGAGGTCCAATGCGAGAGCGTGGTTGAACGGCTTGTCCATCAGTTTCAGGACGCGAGGACTGCCGGATTCGGGTGAAAACGAGAGATACGCCAGTCCGCCGAGCGCCATTGCCGTGATGGTTTCCTTGTCGAGCGTCTCGATTTTGGTGCCTGCCGAGATTTTCCACTTGACCGGCAGCTTGCGCTCCATGATTTCCTTGGAAAGTTCTACCATGCGCTCCTTGCGCACAGTCGGGTTGAGGTCTTCGAGGTGGAATTCGCGCACGCCGAGCGTTTGGTGGAAGAACGCCATCTCGTCAGCGACGTTTTTCGCGCTGCGGGCTTTCCAGCGCCGCTGGTTGGTGGCGGGAACGACGCAGAACGTGCAGCCGAACGGGCAGCCGCGCGACGTGAGAATCGGAAGGTACTTGCTGTCGGACCGAGGACCGTGCGAGTAGCCCAGCTTCCAGTAATTCGCGAGCGGAAGCAAGTCCCATGCGGGAAACGGCAGCGCGTCAAGATTTTCGTTGTACAGCACTTTGGGATTGCGAATGGTCGTGCCGTCCTTGCGGTACACGAGCGCGTCGACTTTTGAAAAGTCCTTGCTCTTCAGCGCGTCAAGCAGCGCGTTGATGCGGATTTCGCTTTCGCCGGTAAGGACCGCAGTCGCGCCGGCGTCGAAGAACTGGTCGGCGACGACGCTCAGCGAGTACGCGGTCACTGCCTGCGTGTTTTCAAAAATGACAATCGGCTTCTGCATCGTCGAGCGCAAGTGCCTGAGAATGGTGAGCAGTTCCTCGTGCGCGACGACGTTGCCTGCGTACAGCATGATGAGGTCTGCGTCGGCAGGAATCTTAGCTGCAATTTGCTCAGGAGTCAATCCCTGAATCAGGTGCGTCGGCGTCTGGCGCTTCTGGAGCGGGGCTTCGCCAAAGCCGTCGATGACCGTCACGGGGTGTTTCTGGTCGCGTAGGAACGCCGCGAGGTAGGCAAGGCTGACCGGAACGTACGGGATTCCACTGCCCAGAACGTCATTCCGCAGGCTGACCAGCGGGTGATTGACTAACACGACCCCCATAGACGGGACGTTCTGGAGACGCTTTAAAATGATTTCGGTCGTGTCGTCCATCGTTGTCGTCGGAAACGGTGCCTCGCGACCATAAAGGTTTTAAGGCGTCAAACCTGGCAGGTGCCTATGGACATCCTCATCCCGTTTCCCTACGCGCGCGAAGGCGGCGGCGGAATTGCGAACTTTATCTCGAACTTCAGCAGGCACGCCGCGAAGCTCGGGCACCGTGTTACCGTAGTCACGACCCGCACGGCGGGCGAGAAATCCGAGGAGCGCAAAAACGGCGTGAAGTTCATCCGCATCGTGATGCCGCGCGCCCGCATTCTGCGGCGCCTGCGCGATTACACGCGATTCGGCAGGCGCGTGCAGGCGATGCTGCGTTCCGGAACGCTCGCGAAGCCCGATGTCATTCTGGGCGTGTCGTACGCGGCGACGGCAGGCATCGGCGGACCTCTGGCGTATCGTTCTGCAGGAGGTCCCGTGCACTGGGAATTCCAAATGTGGAAACGGCTCTGGCACGACGGATTGGCGCACGCGGGCATTGCGAAACGGCTCGCGGTCCAGATTGATTTTGCATTGCAAGAACGGCTCGAGCGCACGTGCGTGCGCGCCGCAAAAGCACTATTGTGCCAGTCCGACGCGATTGCAGACGGCTTCCGCAAAGCGTATGCACCTTCCGCGCCCGTGCATATGCCGTGCACCGGCGTTGACACCAAGCAATTCGCTCCTCGTTCCAGTTCGCTCAAGAAAAAGCTCGGCATCAACGGACCGATGCTCCTGTTTGTCGGCGGTTTCTCCGCGCCAAAAGGCGGACCAGTTCTGGAACGCTCGCTTCCCGCGCTGTTCAACGAGCATCCGGACGCTCGACTGGTGATTGCGGGACCGGAGTCGTACACGATGCGGCTCGCGTCGCCGTATGCTGAGAAAGTCATGCATCTCGGGCATCAGGCGCATGACTCGCTTCCTGCCGTCTACAACGCGGCTGACGTGTTTGTGTTTCCCAGCGTGTTCAACGAGGGATTTCCCAACGCCGTGCTCGAGGCAATGTCGAGCGGCACGCCCATCGTGACGACAAAAATGCCGGGCGTCGAGGAATATCTCAAGAACGGCGAAAGCGCGCTTATCGTGGAGCCGTATGACGCGGGCGCGCTGGCAAACGCGGTTTCGCGCCTGCTGCACGACAGGAAACTCGCCTCGCGGCTGGGAAAGAACGCGAGAAAGGCGTCGCTGCGCTTTGATTGGAAGCGCGTTACTGCGGAGATGTGCGTGTTTCTTGCGCGAGTTTTCCGTCCAGCACGTCGTGGATAAGCGCGTCCAGTTCTTTCGCAAACGTTGCCGTGCTGAACTTGTCCACGACGAGTTTGCGTGATTCGTGGTGTTTCAGGCGCGCGAGCGCGGCAGGAACCTCGCTGATGTCGCTCACCGGCAGCAGATTCGGATTGATATTGAGGCCGTAATCCTTGTGCCAGTTCTGCGGCGTCGTGAGGACGGGCTTGTTGAGCGCGAGCAGTTCAAGGATGGCCGTTTGCCCGCTGTATTCGAATGAGTTCGGGTCAAACCGGAACAGGAGCAGGGCGGCTTTGCAGTCCTGATATTCTTCGCGCAGTTCACGGATGTGAATTTCGCGCAGGACGCGTACCGTGGGCGGAATGTCCTTGATGACGTCCTTCGCCCCGACGGAAACCGTGACCGGCATACCCGTCGTGCGGGACAGCTCAATGGCCGCCTGATGATCGCGCATATACCTCCCTGAAGAGAGTAGGAATGTTCCATGCGCGGGATGTTCTCTCGGCTTGAAATAATCCGTGTCGATGCCGAGAGGAATGAACCTCGTCGGGGTGGGAAGTTTGCCATCAAATGGCGGATACCGCTCGCGCAAGAGGAGCGTCACGTCAAATCCTTCCGCAGCGCGATGGAGCAGCCACGTGCCGACCGAACCGGTGCGTTCGAGCATTTTGTAAAGCGCGATGTTGAGGAAAATAGTCGGAGGAACCAGCCAGAACTTGCGCAAGAGTCCAACGTGCGCGAATGCGTCCTGCACGATAAAGAGGTCGGCGTTGCGGTGCCGCAGCGCGAGCGCCCAGCCGTAGAGCGGGAACGCGAACTTCGCGAGCGCTCGTGCAAGGAAGCTTTTGGGCCAGCCGACGTACGTAACGGGGTGCTTCAGCCGGTTGGCACCGAACAGCAGCGTGTCGGGCATGGTTCCCGCAAGCTGTTGCTCGCGGTTTGCCTGACAAAACATCACGATACGTTGAGTATGTTGCATCTTACCATCCCGGAATAAAGCGATCCACGAGCGGCACTTGCCGCGCGAGCTTGACGAGTTCGCCCCACGTCACGGCGCGAGAGAGCACCATCACGACGATATAGGCGATGCCGCCCGCGATACTGTAACCGATAACGTGGAACCATCCGACGGCGGCGGGAAGCGCCAAGGTCAGCAGGGCAGAGAGCCCGATGCCGCTGGCGAACGCGACGAGCACCGACCACCACGGGAACCGGTACTGCTTCACGCGGAGCAGAATCATCGTCGTGGCAATCGTGCCGACGGTGTCGGCTCCGAAATTGGAGATTGCCGCGCCCATAATGCCGAAGTGCGGTGTCAGGAGGAGGTTGAGCGCGATGTCCGCAATCGCGGTGCCCACCATGACTGCCGCGTACTGCTTGTATTTGCCGATGCCGAGCAGGACGTTGCCGTTAATCATCAGGAAGGTCTGCGCGATGGCGCCGAACGCGAGAATGCGGAGCGCGAGCGCTCCGACGGCGTACTGTGCGCCGAAAAAAGTCGTGATGACCCACAAGCTGAACGTGCTGAGGGCGATGATGAACGGCATCAGCACAAACGCGCTGTACTTTTGCATCTGCGCGACGCCGGAAGCGAAACGGGCTTTGTCCATCAGGAACAGTTCTGCCGCGACGGGCGTGATGAGGAACGCGACCATCTTGGTGATTTGGATGAGCAGGTTTGCCGTCGGGTACACGACGTTGAACACGCCGACTTCCTGCAAAGTGCGCGTGCCCGTGAGGACGAGCGTTTCGCCGTTCGCCAGCAGGCTCGCGCCGGTGATGCCGATGAGCACCGGAAGTCCTGAAACGAACAGCATTTTCATCGTCGGACCGACGCGCTCGTGGGACGCGGGGATTTTTTTGAATAAATTCAGGTAGCTCAGGAAGTGCGCGAGCGCCATCACGCCGGACATGATGAAGTACGAAAGCGCGAGCGCGAACAGGCTCTTGTCAATCAGGAGCGCAGCGGCCGCGAACGCGAGCTGGATGATGGGGCGCCCGCCGTTGAGGACGCCGATGGTGCGCACGGCTTTCTTGGCGATGAAGGCGCCGTACATCGCGGTGTCGACAATCGTGAAGAGCGACGCCGCGACGAGCAGTCGGAACAGTGAGACGGAAGACGCGTCGTGGAAGTACGACGTCGCGAGCGGCTGGGCGACGAGGAGCAGAACGAGAATCGTGAGCCCGTAACTGAGCAACTCAATCAGCAAGAACGACTTGACCAGCGTGCGGACGTGCGGTTCGTTCTTTTTCGTAATCGCGTCGGTCGCTTCTTTTGTGAGAGCCGCTCCCGCGCCGAGGTGTTTCACCGTGCTGAAGAGTGTCGGAAACGCAAGCACCGCGAAAAACAAGCCGTATTCTGCCGGCGTGAACGTGCGCGCGAGCAAGATGCGGAACAGGTATGCGCTGATGCCCGCGAGGGCTGTGACGACAGCGGTCCACGAAAAGCCGCGGACAAAGAGTTTGAAGTAGCTCATGCGTTCACCTTTGCAAGGGTAAGTTCGAGATGTTCGCCGCAGTCGTTCCAGCACCGGAGCGCGTACGCCGGCCAGCGAAACAGTCCGAGAAACCGAGAACGCGCACGCGCGACGGCTGCAGGCGATGCGCCGTTTTCTGCGAGCTGCGAAGCGCGCGCGTCAAGAGCGGTGCGTCGGTCGCACACGTCGCGGACACGGACCATGCGGAAGCCGTGCTTGTGCGTCAGGAGTTTGAGTGCGTGGATATTGTACATGACGAGGTGGCGGGGAGTGTCCCAGTGCATCCAGTGCGCGCCGTACTTTCGGGCGGTGGGTGATTCGATGTTCGGCACGGCGAACACGACGCGTCCGTCGTCTTTGAGCAGACGGTGAACCTGCTGCAGAACGTCGTGCGGGTCAGGCGCGTGCTCGAGCACGTGGTTGAACGTGATGATATCGAACGATTTGGGCTGCAGCGGGGCTTGGTTAAGAGTCGTCGCGAAGACCGTGACGCCGGGAAGTACGCGCGCGGGGTCAGCGTACGGGTCGACGCCGACGGCGGTCATGCCCGCGGCGTTCATTTGTGCGACAAATTCTCCCGAGCCCGCGCCGATGTCCAGCAATGCGCCGCCCTTGGCAAACGGATAGACGCGCTGCTTGATGATTTTTGCCTCGCGAAGGAGCGGATTGGCGAGCGAGAGCGCCCAGGAGAACGGGTTCGTGCGCGTGAGCACGTGGCGAATCCACCAGCGCTCGAGTTTGCGCACCGGATTGGCCGGATTGGGTGCTGCGAAACTGTAGTACGCCGCGCCGTAGAACGGTTTCAGTTCTGGGGCAGAGGGCTGCGGGTTGATGAAGCGCGCGCCGCATCGAACGCAGCGCCAGACCTGAAACTCGCCTTCGACGTGATGGATGCGGTCGTGATTCTTGAACGAGAACTCGATGTCCTTGGAACTGCAGACCGGACACGCCGTGAGTGTCTTCATCGTTGCAGACTGCCAATTCACGCTATTTAAAGGTTGCCAACTCGGCGTCCCATCGTGCGTCTGGAGGCGATAAATTGATAAAAAGCACGTGAAGGAAGGCGAATCTGGGGCTTATGGGACATTCCGAAACGCACACGTCAGTGACCAATTGCAGGGTCTGCAACGGCACGTCTCTCACGAAATACCTCGATCTCGGCCAGATGCCGCTGGTCAACCGCGTACTCGATTCCCCCGACCAGCAGGAATCGCGCTTTCCGCTGGAAGTGCTGTTTTGCAACGACTGCTCGCTCTCCCAATTGAGCGTCGTGGTCAATCCCGAACTGATGTTCTCGCATTATGTCTATCGCTCATCGATGTCCAGCACGTTCCGTGCGCACTGCGGCGGCATCGCCGAGCAAGCGCGCGCGGAACGAGGGTTGCAGGACAAGGACTTGGTCATCGACATCGCGAGCAATGACGGCTGTATGCTGCGCGAGTTCAAGAACCGGTACGACGTGCTCGTGCTGGGCGTGGACCCCGCAAAGAACCTTGCCGCGGAAGCGACCGCCAACAACATCCCCACGATACCTGAATTCTGGTCTCCTGCGCTTGCCGAATCGATTACACACGACAATGTACAAGCGAAAATCATCACCGCGACGAACGTGTTCGCACACGTGGATGACCTGGGGTCGTTCATCGAAGGCGTGAAGATTGCGCTGCACCCGCAAGGCACGTTTATCGTCGAGGTTCCGTATCTCGTTGACTTACTCAAGACGAACGTGTTTGACACCGTGTATCACGAGCACGTCTCCTATTTCCCGCTCACGCCGATTCACAAGGCGTTCGAGAAGAAAGGAATGCACGTCAACCACGTCGAACGCGTGGACATTCACGGCGGCTCTCTTCGCGTGTTTGCCGGTCACGGCAGCGAAAGCGACGGCACGCTGGAAACGATGCTCGGACAGGAAGAACGCAAGGGATTCCTCTCGCTCGACGGCTACGAGTATGGCATGCTGCAGAAGAACGCCAACCGCATTCGCGAGGACATGCAGGACTTTTTGGGATATCAGCGCAAGCACGGTCACAAAGTCGCGGGCTTCAGCGCATCGGCGAAAGGAACCGTCATGCTAAACTACGCCCAAAGCACGCCTGACGACGTCGCGTACGTCGTGGACGGCAGCAAGGACAAGCAGCACAAGTTCATGGCGGGAACGAGGATTCCGATTCTTCCCAAGAGCGCGTTCCGCGACCAGGCGCCCGACTATATGCTGGTGCTGGCGTGGAACATTTTCAAGGAAGCGCGCGCAGAATCGCCGTGGTTTGAACCGCAAGGCGGAAGATGGGTCATGCCCGTGCCGTACTTACATATTGAATAATTTTCTTAGAGACTGAGTTTGATGCGGGCAAGACCTTCGTCGACAGAACGCATCTGCATGCCGGTCTTTGCGAGCTTGGAGCAGTCCATGGAGCAGTCGCGCGGGCGTTTCACGGGCGACGGCTTGCCGTTGTACTGAATCTCATCGCCGCGCATGCCGCTCACGAGTGCGGGATTGTAGCCGAACATCCGCGCAATCTTGAGTCCGATGTCGTACGTGGTGATGGCGTCGGGTCCTGTCACGTGATACACGCCGGTGGCGCTCTTCTGAAGCAGACGGTCAATTGCCTCGGAAAGGTCGGAAATGAGCGTGGGCGAGCGGATAAGGTCGGTCGTACCGCGAACCGGCTCGCCTTTGCGCAGTTTCGCGATGGCGTTGGGAATGAACTTCGGGCTGTTCAGGTCGGAGTCATATGGCACCGCCGCACGCACGATAAGCGCGCGTTCCAGTCCCTGCAATTTTTGCTCGGCTTCCCACTTGACCTGACCATAAACATTGATGGGGCGAGGCGTGTCGGTCTCTACGTATTTGCCTTTCTCGCCGTCAAAGACACCGTCCGTGGACAGAAAGACCGTGCGCGCCCTGCGTTCCGACGCCCACGATGCAAGCGTTTCAAGCGGAGTGGCGCTCAGCGCGCGCGCCTTGTCGGAAGACACTTCGCAGAGCTCCATATTGGTGAGCGCCGGCGTGAAGACCGCGACGTCCGGACGCGTCGTGTCAAGATAGTTTCGGAATTGGTTTGCGTCGGTGACGTCCACCGAGTAGAGCCCTGAAGAGGAGTGTGAGAAGCACGTGCCGACGGTTTTGTACCAGCCGGAGAAATACCTGAACAATGCGCGCCCGATGTACCCGCTCGCGCCGATGACGGCGACTTTCGTCGTCGATTTCACGCGAACTTCTCCGGGAACGCCTGGCGCAGCGTCTGGTTTTTCTTGTCGCCCTCGGAAAGAATGGGTTCCTTGACGGGCCACGGAATCGCCAGGTCGGGGTCGTTCCACACGATGGCACGTTTCGGCATGTCTTTGACAAACTGTTTGGTGAAGAAGTAAAAGTAGTCTGCTCGGTCGGAGAGCACGCAATAGCCGTGCGCACAGCCGTCGGGAATGTAGAGTGCCTTGCGGCTGTGGTCGCCCCAATAGAACGTGACCACTTTGCCGAAGGTCGGCGACGCAGGGCGGATGTCTGCAATGGCGGTTATGACTTCTCCGTGCGAGACGTAAATCATGCGGTCGAGTGATTCTGCGTGCATTCCGCGGACAACGTCCTTGCGCGATGTGGAGCTGAAAAAGTCAACAAACGGTTTGGTGATGCTCGTTTGGTTTTCGTAGAGTCGGAACGGCATTGATGCGCCGCGGGCGTCCTCAGAAACGAACGGAATGCCTTCCAGCAGTCCGTCAATGGCCGTTGATTTGAATTCCATACGTATCCCCCGTATTCGTGGGCATCGCCGCCCCTATAAATTCCTTTGTGCGTAAAGCTTAAAAGAGCTTATGCACGAAGGGGACATATGGGCAAAAAGGCAGTTTCCGTCGTTCTTTCGCTGCTCGTCACCGTCATTCTTGTCGCGTTCCTGCTCCGCCAGACCTCGATTGCCGAGCTTGTGGCAACGCTCTCGGCGCTTCCGCTGTCCTCGGTCGTTCTGGGGCTCGGATTGTACGCGCTCGTGCCGGTGTTTCGCGGCGTGCGCGCGTGGCTGCTCGTGCGCAAGGCAGTTCCCCTCGATACGCTCGTGTCGATTATGTGCGTGAACAACACGATGATTAACGTGCTTCCCGCGCGTACAGGAGAACTGAGCTACATTTACCTGCTCCGGCGCACCGGCAAAGTGAGCGTCGGCACGGGCATGGGAACGCTCGCGCTCGGACGCATCTTTGACCTGTTTGCCATCGTCACGCTCTTCTTTTTGGCGACGGTGCTTGCTCCGTCGCTCCCCGCCGCATTGGAATCGCTGCGTATTCCCATCCTGATTGCCGCAGCTGCCGTGTTGCTTGCGGTAGTTCTCGTGCTCATTTTCCATCACGCCAGCGTGCGGCTGATGCACCGCGTGCTTGCCGCGCTGCGGCTGAAGCGGTTCAAGTTCGTCGACTGGCTCGCGCGCAAGGTTGAGGAAGCGCTCGAAAGCCTGCACGTGGTGAAGAATGGCTGGCTGGTGGCGGTCGCGCTCGTCTGCTCGCTCGCGATTTGGGCGCTGCTCTTCAGCATCAACGCCTTGATTTTCCAAGGTATCGGCATTGCCGCGACGTGGTGGACGATTGCGCTCGCGTCATCGGTGAGCGCGTTCCTCGCCATCATTCCGATACAGGGATTGATTGGGTTCGGCACGACCGAAGCGTGGTGGACGGTCGCGCTCGTCGGCGTGGGTGTGGCGTCGCAGGACGCGATTCACGCGGGCTTTGCCCAGCACTTGGTCGCCTTGCTCTACGTTCTCGTGATGGGCGTGTACGGAATGCTCCGACTTCCCAAGGCTCAATAAATTTATATACGACGGTACGGCTGGTTTTCTTATGGGCATCGTCGACGCATTTCCGCGCTGGGCGCAGAAACTCTACTTCCGTTTTGTCCGCCCGCTCGTGTTCCGCCGCTATCGGTACTTGCTCGAAACGATTCGCGAGCGCCAGTGCAAGCGCATTCTCGAAATCGGCGTATGGACCGGCATGCAGGCCGAGCTCATGATTCGCGAAGCGATGCAGATGCACAGTAAGGACGTCGAATATTACGGATTTGACCTGTTCGAGGAAATGACGCCGGAGATGTTCGCGAAAGCCGTTGCGAAACAGCCGCCGAAGATGGCAGACGTGCAGCGCGACCTCGCGAAGACCGGCGCAAAAGTCCAGCTCTTCAAGGGATACACGCAAAAGACCATCGTGGCTGCCGTGAAACACCTGCCGGTGATGGATCTGATTTACATTGACGGCGACCACAGTCTCGAAGGCGTCGCGAGCGACTGGAAGGACGTGCAGCCGGTGATGGGTCCTGATACGGTCGTGATTTTTGATGACTACTGGAACCGTTCCACCGCAGGAGCAAAACCGCTCGTGGACTCGCTCAACCGCGCCAAATTCGATGTGGAGATTCTGCCCGTGGTGGACAAGGTGCGAAAGTCGGACGGATTGCTGACGATTCAGTATGCTCGCGTGACGCGCGCAAAACCACCGCAAGGCTTATAAACCCCCTTCAGGGTTCTTACGAATGGACGGCCAAAGGGGCTGGGTTCCACCCGTTCCCATTCGAACACGGCAGTTAAACCAGCTTCCGTATTGGATTGTACTGCGATACGCGGGAACCCCAATAAGCTGTCCACCTTATTTTTCTCACATTTTTACGCAGACCGACGACGACTTGAGGGAAGTTTCTTAAACTCAACATCTATGATAATAAACAAGTAAGAACAATCGATACTGCATGGTAAACCTAAAAGAACTGTTAAATGGTGTAGCCATACTTGCATTATGCGCCGTTTTGGTGTACATACTGTGGCTTGTGCTGACTGCACTTCACATCTGGTAAACTACCAAATACCGCCACGCTCAACACGATAACGAGAACTCTTTTTCTTCGTTTTCTTTTGAAGGCGCGATAGCTTCGCACCACCAGATTTGACTTCTACAAGAGTTTTTGGACCCTTCTTACCGGTCCACGGGTCTACTTTTCGTTCTGCGTAGTCACTGCCGCGTCCAGTTCTTTTGGTTTCATAGCCTTCCAAGTTTCTACCTGAAACATATGCCATTTCAGCCATTTGTCCCTGCATACGGTTAGTTTCAAGCGTGTTACGTTTGGTTAATTTCTTCAGAAATTTTCGCAGGTTCATGAAGCTAGCAAATAGTCTTGTGCTTAAAAATTTTGCTAAAACTCCAACACAACCGTCCCTTCTTTCGGATCGACTTCTTTCACGATCTTGTGTCCTTTGACTTTCTGCTGAATCTCCTGCAAAGAGTGATGCTTCATCTGCAGCTGCAATTCATCAAGAATCGCTTTGACTTGTTGGTAGTTTTCGTAAATGAATTCGCCGATTTTCTGTTCGACGTCGGCTTTCGTTTCGAGTTTGGCGGCGTTCTGCTCCTGCATTGACACGATGGTCCGTAGTTTTTCGAGTTGCTTGTCTTTGGGCGGCGCGCGGGGCTGCTGCGCGGCGTGCAAGAATATTTTGTCGAGCCCTTCGCTGATGCTCTTGAGCGGCACGCTTTCGTCTTTCTCGAACGCTCTCATCGGGAACAACACGACTTCATCGGGAATTCCTTTTCGCATGACGAGCACGGGCTGGGCTTTGCGTTTCGCAAGGGTCTGCAGCGCAACCAGCAGTTTCTCGATTTCAGCGCCGGTTGCTTTCTTCGCCTGCGGGTTGACTCCCGACAATAAGCACGCCTCGTTCGCAATCAGACCGCCGATGCCGACGTCCACCGCGAGCGCAGTCGAAACGTTTTCCTTCGCCTTGTCAAAAATCTCTTCGAGTTTCTCAAGTGTCAGGTTTTCCAGCGTCAGTTCGCGCTGCGGCAGTTCGTAGAACGCGCCGGGTTTCACGACTCTATCCTTGAACACGGCGTGTTCGAGGCAGCCGAGAATGGCGTTGTCTTCTTCGCAGACGATGAAGTTGCCTTTGCCAAACAACTCCAAATACACGATGCGTTCTTCTTCCTTGGTCGCCATCGCGATGCGCACGATGCGCTCGCTGCCGGCTTGCGCAACGCCGGTGATGACCATTCCTTCGACGTGCTTGCGCAGGAACCCGCAGAATCCGGTGAGCCGCGCGGGCATGTCTTCTTTCGCCGCAGTGAGGTACAGAAACTTAGGCAAATCAATGCGCAGCAGGCGTTTGTCATCGCCCGTCTTGCGGAGAGAGAACACGAACGTCTTCGGGCCGGGCTGATAAATTTTCTCGATGCGCGCACCAGCAAGTGCGGTATTGAGCTCGACGCAGAGATGCTTTAGTTCGAGCGAGGACACCTCATTTTTCATAGCAGAATAGTCACGCACAGCGTATATAAATTTAGCTGCCCAGACCGACCAGCAGGGCGCCGATGATAATCAACGCCACGCCCGACCACTTCTGGAATGTCATCTTCTCGCGCAGCATGACGACGCTGAAGGTGCTGACCCAAACGTACGAGAGCGAGTTCAAAGGATAGAGCACCGACAAATCAGCGCCGCGCAGCCCGAACAAATACAAGATAAGTCCGAGCGCGTACAAGCCAATCCCTAACACAAGATTGACATTACCGAGCGTTGCCCGCAGCAGTCCGAAAACGCTCGCGAGCGCCTCGCGGTTCAGCTTGCACGTCGCTTTCTTGAGAAAAATAGGACCGAACGCGCCGATGAACGTCGCGGCAACGACGAAACCAATCGCCCAGAGCTGCGTCGCCATCACAGCACCTCGGCGGTCGCGGCTTGCCTGCCGGACAATCCGACAATGCTGACGCCGACGATAATCACGCCGATGCCCAGCCAACGAAGCCAGTGGATGCTTTCACCGAAGAAGAGCCAGGATTCCAGCGCGACCCAGACATAGCTCGTCGCGATGACCGGGTACAGCGAAGAAACGTCGCCGCCCTTGAACGCGAGAATCATCACGAACGCGCCGAGCGCGTAGATGCCGATGCCCGTCAGCAGCGCAACGTTCGTGAACAGCAAAGGAAGTTGACCGATGCCTGCTTTGAGAAAGTACTGCGCAAGCGTCGTCAGCACCGTCGTGAGAACAATGAGGAAGAATGCCCAGCGCTTGGTCGCGCCCATCTCACTCGCCCGTGAGCATGTTCACAATCGCTGCGTACGCAGGACGAGTAATGAACGTGCCGACGATGAGCGCGAGGATGGTCGTGACGGCGAAGCCCTTGAGCAGTCCTGCGCCGAAAATCCACAGCGCAGTCATTGCCGCGACGTCGGTGAAGAAGCCGGCGATGATGATGAAGAACGCGCGCTTCACTCGTTCTTTCCAGCTCAGAACGGCAAGATTTTCTTTCTTGAACGCTTCGTCGGTGATGATGATTTGGTCGTTGACGCCCGTGCCGATGGCGATGATGATGCCCGCGATGCTCGCGAGATCGAGGTTCCAGTGGATGAGCGCCGCGATGCCGAGCGTGATGAGCACTTCAAAGAGGGACGTCAAAATGATAGGGATGATGATACGGGGCTTGCGGTATACTGCGCCGAGGATGACCGTGACCGCGATAGCTGAGGCGAGCCCGGCGAGCAGCGCGTTCTTGATGAATGCCGTTCCGAGGATGGGCGAAATGCTGTCAATCTTGACGACTTCGAGCTTGACCGGCAGACTGCCCGTGATGAGGACGGTCTGGAGCGTCTTCATTTCGGTGAACATCGTCGTAAGCGCGTCCTGCTGGCTGATGCCGGTGCCGGTTCCGGAGATGGCGATTTCCGTGACTGCCCGACCCTTCAGGTCGGCGGCGATGTTGAGCGAGCGGACCAGCTCATTGTCCAAATAGAGCTCAAGAGGCTGAGAGAGATAGCGGTCGGTTGCCGTGCCCGTGATAGCGAGAGTACTGGTCGCGTTTGCCTGGCGGTCTGCGGCAGACGGGCTGAGCGTGATGCTGAACCGGAACGGGCAGACCCACTGGTTTTGGGCAGCCTGACCGCAGCCGCGCGACGGGTCCAGCCCCGAACACTCGGCGGTGCGGCAGACGTACGTGATGTCGTTGTTGCCGCCGCGGAACACAGTTGTGTTGCCGACTTTTGCCTCGAACTTGCCCTGCTGTTTGACAAGGTCGCTGACTTCCTGTGCGGTCGCACCGGCAATTTCGACCAGAATCAACTGGGATGTATCGCCGGTGATGGAGCTGCCGACGGTCGTGACGACGACGTCGCTCAGTCCGAAGACGTTCAGGCGCTGGGTAAGACTGTCGACAATCAACGCAAGCGTGTCCGTCGAAACGGGCTCGGCGGGCTTGAGAATGACTCGCGTACCGCCCTGCAGGTCGAGACCTTTGCGCAGGTTGGTGTACGGCGCGTCGTCGACCGTGAGCCCGATGTCTTTGGGGCCGAGCACTTGCTCGATGGTTTTGGGCACCGAAACCGTTGTGTTGACCGTCTTGTTCACGAGCGTGGTCGTGCCGTTGACCGTCTCGTTGACGAGCGTCGTCTGGGAAACGGTCTTCAGTTCGGTTTCATTGAGCGTGAGAATGTGAATGTCCGGCAGGATTTTGAGCTGGTAAATCTTGTTCGTTGTTTTGAGCTGGAGCGTCTGATTAATCTTCAGCGTCTTCAGAATAGTGTAATAATCGGTGACCGTGTGCACTGCTTGGCTGTTGATGCTCAGGACGCGCTCTTTGCTGAGCGGCTGGGCGTTCGAGGTCGGGTTCGTGATGCCGGCGAGTGAGGCAGAGCTGTTTTTCGCGACTGCCTTGATTGTGACGCCGTCCGCCCACGGGTTGGGATGGATTGCGATGAGGGCGAGGATAATCGCGATGGCGAGGATGATGACCCGCCAGTTTGTCAGTGCTTGCCTAAGGGTTGCCACGCTGTGCCTCCTTTCGGTCAAGATACCAGCGCAGCACGCCGACGTTCTGAATCCATGTGTTGAAAATGTCAAAGACCAAGCCGATAGTCAAGATGAGCATGATTTGCTTGATGACATCGCTGTTCGAGAGCAGGAACGCGATGAACGTCGTCACGAGCGCGGTGAGCGTCATGACCATGCCGGTCTTCATCGCGGCGTAAATGCGGTCCATCAGCGCGCCTTCCTTGCGGTGCAGGGCGCGCGTCGTGAGCAGGATGTCCGTGTCGACCGAGTAACCGATGAGCATCAGCAGCGCGGCGATGCCCGCCGTGGAAAGCCGTACGCCCAGCAGAGAAGTAACCGCGAGCGTTTCGAGCGCCGTGGAAAAGACTGCGAGGACGACGTAGCTGCTCGGGAGCAGGCTGCGGAACGCGATGAACACGACAATCGCCATGAGGACAAACGCGGCGGCAAGTGCGATTAAGGTCTGCTGGTAGAAGGTCGCGCCGAGAGAACTGCCGATGTTTTCCTTGCTGTAGTGTCCGGGTGTAACGGTGACGCCGTTGTCTTTCAGCGATTTCAGCACTTGGTCTTCTGAGATGTCGGAAACTTCGATAATGACGCCGGTCAGCTGTCCGAACTCGCTGATGCCTCGCGCGGTGATGTCCGCGTTCGGGTTTTCTCGTTCAAGGGCGGCTTGAAGCGCCGTGACGTCCAAAGAATGGTCAAGCGGGATGCTGTAGGTGTCGCCGCCCTTCAGCGTGACGCCCTTCTGGAAGTAGTCGCCCGTGCGGACCTTGCTGACGAGCAGGACGCCGAAGGACGCCGGAATCAGGAGCAGCGTGATGAGCAGGAGCGCCTTGTACTTGGTTTCGTAGAAGCGCTTAATCGTATCTTTGAGACCCATGCCCGTCGTCAGCCGCCAGTCCCTATATAAAGATTATGGAGCGGTTTCGGGCACTGATTCTGCTCTCGCCACCAACGGGAGCTTGCAGCACGCCCGCACAAATCCCGAGAACGCGGGGTTCGGTCGTTCCAGCCGGCTCGTGAGCTCGTTGTGCGCCTGACTCGCGAAGAAGAACGGGTGTCCGTTGAGTTCGATGAATTCCGCAATCCTGCCGTTCTGCGACGTCGCACTGAGCACCAATCCCGCCGCGTGAAGCCGTGCGTGATACTCAGGATTGACTTCGTACCGGTGGCGGTGGCGTTCCCAGCACTCGGTCGCGTTGTACAAGGCAGCGGCGAGCGTTCCGGGAACAATCTCGTTCTTGCTCGCGCCGAGCCGCATCGTTCCGCCTTTGAGATAGACTTCGCGCTGTTCGGGAAGAATGTCAATGACCGGATGCGCCGTGGCGGGCTCGTTCTCGGTCGTGTTCGCGCCCGGAAGCCGGCAGACGTTGCGCGCAAACTCGATGACCGCGAGCTGCAATCCATAGCAAATGCCGAGATAGGGAATCTTGTTTTCGCGGGCAAAACCGATGACTGAGATTTTTCCTTCCGCTCCCCGAGAACCGAAGCCGCCCGGGACCAGCACGCCGTCGACGCCGGCGAGCGCGGCGGCGGGAGTGAGCTTCCCATCCTCGATATCAGTCGTTTCAATCCAGCGGAGATGGACCTTTGCGGCGATGTGCGCGCCCGCGTGTGTCAGCGCTTCAATGACGCTGGCGTAACTGTCGCGGAGCTCGGTGTATTTGCCGCAAATCGCGATGGTGCACTCGCGTTCGGGAGTGCGGAGGTTGTTGACGAGCGTCTCCCAGATGCCCAGCCCTTTACCGTCCGAGAGCTGCAGCTTGGCCTGAATGAGGCTGAGCAGTCCTTCCTGCTTGAACATCAGCGGAATTTCGTAAATGTCGTCGACGTCCCGCCCTGAAATAATTTGTTCCGGCTCGACGTCGCAGAGCAGCGCGAGTTTGTCCTTGAGTTTCTTGCTCAGCATCAGTTTGCTGCGGCAGATGATGGCATCGGGAGAGATTCCTTTCTCGCGGAGCAAGGCGATGTCGCGCTGCGCCGGCTTGGTCTTCGATTCCCCGACGCTGTCAAGGAAAGGAATGTACGTCAAGTGGATGTAAAACACGTTTTCCGGTCCGACGAGTTTCTTGAGCTGGCGCGCCGCGTCAATGTACCACGAGTTTTCGATATCGCCGACCGTTCCGCCGACTTCAATCATCAGGATGTCGGGCTTTTCCTCATCAATGATGCGTTTCCACCAGAGCTTGACCTCGTTGATGACGTGCGGGAAAATCTGGATGGTCTTGCCGAGAAAGTCGCCCTTGCGCTCGCGCGTGATGACGCTGTTGAAGATTTTTCCCGACGTGAGGTTCCAGGAAAATTTGCAGTTGACGTCAAGAAAGCGTTCGTAGTGTCCGAAGTCCATGTCGACTTCGCCGCCGTCGTGCAGGACAAACACTTCGCCGTGCTCAATGGGGTTCATCGTGCCCGGGTCGACGTTGAGGTAGCCGTCGCACTTGACGGTCACGATTTTCTTGCCGTCCTTGAGAAGCCGTCCGACGCTCGCGGTCGCGGTTCCTTTGCCTAACCCCGAGAGAACGCCGCCCGTGACCACGACGAATTTGGTAGGATGCACGGGAACTTCATATTGGTTTGAGAACTTATAAGGATTGTTGTTGCGGAGTTCACAACCAAAAAAATTCAGAAACCGAAAAATCCTTTGAACACGGTAAAGCCGTCGAATCCCGGAATCGGGAGCAGATTGAAGATGAAAAGGAAACCGTTCAGCCGGCGCATGAGCGTCCAAACGATGCGACCGCGGTTTGACAGGGGAACGTACCGCACGACGATGCGCGCGATGAGCCACAACACGCCGTTGAGCGCCGGTCCCGCGAGCGCGACGAGCGCGGTCTGCATCGGCGGCAACGATGCGGGAATTTCGACATAGCCCGGCACGAAAAAGATGAACGGGCTGTTGATGAGCTTCAGCACGACGCCGAGCGCGAGGAAACTGTACGCCGCGTGAAAGGTCGCCTGCGCGCCGAACGCGATGGCGGTGAATTTGTGCGCGAGCTCGTGGAAAATCAACGCAGGGGCGGTGATGAGGCACGCCCACAGAAATCCCTTGAAGTCAAAGGACAACACCCGAGGAACCTTGAACACGCTCATGAAGATGAAGCCGACGCCAATCGTCATGACGAGCAGGTCCAGCAGCTCGCGAAGCGTGAGGAGCATGCCTTCGAAGCGTGCGGCGCAGTATAAAATACTTGTCAAAATGCGAATTATTATATACTCTCCCGAGCGCGGTTCGCGGCATGGCAACCAAGAAAGACGTCCCGAGAGCAGCGGTCAGCGGCGACACGGTCACCGTGCACTACACGGGCACGCTCGACGACGGAACGCAGTTCGACTCCTCGGAAGGCAAAGAACCCATCACGTTCAAGCTCGGCTCGGGCGAAGTGATTCCCGGCTTCGAAAAAGGCATCGAAGGCATGAAAGAGGGCGAGGAAAAGAAGCTCGACATCGCTCCCGAGCAGGCGTACGGCGCAGTGCACGCGCAGCTCATGCACGAAGTCCCCTTGGACAAGTTCCCGCCGCATGTCGAACTCAAGAAAGGCATGATGCTCACGATGCAGGCGCCGACCGGCCAGCGGCTCATGGCGCGCGTCGAGGAAGTCGGCAAGGACTCTGCGAAACTCGACCTCAACCACCCGCTCGCGGGCAAGCGACTGCACTTCAAGGTCACTCTCGTGAAGTTCGCGTAACTTCAGCCGAGAAAGTAGTCTTTGAGTTTTCTGTCAAGAATCGCGAGCACGTTCTCCCAGTGTTCCACGCTGATGGGCGCGTCAAAGATGCCTCCGCTCGCGTATTTTCTTCCTCCGCCGCCGAACACTTTCGCGAGCTTGGCGAGGTCGACGTCCGTTCCTTCGCGGCTCCGGAACGCGATTTTTCCTGACTTGTACAGCGCGACCGCCACCGCGACGCCTGCGTGCCGGTCGAGGATGTGCTGGCACGCGTCGGCAGTGCTCAACAAGGGTGATGAGAGGGAAAATCCGAACCGCACGTTGAGATAGTCCTTGATAGTGAGCCGCTTGAGCAGTTCCTCGAGCGCGCGGGTTTTCTTTTCGAGATACTCGTTCCGTTCGCGCTCGAACACGGCGTCCCACACGACTCCTTTCGAGAGCGCATCCGCGATTTGGCGCGGGTCGTAGCCTGATGACAGCAGGTCCGCGAGTTTGGTCGCGCGCACATCCTGCCGCAGCCAGAACTTGATGTCCGCCGCGAGCGTGCTGAGTTGTTTACCGACTGAATCACCGGGCAGGAAGCGGAACGCAGCGAGCTCTGTTGCGCAGACCTTGTTGACCGGAAAGCTGGAACCCGGTCGAAGCTCGCCGTAATCGATGTGCTTGACGTACTGCGCGAGCAGTGCGAGCGTTTCGGGCTTTTGCGGTTGGGTAAAGCTCCAGTACGTGATGACGACTCGAGTTGAAAGCTTTTTGAGAAACGTCTCAAGGTCGGGAATGTTCTCGGGCGGATAATCAATGACAAACACTGCCGTGTTGATTTGGTCCGCCAGTTCAGCGAGATCTTCGTCTTTGCGGTCCTGCGAAAGCGTGCCGGCGAACCTGCACGCCATTCCCTTGATGCGGAACCCGCGAAGCACGCACGCGGCCGCGCAGATGCCGTCGACCTGGTCCGAAGAAAAAAGCACGGAAAGCATGGCGTTTTTGACGGTTTTCTCGGATATAAACCTATGCGGAAAAGTTTAAATAACGTCGGAGGAGCAAAAATCGCATGACCGACCTCGTCGCGTGCCTCAGCACCGGAAAGGGAACCTGGGGTCCGCTGATGAAAGTGGTGGAAAGCCCGTCCTGGGACAATGTCTTTCTCATCGCGCCCGCTTTTTTTGCGCAGAAGTTCGAGAACCTGAAAAAGAATGTCCAGGTTATTTCGATTGACGACAACAAGGACCTCGCCGCCTTGACGCTCGACATCAAGCAGGCGCTGGACGGCAAGCTCTTCGGTGACGTCGCGGTAAACTTTGTTTCAGGCTCCGGAAAAGAGCATATGGCGATTCTTGCGGCGCTGCTGAAAATCGGGTGCGGCATTCGCCTGGTGACGCATAGCGACACCGACGGACTGAAAGAAGTCTAGACCTACGCGGTTTTCTTTGAACGATACACGCGGAATCCCGACTGCCGCGCAATCGTCTCGACGTTTCCGAACGTCTCTTCCATCTTTTCCTCGAAACCGCGCCCGCCGATGTTATGCCTTGCGACCAACCAGAACGAGCCGCCGGTGTTCAAGTGTTCCGCGGCGCGGATAACCATCTGGTTGCAGAGTTCTTTCCCCGCGGTTTGGGGCGGGTTAAGAAAAATCGCGTCGAATTGGTCGTCTTTGACGGGTTCGTACGAGTTTCCCGAGCGAACTTCAACGTCGACGTCGTTCAGTTTTGCGCTTTGTTTGGAGAGCGTGACGGCGCGCTTGTTGACGTCAGTCATCACGACCGAGCATTGCGGGTACGTTTTCTTGAGCGCGATGCCGACCGGGCCGTACCCGCAGCCCAAATCAAGCACTCGCGCGCCGGGCTCAAGAATCGCTTCCTCAATCAGGAGCTTGGTGCCGTTGTCGACGCGCGTCTTGGAGAACGTGCCGGAGCCGGTTTCGAACTCGAAATCGACGCCGCGCAGGTGCGCGCGGATGCGCGACTTCACGAATTCCGCGCGGTGCTTGCGGTCGTAGTAGTGCTCGTTCATGGGCGCGTGTCCAGCGAGGGGATGATGCCGTAGAACGTGTACAGCACGCGGTCGATGGAGCGCAGTAATTCCAGCCTGCTTCCGTACAGGGTCATGCAGTCGTTCGACAGCACGATGCCCGCGCTCGAGTTTGTTTCTTGGAGAAGAATAATCGAGGCGTTGGGAGTCGCGCACGTGACGATGGGGCGGCCGATGCAGTCGTCCGTCGCGTTGACCGTGCACGCGGGCGTGACATTGACGCCGAGAGCGTGCGCGAGGTTCAGCGAAAGCTCCGCCGCGCCGAGCGCGACATAACTCTGATCTTCAACCGTCGGATCGAATGCGACGTACACATCAGGGCGCTCAAACGTTTTGCTGATTTTGCCGACGGGCGTGATGTTCAGCGTCTGCTGCGGGTTGAAGTGCAGGCTCAGGACGTACTGCGCGTCGCCCTGCTGCCACAGCCCCCACCACAGCCCTTCACGGTGCTCAAAATCGAATCCGTTGTAGGTGACGGTCGCGTCCGCGGCGGTTCCGCCGGACTTGTAAAAGACGCGGAGGGCGAGCACGCCGACCACGAGGACAAGAACGATACAGACCGCCCAGAGCAGGATGCGCGAGCTCGGTTCTTCGTCGGGCGCGATGCTCGGCGGCTCAACTTTGACGGGCGCGGGTTCGTGCAGGGTGTCGCGCAGCGTGTGGTCAATCTCGTTCATCGGTCCATCACTCCCAGCGCAAGGAACACCAGCTTGTCCTCAAGCCGATAGACGTCCTGTTCGCTTTCCGCGGTTGCGGTGATGCAGGTGCCATTCACGCCGATGCGCGTCGCGTTGTCTTCCGAGAAGAGCAGAACCGGCTGAGCCGCAGTTGCGTTGGCGCACGTGACGATGGGCAGCCTGATGGATTCGTTCTGCGTGACGGAAGGAATGACATACACGTTGTATTGCCCGCCCAGCAAATCGAGCAGGTAATACTGGACTGCGGCCATGCTCTGGCTGTAATTGGATGCAGGATCATAACTGAGGTACAACACCGGCTGTTTCAGCAGGTCGCCGACGCCGGGGTCGGTGTGGATGCCTTCGACCTGCGTCGGGAGGTAGTTGAACGCGTACCGCGTTCCGTGAATGGTCGCGAGCACTCCTTTGCTGGAGGGCGTGAACGTGATGCCGTTGTAACGAACCGCCGAATCGCCGCCGCCCGCGCCGAAGTAGTAGCCCGCGGCGCTGAGCGCCAGGATGACAATGAGCACCCAGGTCAGGATGCGCTTGTTGCGCTGTTCGCGGCGTTCGGCGTATTCGTCTCGCATGCACGAACAGGCAAGAGCGCGCTTTAAAAAGATTATGGAGCCCGAAAGATTAATAAAGTGTATCGGTTTCGATACACCGATAACGATAGATTAAGACCGATATATCGGAAACGATGCATGGACGGACTCCTCAAGCTTGCGGTGCTGCAGCAGCTCAGCCAGAAGGCGCTCTCCGGCTACGCACTGATGCAGGCCATCCGCGAAGACAGCGGCTGGCGGCCCAGCCCCGGTTCTCTCTACCCCTTGCTCGCGTCACTCACTTCCGACGGCAGTGCCACCGTCAAAGCGAGCGGGCGTAAGCGCATCTACACAATCACGAAGCACGGACTCTCTGCCCTTGAGGAGCTGCGAGGGCAGAGCCGTGCCCGTTTTGAAAGAGCAGCCAGCCAACTGCGGGTGTGTTCCCCCGACCACCGCGCGGACAAGGACATGTCGACCATTCTGGAGCGGCTGTCCAAGGGTGAAGCGCCGTTCGGCTGGCTTACACAAGATATGCTGGAATTGCGCCGTTTGGTACTTGCCTCCGGCGCCCAGCACCTTTCCGAGCCCAAGAAACGCGACATCCGTCGCGCGATGAACTCCCTGCTTGAAACGCTGCGAAGGGCGGCATGAAAAAGCCCGTTATCGAGTTGAAGGATGTCTGGAAAGTCTATAAGATGGGCGACGTGCGCGTCAACGCGCTGCAAGGTCTGAGCGTCGAGTTCTATGAAGGCGAATTCGTCAGCATTGTCGGTCCGTCCGGCAGCGGCAAGAGCACCAGCATGAACATGATTGGGTGCCTCGACGTGCCGACACGCGGCCACATTTACCTCTACGGGCAGGACATCGAACACCTGGGCGAAAGCGAGCTCGCGCAAATCCGAGGAAGACGCATCGGCTTCGTGTTTCAAAAATTCAACCTTATCGGCACGCTCACCGCGCTCGAGAACGTGATGCTGCCTATGATGTTCCAGAATGTTGCGCGCGAAGACGCCGAGAAGCGCGCCGAGGAATTGCTCGCCAAAGTGGGGCTGGGCGACCGCGTCAATCACCGCCCGAACGAGATGTCCGGCGGGCAGCAGCAGCGCGTCAGCATCGCCCGCGCGCTCGCCAATGACCCCGACATCATTCTCGCGGACGAACCGACGGGAAACCTGGACTCGGTGTCGGGCAAGCTTGTGTTTGACTTGCTGCAGGGACTGCACGATGAGGGAAAAACGCTCATTCTTGTCACGCACGAGCCTGAACTCGCGCGGAAAGCGAAACGCATGTGTACGCTCAAAGATGGAAAAGTGCTCAAAATCGAAAATCTCAGGAGGGACTAAGATGAAAATAAACCAGGGAGTGCTGGGAGCGCTGATGGTTGTCTTGATGGCAACCTGCACCCTCGCCTACGACGTGACGTACGCCACCGGCGGCGTCAGCTCGTCGGCTGCGGGGCTCTACGTGGTGGCGGTCAACTACGACCCGTCACCGGTAAGCCCGGGAGACTACGTGAATGTGTGGCTCAAAATCGAAAATCGCGGCAATGATAACGCAAACGATGTCTCGGTCACCGTGCCGGACGAATATCCGTGGACCGTGGTCGGCGAACGAAGCGTCAGCTTCGGGACCGTCGGCGCGGGACAGGCGGCGCTTGCATCATTCAAGCTGCGCGTGGACGGCTCGGCCCCGAGCGGCGCGACGCCGCTGCGCGTCCAACTGAAGCAGGCGGGAATCGCAAGCGCGGATATCGCTGAAATCCAGCTGAACGTCCAGCGCTTGGACGCCGTGCTCGGCATTGAGTCCGTGACCGCGACTCCTGAAACGGTCGCGCCGGGCGACAAGGTCGTGATTGACGTTGCCGTGAAGAATCGCGCAGACACCCTCCTGCGCGGAATTCGCGGCAATCTCCGTCTGCTCACGCAGGTGACGACCGCGTCTGGATTGAGCACGCTCGAACTGCCGTTCACGCCTCTTGACGGCGGCGTGGAGCGCACGCTCGACACGCTCGCGCCCGGGCAGACCGGCCATCTCGTGTTCACGCTGGTCGCGGACCCTGACGCGAAAGGCAAGCCCTACAAAATTCCCCTGAGCATCGTGTACTACGACCCGAACGGCGCCAACCGCACGCGCGAAGAAGTGGTCGGCATCGTTGTCGGGGCGGAACCGGAATTGACCGTCTACGTGGACAGCACCGAGCTTGCGTCAGATACCAAGACCGGCAGCGTCATCGTGCGGTTTGTCAACCACGGCCTGAGCGACATCAAGTTCCTCACCGCGCGATTGAACCCGTCGGATGAGTACGTGATTGTCAGCTCCCCTGAAGCGTACATCGGCAAGATTGACTCGGACGATTTCGAAACCGCTGAGTTCAAGCTCGCGCTCACGTCCAAGGCAGGCAACGAGATTCAGCTGCCGCTCGTGATGGAATACCGCGACGCGAACAACCGCAAGTACAGCAACGGCGTCAGCCTGACCGTTGTCCGGTACACGCCGGAACAGCTGGGCAAGCAAAAGAGCGCGACCGCGACCATCGTCGTGGTCATCATCGTGCTTGGCGTCGTCGGCTGGTTCGTCTACCGCAGATTCAGGAGGAAAAGGTCGCGATAAATGATCGGACAATCCTTCGTGTACGCATTGCGCGGGCTGGTGCACCGGAAGCTCCGGTCCTGGCTCACGATGCTCGGCATTTTCATCGGCATCGCGGCAGTCGTCGCGCTCGTCAGTCTGAGCCAAGGGCTCAAGCAGGCAATCACCGACCAGTTCGCCAAAATCGGCGCTGACAAAATCATCATCAGCGCGAAGGGCAGCATCGGGTCGACAGTGGAAAGCGACGCTGCGCGCATTACGACGTCTGACAAGCAACGCGTCCAACGCGTACAAGGCATCAAGGAGGTTGCGAGCATCCTGCAGAAAGCGGCGCTGATTTCCTTGACCAACGAAAACGTTCCCTTAGGAGTTTCAACGCTGCCCGACGACGCGACTCAGTCGCTCATCGTCGAGACGGAAGCGCTGGAAATCGGCCAGGGGCGTTTTTTCAATCGCGATGAACTGAACAAAATCGTGATTGGGGACAATCTCGCCTCGACCAGCGTCCTGAAACGCCCCGTGCGCCTGCGGGACCATCTGCTCATCAACGGCAAGTCGTTCGACGTTGTCGGAATTTTGAAACACACCGGCTCGCCGGACTCGGACCAGGCGATTATCATGAATGAAAAAGAGATGCGCACGCTGTTTGAAATTCCGACGGACTTTGAGGGCGCGCTCGTTGCGCGTCTCGATAAAGGCGCCGACCTTCAGAAGGTGCAGGACGCGGTCTCGCGGACATTGCGGCAGGCGCACGGCGTCAAGGAAGGGCAGGAAGACTTTGACGTGCAGACGCCGGAAGACATTCTCGCCTCATTCAACACGGTGCTCGGCATCGTGCAAGCCGTGCTCGTCGGCATTGCGGCAATTTCGTTGCTCGTGGGCGGCATCGGCATCATGAACACGATGTACACCGCCGTGCTTGAGCGCACGAACGAAATCGGCGTGATGAAAGCCATCGGCGCGCGCAACAACGATGTGCTGGAGCTCTTCCTCATCGAATCGGGGCTGCTCGGCATGCTCGGCGGCGCGATTGGCGTCGTGCTGGGCATGGGCACCAGCAAATTGGTGGAAATTGTTGCCCAAATTGTCGTCGGCTCTCCGCTCATCCGCGCCGCGTTCCCTTGGTATCTCTTGGTCGGAGCGCTCGCGTTTGCGTTCATCATCGGCATCGCGTCGGGCGTCTTGCCTGCCTATCAGGCGGCGCGGCTTCCTCCCGTTGAAGCGTTGAGGTACGAGTAAGATGTGGGACTTTTACGTGCGGTTCGCGGTGCAGACGTTCACGAAGCGGAAACTTCGCTCGTGGCTCACGATGCTCGGCATTTTCATCGGCATCGCGGCCATTGTCTCGCTTATCAGTCTGGGGCAGGGGCTCAAGACCGCTATCGGCGCGCAGTTTCAGGGACTGGGAACGGACCGCATCATCGTGCAGGCAAAATCCTTCGCGTTCGGCGCTCCCGGACAGAATACCGCCGTGACGCTCACCAAGGACGACCTCAACCGCGTCGAGAAAGTGCCCGGCGTGCTGAGAGTGGCGTCGCGCATCATTAAGTCCGCAAAAATCGAGTTCAACGATCAAGTTCAATTCACGGGCGTGGGAAGCCTGCCTTCAACCACGGAAGGAGCGCGGTTCGTCATCGAAACCATCCGGCTGAAAGCGGCGCAGGGACGGATGCTGGACGCGCACGACAAAAAGAAAGTGATGGTCGGGCATTCGTACGCGGACAAGGCGAAATTCGGCAAAGCCGTGCAGGTCGGCAGCACGCTGCTCGTCAACGGCGAACCGTTTGAAGTCGTCGGCGTGCTGGACAAGCTCGGCAACCCGCAGTTTGACAATATCATCCTGATGCCGGAAGACGAGATGCGCGCGCTGTACAACATTCCTGACGAAGTTTCCGCGATTACCGCGCAAAGCGCTCCCGGAACCAACACCGAAGCGGTCGCCCAGCGTATCAAGAAAGAGCTGCGCTCGTTCCGCGGCGAAAAAGAAGGAAAAGAAACGTTCAACACGCAAACGTCCGGACAATTGCTGCAGACGCTTGGCACCGTGCTGACGATTGTGCAGGCAGTACTCGTCGGCATCGCGTCAATCTCACTGGTGGTCGGAGGAGTCGGCATCACCAACACGATGTACACTGCCGTGCTTGAGCGCACCAACGAAATCGGCGTGATGAAGTCCGTGGGCGCGCGCAACCGCGACATTCTCGCGATTTTTCTCACCGAATCGGGCTTGCTCGGGCTCACCGGAGGGGCGATTGGCATCGCCATCGGCATCGGACTGAGCAAAATCGTGGAGTTCGGCGCCGCGCAGGCGCTCGGCTCGGGGCTGGTGCAGGCGTCGTTCCCGCTCTATCTCGTTTTCGGTGCGCTCGGATTCTCATTCGTCGTCGGCAGTCTTGCGGGAACGCTTCCCGCGATGCAGGCGTCAAAGCTCAGCCCCGTGGAGGCGTTGAGGTACTGATGGCGTTCCGCGTCGCGTACAGCGGCAAGCCCGGGGCATACGCAGAGCTCGCGGTCCACCGCCACTTTAACGGAACCGCGACAGCTGTTGAGACGGGCTCGTTCGAGGACATTTTCAAAAGCGTGGAACAAAACGATGCGGACTTTGGCGTGGTGCCGATTGAGAACGTGCTCGTCGGGGACATCGGCGAAACCAATGACTTGCTCTGGAAGTATCCGCTGATGATTCGGGGGGATATCTGGCTGCCCATCGCGCACCGATTAATCGCGAATCCCGGCGCGACGCTGGCGAGCATCAGGAGAGTGTACTCGCACGACAACGCGCTCAAACAGTGCCGTAAATATCTTGAAGAGCATCATTTCGAACCCATCCTGAGCCCCGACACCGCAAGCGCGGTGGTGCGTGTCAAGACCTTAAACCGCATCGATGAAGCGGCCATCGGAAGCGAGGCTGCCGCAAAGAAATACTGCATGGAGATTCTTGCGGACGACCTTGCGCCGCACTACAACGCCACGCGGTTTCTCATCGTCGGGCGCGAATCAGACGGTCCCGGCGAAGGAAACAAGGTCTCGCTCGCGTTCCAGTGCAAAAACGAGCCCAGCGGACTGAGGTTGTGCCTGGAAACGCTGTGCGACGTGAACATCGCCCGCATCCAGCGGCGCCCGGTTCCCCGCGCTCCCGGGGATTACTGTTTTTTCATTGATGTGGACTGTACGTTCAAGGATGAGCGCATCCAGCGCGCGATTCCCAAGCTTGCGGAAAGCGCGCTTGCCATGAAATATCTCGGCTGTTACACCGCCGACCAGCGACCGACATAAAAAAAAGGAGAACTATGCACAAAGCCTGGGCAGTGCCCGCCGCGAACCTGTTTGCGCAGCTGAAAAGCGCGGAGCAGGGGCTGACCGATGCTGAAGCTGCCCGCAGGCTCGCGTCCGTCGGAAGAAATGACGTTGCCGGAAGCCGCAGGCGGTCTGTAGCGCTGATTTTCTTTGCGCAGTTCCACAATGCCCTCGTGCTGGTGCTGATGGTCGCCGCCGCACTGTCGTACTATTTGGGCGAACGCGTCGGTGCGGTCGTGATTCTCGTGATTGTCTTCGTCAACGCGCTCTTGGGATTCGTGCAGGAGTTCAAGGCGGAAAACACGATTGCCCAGCTGCAAAGATATGTCGCGCTGACAACGCACGTCCGGCGCGACGGCAAAATGGTCGAACGGAACGCTGCTGAACTGGTACCCGGCGACATTGTCCAGCTTATTCCGGGTGACGTCGTGCCCGCGGACATGCGTCTGCTGCGGGTCATCAACCTTCAAGTGGATGAATCCGCATTGACCGGAGAGTCGCTGCCCGTTGAAAAACGCGAACATCTGGTCAGTGAGCACCACTCGCTTCCGCAACAGCTCGAGAACATGGCGTTCTTGGGAACGTCCGTCGCCAGCGGGTCAGCAATCGGCGTCGTGGTTGCGACCGGCAAGGAAACCATGTTCGGCAAGACCGCATCATACGCTCAGCAGGAATCCGAAGGAGATTTCCAGAAGAGCATTCGTGAATTCAGCGGCTTTCTCCTGAAGATCGTGTTGGTGGTGACGTTGTTCGTGTTCGCCGTCAACGCGCTCCTCCACAAGGACGTGTTCGACAGCCTGCTCTTCGCACTCGCGCTTGCCGTCGGCATCACGCCCGAAGTCCTGCCCATCATCATGACCATCACGCTCTCGCGGGGCGCGTTGCGTATGGCGCACAAGAAAGTCGTGATGAAACGACTCAGCGCGGTCGAAGACCTCGGCAACATGGATATCTTGTGCAGCGACAAAACCGGCACGCTGACGGAAGGCACGGTAGCGCTGCACGGTTTTCTCACCCTAGATAAGCGCCGCGAGACAGAACTGCTCGTGTACGGACTCCTGTGCAACGAAACGCACGTGCTCGCGGGAAAACGCGTCGGCAACCCGCTGGACGTCGCGATTTGGGATTTGCCTGAATCGCGCACGGTCAATCTGTCATCCTATCATCCGCTCGCGCTGAACCCTTTTGACTTTGAGCGCAAACGGATGAGCGTCCTTGTTTCCTCGAAGCGCGGCAATCTCGTGATTGCGAAAGGCGCGGTGCAGTCCGTACTGTCCGTATGCGACGGCATCGACGTGCGCGGAACCGTCACGCGAATGACCGCGTCACGAAAACGCGAGGTTGAGAAACAGGCCGAAGCGTATGAATCACAAGGGTATCGCGTGCTTGCCGTCGCGGACAAACCGTCGGAAGCGCACATCATCACCAAGACCGATGAAAAAGGTCTGCGGTTCCGCGGTTTCCTGCTCTTCCTTGACCCGCCGAAGCAGAGCGTCAAGGATTCGCTGCAGAAACTGCACGAGTTGGGAATTCAGGTCAAGATTCTCAGCGGGGACAGCCCTCTCGTAACGAGGCGCGTGTGCGAAGAAGTCGGACTGGAAATGGTCGCAAACCGAGTAGTCACCGGCCCTGAACTCGCAAAACTGAACGCGAGTAAATTCGACGAAGTCAGCCGGAAATTCAACGTGTTCGCGCAAATGACGCCTGAACAAAAATACCGCATTGTGCAGAGTCTGAAAGAAGGACACGTCGTCGGGTTCCTCGGGGACGGCGTGAACGACGCACCCGCGCTGAAAGCGGCGGACGTCGGCATTTCCGTCGATACGGCAACCGGCGTCGCCAAAGACGCCGCCGACGTCATTCTGTTGCAGAAAAGCCTGCGCGTGCTCGCGACCGGCGTGGAGGAAGGAAGGGTCACGTTCGGCAACATCATGAAGTACATTCTCAACACGACCAGCGCGAACTACGGCAACATGTTCACGGTTGCGGCATCTTCGCTGTTCCTGAACTTTATTCCTCTGCTGCCGTCACAGATTCTGTTCAACAACCTGCTGTCGGACGTGCCGATGCTGGGAATGTCGACGGACAACGTCGACCCCGCGCTGTTGCGCAAACCAAAACATTGGAATCTGAAATTGATTTCGGGATTCATGCTTGCGTTCGGCACGTTAAGCAGCGTGTTCGACCTCGCGCTGATCCTGCCGCTACTGCTCGTGTTCCACACCGACCCGATGCTGTTCCGCACGGCGTGGTTCGTCGAGTCTGCCTTGTCAGAAATCCTCGTGACGTTCTCCATCCGCACGACACGCCCGTTGCTGCGGTCAACGCCCGGCAAATGGCTGCTGATAGGCTCGCTTGCGGCAGGAGTCATTGCGGTGGTGCTCCCGTTCACGAGTCTGGGACAGGACTGGTTCTCGTTCTCGCCGCTTCCCTTGCAAGTGATATTCCTGATTTGCGCCGTGCTGCTGGCGTATGTCGTAAGCGCAGAACTCGTCAAGCGCTGGTTTTTCAAGAAATTCGAGTTGTAATTCTACCTGTTAGATTTATAAACGCTCACGAACACGACGCCCACATGCCAACCGACCACAAGAAGATGGACAAGATACGAAGAACGTATCGCGAAGAAATCGCAATACTTGAAGCCAAGTGCAAAGACGGTAATGCCTCGAAGGACGAGCAAAAGCAGCTGGCGAAGATCAAGCGCAAGTTGGGTTGATTCTCAGCCAGACGCGCTCGCTTTTCTATTTGATGTAAACGAAGCCTTATGCGGGAATCCGCACCCTCTTCGTAAGCAGTTGTACCATAGTTGTTTGGTGCAAGAATCTGAATTTAGAAATAGTGTGCTTGTATTTATTTTTTGTCATTTTGCATACTTCAAGAGAAGCGAATTCGTCACGACACTCACTGAACTCAAGGCCATCGCCCCGCCCGCAAGGATGGGGCTCAACAGCCACCCTGTCGATGGATACAGCACTCCTGCCGCGATAGGGATTCCTAAGCAGTTGTAGGCGAGCGCCCAGAACATATTCTGCTTAATTTTGCGCATCGTTGACTTGCTCAACGAAATTGCGCGAGGAATATCAAGTAAGTTGTTTCGCATCAAAACAATATCGCCTGTTTCCATCGCTACGTCTGTTCCTGAGCCCATTGCAATACCGATATCTGCCTGTGCCAGCGCGGGCGCGTCGTTGATACCGTCCCCAATCATTGCAACTGTGCCCTTTTCTTGGAGCTTCTTGACGTGGTTTGCCTTGTCTTCAGGCAAGACTTCTGCGAAAACGCTCGTAATGCCTGCTTGCTTGGCAATCGCCTGCGCAGTCCGCGTATTATCTCCCGTAATCATATGCACGTGAATGCCCATACTGGTGAGCTTGCGCACGGCTTCCGGAGCGTTTTCCTTCAGAACGTCAGCGACGGCAATAAGTCCAATGATGGTCTTCCCTGATGCAAGAATCATAACGGTCTTGCCATCTTCTTCCAACGGACAAATGCGCGATTCTAACGCTTTGGTGTTTGCGATGAGCTTACGATTTCCCAAATGATACTGCTTCGTGCCTATTTTTGCCGTGATGCCATGGCCGGGCAATGCCTTGAAGTGCGTTGCTTTCTTGAACTTCATTCCTTTTGCCTTGCGAACGACTGCCTCTGCCAACGGGTGCTCGCTGCCGTGCTCCAAGCTCGCAACAAGCAACAGCAAGTCCTTTTCCGCAATTTCCGCGATAGGAATAATATCCGTGACTTCAGGAGTTCCTTTCGTCAGCGTTCCCGTCTTGTCAAAGATAACCTCTGTGACTTTGTGCGCATTTTCTAAAACATCTCCGCCCTTAATGAGAATGCCTTCTTGCGCTCCGCGACCGGTCCCGACCATAATCGCCGTCGGAGTTGCCAAACCAAGAGCACAGGGGCAAGCGATGACGAGCACGGCAACTGCCGTGACAAGCGCAAACGTGAAGTTTCCCGTCGTAAATATCCACGTCAAGAACGTCACTAATGCAATTCCAATAACGATAGGAACGAAATATGCCGAAATCGTGTCTGCAAAACGCTGAATAGGCGCTTTTCTGCCTTGCGCATCCTCAATTAATGTAATGATGTGTGCCAGCGTTGTGTTGGCGCCGACCTTCGTTGCCTTGATGCGTAACAGTCCTTCCTTATTGACCGTTCCACCAATAACAGGATTGCCTTTTGCCTTGTCAACAGGCATACTTTCCCCCGTCACCATACTTTCATCAACGGACGACAGTCCTTCCAGAACGATGCCATCGACAGGAATTTTCTCTCCCGGACGCACCAACAGAACATCACCTTCTTGGACATCATCAACCGCAATTTTCTGTTCCTTGCCATTGCGAATAACCGTTGCATTCTTTGGCGCGAGATTGATGAGCTTCTCAATAGCGGCATTTGTCTTTCCCTTAGCGCGCGCTTCAAGAAGCTTTCCGAATACGACAAGCGTGATTAGAACTGCTGAAATCTCGAAATACTGTGCGCCGCCAACAAACAACGCATAGACACTGTACATATAAGCAGCGGTCGTTCCGAGCGCAATCAAAGAATCCATGCTGGCAGACTTGTTGCGCAACGATGCCCAGGCGCCACGATAGAAGTCCCAGCCGACATAGAATTGCACAGGCGTTGCGAGCACGAACAACATCCACGACGCAAAAGGAAGTTCTTTGCCCGTAAAGAGCAATCCGTCCATCATAAAGAACATGCCGATAATAAGCGCAGGGATGGATAGCGCAACGCTGACGGCAAACTTACGCGTCAAGTAACGTATTTCTTCGGCACGTCTTTTACGGTCGAGTTCAGGGTCAAGCCCATCCATCGTTTCCGCAGTATACCCTTTTGACTGCACGACTTTAATCAAAGCCATCGGAGTGATATTTGCATCATGTTCGACAAACGCTTTCGCTGTCGAGAAATTGACGTTTGCGTTGGTAACGCCTTGCGTTTTCGTCAAAGCCCGCGTTATGAGCGTAGAACAGCTTGCGCAATGCATTCCCCCGATCGCCAGCGTTGTTTTCATTTGTTCAGGAAATAGAGGTTGATTCCGAGAAGCGCGATAATGCCGACCTGTAATTCCATTCCTTGAAACGGCAGGCTTCCTAATGTGAATGTAATTCCGATGGCGCTCAAGATGAGCGGCAAGACACTTGCGCCGCACAACGGGCACATCCCGATTGCCAGCCCCACTGCGGACGTGGCGCACGCGACAGTTCCGCCCTTGAGAGCTTTACGCTCTTGGTATTTCAGGAACGCGGTCACCATACTGACGGCGATGAGCGCCGCAATAATCAAGGTGAACAGCAAGGAAAGGAACAGTTTCGGGTTCGTTGAACGCCAATAAGTGAACATTGACTGCAACGTCGTCAAATAATTACTCAGCGCAATATTCAAGAGCACATATGCAACAAAAATGCTCAGCGTCCACCAAACGTAGGGATGCTTGAATGCCTTCATTGGACAACCAGCGTTCCACGCCCCATACCCATGCGGCACGTGAACGTAAACGTTCCTGCTTTGGTAGGCGTGAACTCCACCACATCGTCACTCTCGCTAAAATATTTCTGGATACCTAAGTCAGGAACGACGAATGATTGATAACAACCAGTAAGTCTTTTTAAGTCAGCACGGATGCGCACCGGTTCTCCTTTCTTGACCGTGATGACTTCGGGAACGTAATTGAACTTGCCCCAACTCAGCAAGATTTCGCCGTTCTGCGCTTGCGTTGTTGGTGTCACGGGAGCGCTGTTTGCTGGCGCACCAGAGAGCATACTTTTGACTGAAAAAATGACTATGGCAAGAAGAATGACTGCTGCAATACCAATCACCACTTTATTGTTGGCCACTTCATCCTCCGAGCGCTGCAATGCCCGTTTTCGGGCCATACACTATCAACGCAGTCAAAAGACCGGTTGCAATAAAGCAGTACGAAAAGAATGTCAAAAAAGGTGTGGGTGTGCGTTGTGCTTTGCGTTCTTCCACGACTTCTTCAAAGAGCATATACGACAAGCCCCACATGATAATGACGTTGATGAGGAAGAAGAATGGCATTAGCCACAAGATATGGTTGACGCTGAACATCGTGCCAATCATACTCCCCATCAATCCGCCCATCACTCCAGCCATCATTCCTTCAAGCACACCCATAATGCCGCAACAGCGTCCATTATAGATACCGACTGCGACGGCAACCAACATTCCAGTCATTCCTCCCATAATGAGCCCATTGGTTGCTGCGACAATAGTTCCCAGCATCATTCCGGTCTGCATTCCAAAAGTCATTCCTATCATCATACCAACCATGCTCGTGACACGCGCGCGATACGCTCTCATGTGCCAAATCGCAGACGCAACACTGACAACCGCGATGGTTGCGTAAAGCATCCACCAGCCGTAACGTGATAGAAAATCAGGAATCGTTTTGAGAACCGCGAGATAAACTACAAATTCAATAGCGAGCAATCCCAAGAAAGTCATTGCCGTGTTTTGCAGCATCAAATATTCCATCGCGTATTTCTGCTTGTTCTCAAAAAAGTCGCGCATGCGCTCCTTGAAGAGCTTCCGCTCAAACGGCTCGAATCCCGCGCGATATCCTTTTTTGTTGATGGCTTCGACAATCTGTTCCTTCGTGACCTGTTTCGGGTCGAAATCGACCGCGAGCGAGTCCGGAGTGAAGCCTATTTTTTGAATGCCCTGGAGCGTGTTCAAGGACCTTGTGAGGATTTTTTCGCAGCTTTCGCATTCCAGGTCCGGACAGTAGATGGTGGCGTTCATGCGACCGTGTACCCTTCCGCAGCGATTGCCTTGACAATGTCTTCTTTCTTTCCTGCGTATTCGAGCGTAATTTTTGCTACCTGTTTCTTTTCGTTCAAGTCAATAGAAATATCCTTTGCGCCCAGGTCTTGGAGAACATCAGTAACAAGCATGACACAGCTTTTGCAATGCATCCCCTTTACAATCAGTTCCTGTTTCATGAGCACCTTTACAACTAATGTAAAGATACTCCCTATTTAAAACTTATGATAAGAACAAAGAAATAAAAAAATGAAATTTATCGCGTGAGCGCGTATCCGCCGCCAATCAATGCGCCGGAAAGGTTCATGAGACCCATGTACACTCCCAGCTGCGCTCCGAATCCCGTGACGATGCACAAGCCGAAGCAGAGCACGCCCAGAACAACACCGGCGCCCAATGCGTCCCAGTATTTGCCCTTGAACTCGACAATCTTGCTTCCGCCCCAGATGCCGAATATGACCGCAGTAATCGCTGCGACATCTGGCGTGAACAGTTGCCCTGCGGGCGCGTATATTTTGTCCGCAACATAATATAACGCATCAAGCACTATCCACGTCAGGACAGGCCATTTCAATGCGCGCATGTAATCTGCCATAAAATCACCTCTTTGATACGTGATATTGAGAAGAATTCTTATTTACATCTTCGCCATACTGCGAGGGCTTACCGTATGACCCTGGAAGCCTCACACGGGAAGCGGCACCCTCTTCGTAAGCATTAACGCTTTATTCTTGTTGGTGCAAGAATCTGACTTTTAGAGAGTAAGGTTGTATTTATTTCTTCCTATCGTGCATAAACTCTTTATAGCCATGGCAACGAAAAATCGGCATGAGTTGGGGACACAGTGGTGCATGTGCATCGGCAAGGTCGAGTAGTTGTCAATGCCAATGCAATGGTGCACTGCACGGCACTCGCCGTGGCGGACGTCGTTCTTCATATGCACATTCTAATTATGGAGCGTCTCGTGCTGTTGCTGAAGGTGCTACGACCGCCGCTGCTTTAGCTGTGGCAAGCATACTCATGCCAGGCATCGTTCCCATAATTCAACTCGTCGGCATTGCCCAGACTGTTGCGGGAGTATACAAGGCATATGAAAAGGATGGTGCTAAGGGTGCTGCTGTTGAAGTGGCAAAAGAAGTTGGTAAGCGCGTCGTTACGCAGGCAGTAGGCGGCCATGTGACTCAAACGGCAGATCAGGTTGTTCGCGCAGCACACGACTCAGGAGTGGTGGATGTCGTAGCGCGCAAAGTAAATACCAACAGCCAACTATTAGACCACATGTTTCAAGCTGCCTTGGAAGATGGCGTGACGGGCGGGATAGAATCGC
>JBGPOY010000002.1:0-158435 GCA_041488275.1 Candidatus Nanoarchaeia archaeon
CTAACAATGTTGTTGAGTCAACAACTTGTATGACTTTGATTTTCTTGGTTTCAAGAGCATTTATGATTTGTTTGTCCTGGTCATATGGCATTTCAAGTTTTACCACAAAAAAAAGCTCGGGCAAATTCAGTTCCAATTGTTTAGGATCGTTAATTACTCCTTGGAGTAGATCTTTAAATTCTTCATTCGTGATTACCGGTCTAACGCGCGCGCTAAATGGAAATTTCGGAGAGGTTCTTTCTCTGCTGCCAACACTAGGACGGGCAGGGATTCGGTCAGGGCTGTTTGGGCTCATAACTCTGCTTTTATTATCCTGTATAAATCCTTTTCCAATAATTCTTTTTAAAGCGCTTATGGCTCCCGCCACCCATCATTTCAGTGTATTCGTAGCTCTAGAAAAATAAAATAATAAAAAAAAGAGCGACCGTGCATGAGGAGTGCCGTTGCTTCTTCAACGGACTGTTTTCCTAAAATTAAGAGAGGAGTCGGACTTTTGGGGAGCGCAGGCTGAGTGTCTCGTTACCTAAACACGTACACCCCGCTTCCATCAACCTCATCTTCTATAAGGGTCCGATGACGTTTCTTTTCGAGAAGGGTTTCACACTTAGATGCTTTCAGTGCTTATCCCATATGGCGTGGCTGCCCGGCGTAATACCTTGTCAGATAACCGGTAGGCTAGAGGCCACGAAAGACAGTTCCTCTCGTACTATGTCTTCCTTTCCCTCAAACGTCTCGCAAGTCTAGTGGATCGTATACCAACTGCCTCACAGCGTTGTGAACCCAGCTAACGATCCCTTTTAACCGGTGAACTCCCGCACCCTTGGATGCTACTGCACACCCAGGAGAGGAAGAGCCGACGTCGATGTAGCAAGCCGCGCCGTCGATGTGAACTCTCAGGCGCGACAACTCTGTTATCCCCGGAGTAACTTTTCGGTCATCCCACGCCCTCATCAAGAGGGGCAGTGAGGTTCGCTAGGCCACGCTTTCGCGTTTGGAACCGTTCTTGGTCGGGTTCCAATCAGGCTGGCGTATGCCCTTGCACGCTACGTCGGATTTCTGACCCGACTGAGCCAACCTTTGGGCTCCGATGATATGTTTTCATCGGAGTGCCACCCCAGCCGAACTGTCCATCAATCGGTGTCCTCACAATGTGAGTGAGCGGCACGGACATCAGAGTGCGGTGTTACATCGGTGCCTAGCACGAACCCGAAAGTTCGTGCATAACGGCTCCCGCATACCCTATGCGATGACATCCATGTCACAGCGACAGACTACAGTAAAGTTTCACGGGGTCTTCACTTCCTACTAGACTTCTCTGGCCTTTGCACCAGAAGGGGGTTTCAGAGGGTTCCGGACGGGGACAGTGGGGACCTCGTTGCGCCCTTCATGCACGTCACCAATCAAATGACAAGGCATTTCGCTCATTGTGTTACGTCAAATTGCTTTGACGGCCGAATCATTTCTGTTCGGCTCTGCACATCGCTGTGCAGGTCGGACTGTATCTTCAATGCTCCATAACTTGCGTCACGTCGATGATGATTAGTCACCGTAAAACATTGTCTGGCGTGCAGTCTCTGAGGATTGCTCGAAGCTTCGCTTCGAGATATGACTCTCGAAGATCCACTTCCAGCTCTTTCCTGCTGATTGTCTGCGTCCGCACCGTTACCGGTGTGGGCGGATATGTCGTTAGACACGCTGTATTCGTTTTACAATTCAAACACAGCAACAGATGTTCCAGCATATAGCCAAATTTTTTGTTCGCTCACGGCGCGCGTGAGTCGATACAAGGGGTCTTGCTCCCCATTAAGGCAGACGAATTTGCCACCTTAAGAAAGTTATAGTTACTTCCGCCGTTTACCGGTCCTTTAACCCCTTGAAAAGGGTATTCGGATACCGGCACTGGGCAGACGTCACCTCGCATACGCACCCTTTCGGGTTAGCGCGAAGTTGTGTTTTTGTTAAACAGTCGGGAACCCCTGGTCTCTGCGCCCTGCCGCTGCCATGCATATGCACACAGCCGCAGGGATCCCTTCTACCGAAGGCACGGGACCAATTGGCCGAGTTCCCTCGCCCGGATTGTCTCCTTCACACTTGAGGCTTCTCACCTAGGGGCACCAGTGCTGGTTCTTGGTACGGACATCGTTGATTTATCGTCTCTTCCCTTTTCACGGGCTCCAGGGATAAGCCGAATTCCGCAGAGCGGAACCATTCAGGGTGTTCCTCCGGTTCTCATCATGACGATACTCCCCGGACGTATCTCCCTTAGCACGCACGACAGTGCGTGTCGGCCGACCCCGAAGCGTCGGAAATGACGCTTGCGTTGCCGCACATACAACGATGGTACAGGAATATTAACCTGTTGCCTTTTCCTCACAGACCCCAGTGGGGGGTTCAGTTAAGACCGACTAACCCTTGACTGATCGACAGTGTCAAGGAACCCTTGCCCTTTCAGCGATGCTGATTCTCACAGCACTATGATCCTACTAACGCCAGGATTCTCATTTCGAAGCGGTCCAGTAGCCCTTTCGAGCTACCTTCTGCCCGCACCGAACGCCTTCCTACCGCAACCTTTTGGGTTGCCATCCATATCGGTGACCGATTTAGCCCCGTCCATTGTAGGTACCGGCGGCCTTGACGAGTGAGCTGTTACGCACTTTTTAAAGGATGGCTGCTTCTAAGCCTACCTCCTCGCTGTCTTTGGCAGCCGACAACCTTTCGCCTTTCACACTTAATCGGTACTTGGGGACCTTAATGGATGTCTGGGTTGTTCCCCTCTTGGACATCAACCTTACGCCGACGCCCCGACTCCCGGGATCTACGACGCGACTGCATTCGGAGTTAGACAAGGGGCCGACCCCTTTCGGAACCTAAGCCCCCAATCTGTGACTCTACAACAGCCGCCGCCTCCCCCGAGGCTTGACTATGGCCAATTTCGGAAGGAACCAGCTATCACCACTCTCGATTGGCTTTTCACCCCTAATCCCAAGTGAGAAGAACGGATGCATCCAGAACCTCTTCAGACCTCCACGGGGTTTTACCCCCGCTTCATCTTCCTCAGGATTAGATCGAGTGGTTTCGGGTTGCCATGGTGTGACTTCCGGCACTTTCATACCGCGCACCTCATTGCTTGCGTGCGTGTCGCTTTCGCTGCGGGTCCGACGATGATCGTCTTACCCTTGCCACATCCCCGGCACTCCCTGGCACATTATTCGCAACGGACTCTAGCACACCGTAATGCGCTAGAGGACTATCCCTATATGGTTTCAGGCTCTTTGAACTCCCTGTCACGGGTTCTTTTCAACTTTCCCTCACGGTACTGGTATGCTATCGGACTCTCGACGTGTTTACGATTGGAAGTAGATGCCTCCCAACTTCCCACCCCATTTCCGAGGGATGGTACTCAGGATACCCTCTCATCTCTCTCAGTGTTGACGACGGGGCTTTCACCCTCTCTGGCGCGCCGTTCCAGGCGACTTTGTCTGACCGAGCGTAGACTAAATGAAGGTCCTAAAACCCCACATGCCTTGCACCTTTCAGTGCAAGATTCGGTTTGTCGTGTGCGGTTTTCAGTCGCTCTTACTTACCGCATCCCTATTGGTTTCTCTTCCTGCGGGTACTAAGACGTTTCAGTTCCCCGCGTTCCCCGACCTTGCGGTCTTAAAAGGAAGTCCTATTCGGATATCTCCGGGTCAATCCCTGCGTGCGGGTCGCCGGAGCTTTTCGCAGCTTGCCACGTCCTTCATCGGCGTCGAGAACCAAGTCCTCCACCATATAGGTTGTTTTGTGATAAGACTTCTTCTCATCACCCTCTTCTAATATTAGGCCTCATGCACGGTCGCATCAAAAGAAGCGTGAAGACAATCCTACTTGTCAACTTCTTTCCTTAACCGACTAGATCGGCGCAATACAGCCGCCGAGCCGTCTCATCATCCATGAAAGATGGGTGAGCTTGAACTATTTGTGATACGGGTCGAACTGATTTTGTGTTCGACACGTTTTTGTAAACTTCTTCTGCGAAAAACGAACAGCCAAACTGCTTGGGACGTGAGCTCGCGTTGAGCTCTCCGGTTTTCTTCCCCGGGGCGTTGGTTGCGTCGTTTTTTATTTCGCAAAAGTTTGTTTGATTCCCGGGGGTTCTGAAACTCGATTCGCGTCCATCGCAAAATTTCTGGATGGACTCGCCGGGATTCGAACCCGGAGCCTCCCGCTTGCAAAGCGGACGCTCTACCGTTGAGCTACGAGCCCCGGGATAAAATAAAAAATCGAACAGCCAAACATGTACGGGTCTGAAAGTTCCCGCTTTTCTTCAGTGAAGAAGAAAAAAATAGGAGGTGATCCATCCGCAGGTTCCCCTACAGATACCTTGTGACGACTTAACCCACCTCACTGACCTACGGTTCGGCGCAATCAAAAAATTGCGGCTCACCGAAAGCCTGCTCGGTTGGTTTGACGGGCGGTGTGTGCAAGGAGCAGGGACATATTCACCGGACGATGCTAACGTCTGATTACTAGGCATTCCGACGTCATGAGGGCGAGTTGCAGCCCTCAATCTGTACTTGGGCCGGGTTTCGAGGCTTGGCTTCTCCTTTCGGAGTTGCATCCCATTGTCCCGACCATTGTTGCGCGCGTGTAGCCCAGCAGATTCGGGGCATAAAGACCTATCGTTGCCTGCACCTTCCTCCCTGTTTCCAGGGCAGTCTCCATACTGTGCTCGGTCGAACTTGCGTTCCCGGTAGCAAGTATGGATACAGGTCTCGCTCGTTGCCTGACTTGACAGGACACCTCACGGCACGAGCTGACGATGGGCATGCACCACCTCTCGGCTCGTCAGTTAAGCCCTTTAGACTGAACTTCATCCTGCCGTCGCCACTGGTGAGGTTTCCCGCGTTGAATTGAATTAAACCGCACGCCGCACGCCTTGTAGTGCTCCCCCGCCAATTCCTTTAAGTTTCAGTCTTGCGACCGTACTCCCCAGGTGGCATGCTTAACACCTTCGTTACGACACTGCACGATCACGAAGATCGTGCAACATCTGGCATGCAGCGTTTACGGCTAGGACTACTCGGGTATCTAATCCGGATCGCTCCCCTAGCTTTCATCCCTCACCGTCGGATCCATGCTGGTTGGCTGCCTTCGCCATCGGTAGTCCTCCCGGGATTATAACATTTTACCGCTCCCCCGGGAATACTGCCAACCTCTCCTGGTCCCTAGCTCGGTAGTCTACCTTGCACGTGGTCGCGTTGAGCGCGACCATTTCACAAGGCATTTGCCGAGCCGGCTACGGATGCTTTAGACCCAATAAAAGTGGTTCCCACTTGTGGCGCTGGGGTTACCGCGGCGGCTGGCACCAGTCTTGCCCACCACTTATTCGCCAAGGTTTTTGCCCTTGGCAAAAGCCTAGGAAATAAATTCCTAAGCACTCTGAATCCCCTCGTCACGCTTTCGCGCATTGCGAAGTTTTCCCGACTGCTGCACCCCGTGGGGCTGGGACCAATATCTCAGTGTCCCTCTCCGGGCACCCTCTCTCAAGGCCCGTACGGATCTTCGGCTTGGTGGTCCATTACACCGCCAACGACCTAATCCGCCGCCGACCGATCTTCAGGCGTTGCCTTTGGAGCATAGGACGTTCCAGTACCTGTGCTCTATCCGGTCTTATCCTCAGTTTCCCGAGGTTATTCCAGACCTGAAGGAACGTTATCGACGTGTTACTGAGCGGTTTGCCATGCCTTGCGGCATTGACTTGCATGTCTTAGCGGGATTCAGATAGCAGCAACCTCTTGCAGGATAAACAAGGAATGTTTCCTCGCCTATGGAACGTGTTGAGACGTTCCATTGCAAGCGCACCGTCGAGCTGCGACGGTGTCTTCTTTCATTTTGGTCGCAAGTTATCGTTTTCGACATCAAAAAAAACGCGTTCTCGTTTTTTGCACACCACGACCGCGAGGGCCGTGATTCTGTCGAAAATACATTCGAGACTTTTTCTCGATGCATCACGTGAATTCGTCAGATTGCTCCAACGAATTCTAAATTTTGAAAACTGTTTTCAGAATTGACAGTTTGGCTGTTCGTTCATCATACGCGATTCTAGGATCGCGTACTCATTGAAGATGATGCGATACAGACCGGAGCATGAACTCTGGTTTGTGTTTTTCGCTGACATCTGCCAACGCGGCGCGGAAATAGCGCCTCCCAGCCCCGAAGGGTGGTGAACGGACAGAACTGTTTGGTGTTGATCAAGGATTCTCTTCCAAATCGGAAAAGAATGATTTATCGGGCTAGGAGGTTATATATAAAGCTATCGAGGAGGTATATAAAGCGAATAACTCGAGAGAAAGCGAGGGCGGAATTGACGCAACTGGCGGAAGAGCCACGCTTTTTTCGCGGCCACGCATTTCAATCCCGGAACGAGAGAAAAAACGTCGAGTGCATGCTCGACGGCCGTTCGGTGGCGACGGCCACGCGGCGGGGTAGGCTAACCAGGTGAGGCCGATAGCCTGAGACGCTATTGCCCGAAAGGGCTTCCGGGTTCAAATACTTTGCGATGTCCGTCGGCAGAGTCGCAGGGTTGAATCTCCTGCCCCGCCGTTTTATTTTAGAGTTCCCTTCCCAACATCGCTTCGGGGCAGCCGATGCGCGACTTATCGTACTCGAATTTTCCGAGATAAAAACTGCCGGCGCCCGCGATTTTGCCGCATTTCACGAACAGTTCGAAGTTCGGGCTTTTTCGTGCTGCTTCTTCGGTGATGCGTTCCAGCGTCGCCGTCGGGCGGTCTTCCAAGTTTCCTTGGTCCCACCGCTCGACAAACGTCGCGGCGTGCGCGAACGACAGTGCTGCGAGGTAGAACTTCTCAGTCGCGAGCGTCACGAGGTAATACATCGCGTCGTCCATACGAATGCGAAAGCGTCGCTAGAATATAAAATTGGCGCTCAGCCGAGCGTCGGTTCTTCAAGAACCAAGTCTTCCAGCCTTCCGAGGTGGAACACGCCGTCGGAGTCAAGGTCGCACGCGAGAAACTGCTCAAAAAAAGGAGTTGTCACGGCGCGCTCCATCGTCACCTGCGTCGCGACGCGTCCTTCAAACCGCTCGTACGGGTTTGCGGGGTTGCTGATGGCGAACATCAGGTGCCGCGGGCTCTCCGCAGCAAAGTAATCGCTTCCTCTCCCGTCGCGAATCTCAAAATAGAGAATGTCCGTCATTATGACGAAGAGCGAGCCGCTCGCTTCCTTCTTTCCTTCTTCATCCGCTTGCGCTGCCACTTCCAGCGCATCTGTCCCTTCTTCTTCCAGCGGCGTGAGCTTCTCTTCATTGAATCGTGGTCAAGGTGACCTCTTTAAAAAGCTTTCCGTGAAGACGTAACCAGGCTCTCCGGCAGTATGGTCGTTCGTCGTCAGAGAACGCAAACGACGACCTTCCAACGCCCTGGGGACGCGTGGCTTACTTGACCTTCTTGATACGTCGCATCGGCATGTCGCAGCACCCGACGCGCGGATTCTTGCCCGCTTTCACGACGACAACGACGTTGCCGCACTTCGAGCATTTCCAGAAACTTCCTGCTTTTGCCATAAGGTCACCTCGGTTTAGGAATCGCGCGGCGAAATGCCGACGTAGTTCGGATTGACTTTGCTGGGATTATCCGTGATGTGCTTGAACGCACCATCAAACCCGCCCCAGAATTCAATTTGTTTTTTGGTCCAGTCAAACCGCACGGCGTTTCCGCGGTTGTAAATGTATACGGCGTCGTCGTGCTCGACGTAGACAGTTTGCACCGAGCTCTGGCGCAGCACGACATCAATGTCCAGCGTGTGTTCGAGCGGCGATTGCGCCTGGATTTCAGGAGCGCGCGCGAGGACTTCCGCCAGCGGCAGGACGTTCGCTCCGACGCGGAGACTGCTCGCGCGCGGTACGGGCATTTCTCCCGCAAGATAGCTGTGCCGGACGTCGCTTGATTCCATCCCTTCCAGAATGATGCGTTCCATTTCTTCACCTCGTTTGAATATAATGGGCCCGGACCGACAATGCCGAGTCCGCTCGGCAAGCCGGTCCGTTCCCGTATTTGTCACTATGATGGGCCCGGACCGATTTGAACGGTCGACCGGCGGTGCGCTTAGGCATGGAATGAGCAGTGCCGTATAAGACCGCTGCTCTAGCCGGACTGAGCTACGGGCCCACGACTGAGGGGAGTAAATGGCTTCTTAATGATTACTGTTCTATCTTCTGCGACTCAGAATTCTTGATCAGCTTAATCTCGAAATCGTCAAAAGGAACGGCTTGCTCGACGTCAATCTTGCGCGCCGTGCCAAGATGCAGGAGAGGAACGAACGTGAACACTTTCGCGTCTCTCGACGGGTCTTTCGGCAATAATTCAGAAAACTTCATGCGCGGCTTGTGATTCAGCACCGACCACTCCCGAATAGCTTTGTAGACTTGCTTAATCGCGAGCGTGATATCAATTCGTTTCGCAGGCAAAATAATTCTTCCTTCAGGCGAGTCCAAACGAATCAAACGGCGGTGCTTCACTTCCAATGCCTTCTCCAAAGCACGGACCAAGTCGTAAACAGAAACTTTTCTCTTGCGCGGCTGCGGCGTGCGCGGAATGAGTCTGAGCATTTCTTCGGGAGGAACGACGCGCGCGTGCTTCAGTTCCGTTTCCAGTTCGTTGTAGAACTGGTCTTCCGTCATTTCCGCGGAAGCAAGCAAGCGGTCGAACTCGTTCAAGTCTTCGCCGACCAATCGCTTCGACTTCATCTTGAGCAGCATTGCCGCTGCCAACAGAACTTTCCCAGAAACGTGCAAATCGTGCTCTTTCAGTTCGCGGATGCGCGCGAGATACTTCGACGTAAGAACACCAAGGTCAACGTCCCACGCGTCCATCTCTTCCGACTTCATCAGGTCGTAAATGATGGCCTTCCACGTGACGTCATTCTGTTCCACGAGGATTTGGAAAATCTTCTCTTGCATCGACGGAAACAGGCGAAGAGGAGTATTTAAATATGGTGCCTCGCCCCGAAAGACATCGGGCTCGTGGTCTAGCGGCTATGACGCTGCTCTTACAAAGCGGATGTCGCAGGTTCGAATCCTGCCGGGCCCATTTTATTTTATCATTTTTTAGTAACGTTCTTGGTCGGAAATCTTTCATATTTTTCTGGGAAACGCATATAAAGAAGCGCGACATTGTATCAACCATGCAAAAGAGAAGCGTCAACCGCAGCCCTTTCTTTGACGAACAAATCACGGAAGAGCAGATTCGCAAAGGCAAGGAACTACAGAAATATGTCGAGAAACTTAAGAAAGAGATAGAAGAAGCAAGGAGGGGCGAATGGTAAAAGTCTGGCGTTCTGTGCACGACCCGCACTGGCTGGACCGATGGGCGCCGAAAGACTCCGAGAAATTTTGGCGAGATCTTCACCGCTTGCTCAAGGGTGACTGATGCGCGGGCGCACGTTCGGGCTCAACATTGCGCTTGAGGGCGAAAAGAACGGGCAGATTGATTACGCGCTGACGGTTGAGAACCGCGGCATTCCTGATGAAGTGCTCATTGTCATCGTGGGCATCTGGCTCCAGCAGGCCAAGGAAACGTATCACGACCGATTCAAGCACGGCGTTGAGTAACCGCGTTCCTGAACCCAAGAATTTTACCGTCTTTTTCTTCGATGGTGAACTCGTGCACCGGCAATCGTTTTTGCAATGCCTGCGTTATCATCCACGCGTCGGAAGGAATGATTTTGCAGCGCAAATCGTGAGGGTCAAACCAGTCGCAGTTCCCCAGCGCCGCTGCAGGAATGTCCTTGAGCGTCGCTTTCGCGACGAAAATAAACCAGCCGCTCTTGACGACCGCGGGGTTCAAGAAGGGGCCGGCGGTGGAGGCCCCTTCGGTATGGTCTGTGTCAATTCCCGAATCGGTCACGCGCTCGTCAATCACGGCACAGGTCTCGATTGCATCCAAAGGCAACCCTGTCTCGCGCAACGAAATGCGTTTTGCAGCGTCAGAAATAGTTTCATGATGCAGAATCTTTCCACCAGGCAGTCCCCAGTAGCCGGCGTACGGTCGGTTCTTGCGCTGCAATAACAAAATCTTGCCGTCGTGCTCAATCGCAAACACAACGACGGGTAATTTCAAACTTTCTTCGCCCGTGACTTGCTTGAACTGCGGAATCAAGTGTTCTGCATGCCGAGAAACCACGTACGCGTCATCGCGTTTTTCCAAAACGCCTTGCGCAAGTAGCTCGCGCAAATAATAACTCAACAAGTTCGGCTTCAGCGCAGTTTGTTTCGCGATAGCTGAATGCGAAAGCTGCTGCTTACTGAGAAACAAGGAAAATATCTTCTGATGCACCGGCTTCCGTAATGCCCCCATACTGCCGTCGAGAGCAGAGGGCGCTTATAATGATTTCTTCAGTTGTTTATCTACCATCGCGAGTTCATCGTAAATGCCGTCAATCAAATCATACTTCTTTGCTTCATCCAACGAAACCCATGCGTGGTTCGTGAGCGCGTCGCACAGAATCACATCGCCGTCAAGATAATCGCAGGCATAACTCAAAATCAGGCAGTGCGCGTTGTCCGGACGCACGAACGTGATGTTCGTCACGTACCGAATGTTGTCGATGTCCAGATTGACTTCTTCCTTAATCTCCCTACGCAGCGCGCGTTCGATGGGTTCGTACCACAAACCTCCCTTGTTCGGCGTCAGTTGGTGATAGTCGTCGTGCTGGAATTTGCCGCCGGGCACGGTCCACTTGCCCGGAAACGCCTTTTCGCGCTCGGAGCGCTTCGCAATCAGGAATTTGCCGTCCTTCACGACAATACCTGTCGTTGAGACGTAAAAGATTTTGTCAGACATCGCGTTGCGGGAGTGAACACGTTCGGATATAGGTTTGCTCAAGAAATTTTGAGTCGTTCATAACCTTTATAACGCAACAAACCGGAAGTCGCGTGAGATGGACGCGCAAAAGAAGGTGGTGATTATCGGCGGCGGCTTCGCGGGAGCGACTGCGGCAAAGCTTCTTGAGCGTACGCACGACGTGACGCTCATCGACGCCAAGGACTTCTTCGAATTCACGCCCGGAATTCTGCGCGCCATCATTCAGCCCAAGATTCTTCCGAAACTGCAGGCAAAGCACACGGACTACCTGAAACGCGCGCGCGTCTTCGTCGGCGCGGCAAGCAAGATTACGCCGAAGGACGTCATCATCGGAAAACAATCCTACCCGTACGATTTTCTCATCGTCAGCGCAGGTTCTGATTACTCTCTGCCCATCAAGGAACGCAACGTGATGCGCGCAGACCGCGGCGCGCACATTCTCGAAGCCAACGCACGTCTGCGCAAGGCAAAATCAGTCCTGATTGTGGGCGCCGGGCTTGTGGGAGTCGAGCTCGCGGCGGAGTTGGCGGTCCACGGCAAAACAAAGGTGACGCTCGTCAGCAGCGGTCCTACTCTTTTGGAGCGCAACGAACCGAAATCGCAGCGCTATGCAGAAAAATTCCTACGCGCCCACGGCGTCACGCTCCTGTTCCGCGAGCTCGTGCACGCGAAAGGCAAGGGGTTCATCACCGATTCAAAGAAAAAGCTCAAGGCGGATATGGCCTTCTTCTGCACCGGACTGATACCGAACTCGTCCGTGCTTCCGAAATCGGTGGACGACCACAAGCGCGTCAGAGTCAACGAATTCCTGCAGGTTGAGGGCATGAAGAACGTCTTTGCCCCCGGCGACCTCAACAACGTGGTCGTCGAGAAAACGGCGCAGAACGCCGAAATACAGGCGCGTCTCGCGGTGGACAACATCAAACGTCTGGAACACCGCCGCCCGCTCGTCGCGTATCGACCGAGAAAAACGCCGCTCGTCATCAGTCTCGGACCGCGGGACGGCATTTTCGAAACGCGTTCGTTCGTCATCACGGGATTTATTCCTGCGTTGCTCAAGCGCGTGATTGAGTTTCGGGAAATGAGAAAGTTCTAGTTCAGCAACAAAAGAATCTGCACTCTAGAAATGGATAACGCACCCGTCGACTATTCCGAGACCGCTCGGAAAGCCGCCGGTTGCTAGCAGGTCAGGTTCGAGAACAGCGTGCACACTACAACTCACAGAACGCACCCGGCGGGATTTGAACCCGCGTAAGCGGCTCGAAAGGCCGCTATCCTTGACCGGACTAGACGACAGGTGCAATGATCGTTTGCTTGTGCGCATGGTGCGCTCGTCGGTTCTCAGAGACGCCGGTCTCGGGAACCGCCTTCGCTCACGATGCGCTCGGCGGGAATTGAACCCGCGTCTCAGCCTTGGCAAGGCCGTATTCTACCACTAAACCACGAGCGCGAACTTCTGAGTTGTCGAGGAGGCGTATTTAAAGATATCTGAGAAGGAAAGAAAAAAAGAAAGAAGAGATTACGTCCAGGACGGGTTGTTGGTGTCGAACGGGCAGAAGCAGTCGTTCGACGTCAGCGTCTGTCGGACGCGTCCGGAGAGCGGTCCGTTGTAAATCCACACGGAGCAGCTCGTTGCCGTCTGCCGCAGGACGCCGTCGTTGCCTCCGATGCAGCCGACCAAGTTGTCCGCGATGCTGGGCTGTCCCCACGCGGCGCGGGCTTCCTGCGCCATCGTCAGCGTGTACGTCGCGCTCTGGCCGGGAGTTCCCTTCGGAGCGCAGTCAAAGTAGTTCTGTCCCACTCCGTTGCTGTGCACGACGGAGCACGTTCCTCCCGGGCAGTTCGCCGGGACTCCGGGCGGGCACGGCGAGACGCAGGCGCCGTTCGTGCAGCTGAATCCGTTCGGACACACGAGGTTGCACTGTCCGCAGTTGAAGTTCGTGTTCAGCTGCGTTTCACAGCCGTCGCCGAGCTGGTGGTCGCAGTCGCTGAATCCCGGGTTGCACACGCCGACCGTGCACGCGCCGTTGGAGCACGTGCTCACGCCGTTGAATACAGGGGGGCACGCGTTGTTGCAGCCGCCGCAATTGTTGAGGTCGGTGAAGAGGTTAATCTTGCACGGCTGTGACTGTCCGCACGTCGCGGAGCCGTACGGGCACGCGATGGGCGTGTGCTGGCAGCCGGTCTGCCGGTCGCAGCTGTCGGCGGTGTTCGGGTCGTTGTCATTGCACGAAACCGCGGTGTTGAAGCAGCCGTAGGCGGCGTCGCATCCGTCGCTGGTGCACGCGTTTCCGTCGTCGCACGAGGCTGCGGTGGTGCTGGCGCAGACGCCTGACTGGCACCTGTCGAACGCAGTGCAGGGGCTGCCGTCATCGCAGGCAGTGCCGTCGGAGGCAGCGGGGTTGGAGCACTGACCGGTTTGCGGGTCGCACGCGCCTGCCGCATGGCACGCGTCCGTGGACTGGCACACTACAGGGGTTCTGCCGGTGCAAACTCCGTTCATCATGACGTCCGATTGCGTGCACGCGTTTCCGTCATTGCACGGCGTTCCGTCCTGAGGAATTATTTCGCACGCGTCGCCGACGCCGTTGCCATCAGCGTCTCGCTGGTCGCTGTTCGCAACCGTCGGGCAGTTGTCCTGATTGTCCACGATTCCGTCGCCGTCCGCGTCAGCGTTGGCGCTGTGATGGCACAGTCCGCTCTGCTGGTCGCAGAGGTCGCTGGTTGACACGTCGCCGTCGTCGCAGTTGACTTGGTTGCTGCCCACGCAGACGCCGTTCTGAATGGTGTCTGTTTGAGTGCATGCGCTTCCGTCATTGCAGGCAGAGCCTTCCGCGGGAGCTGCCGGGAAGTGGCTTTCAAGCGCAGCAACGCGGGCTTCAAGCGAGGCAATGCGCGCGTCCTGGTCCGATTGTCCTGCGCGGTAATCCGCGAGGGATACGAACGTGTCGGTGAGCTGGTCGAATTGGTGTTGAAGCGCAACGGTGAGCGTTTCGAGCGCGTCAAGCCGTGAGCCGTGGTCGGTCAGGATGGTTTGGAATCCGTCAATGACCAATTGGAATGCGTTGAGCTTGGCGTCAGACGCGTTTGCCTGCCCGCTGATGTCGACGACATAACCTTGGACTTTGGCGTACTCGTCGTGGTCGCTCTGCGCGTGGCTGCTTTGCGCGGCGGACGCGTTCGCGAGACCGCTCTGGATGTATTGGTCAAGGTCGCCGAGGCGCGCGTGGTCAATCTGGTGCGCCGAGATGTAGCCGTCAATTTGCGTTTGCAGCGTGGCGTCGCCGGACAGGCGGGCGGCGGCTTCGTTGTTGAGCATGCCGGTCAGGTCGCTGCGGACGAGGTTAATCATGTCCGTGAGTGCCTGCTTGGCGGCGTCAATCGAGCCCGCGCGCAACGCGGCTTCCGCCGCCGCTTTGAGGTCAGTGTACGCGTTTGCCGTCGTGAGAGTCGCGGCGTCGCCCGCGTCTGAGTATTGCCGGGCTGCCGTCAGTGTGCTGGAGTCTCCCGCAGCGCGGGCAGCAGTCTCGGCGTTGAGATTGTTTTGCAAGGTTGCGTCTGCGCTCTGCCGCGCGGCGCTTTCACTTGCAACGCTGGAATCGGTGTAGGATTTTGCTGAAGAAAGTCCGCTGGTGTCTCCCGCAACTCGCGCGGACGCTTCGTTATTGACATTCGTCTGGAGTGTGGCGTCGGCTGCCTGTCGGGCGGCGGTTTCCGCGGTCACGCTGTTTTTCGCGGCGGTGAGGTTGCCCTGCAGTCCGATGAGCGGCGGGTTGCAGTTCGCGATGCACGTCTGCCAGTTTGCCCACGCCGGAATTGCGGAGGGTTCGGCGCCGCACGCGGTGATGCAGTTTTGCCTGCCTTCGAGCGGAGCGGTGACGAACGTCGCTGCCGAAGCAACGGACGCGAGCAACAGGAATACGACGGCAAGAACGCTGAACTGTTTCATCGGACACCCCGCGAGCCGCACCGCTGCTCGTCAACACACTCTTTCACGACGCTCGTCGATGCGCCCGTCTATAAAAAGATTCACGATTACAAATGCTGTAACGCTCCCCCGCAACGTTTATATAATGTCCTCACGAAAAACAGCGTATGACCCTTACGAAGGATGAGAAGGCGTACGTCAAGGCCGTGATTGAGCGGGAATGGAAGCATCTCGCGACCGAAGAATCGGTGCGCGAACGCAACAGCCCGCTGGCGTTCTTCGTCACGCAGGAAAACTACGAGCAGTTCGTCAAGGCGCTGCTCAAGAAACTGCAATGACTGACCACGCTCACGCAGAGGACAGCAAGGACGCGCAAGCCAAGGCGCAGCGCAAGTACTTGGAGCTGCAGGTGCTGAACCAGAAAATGCAGCAGGTCCAGCAGCAGATGGAAGCCCTCGAACAACAGGCAGAAGACGTCGACAAGGTCACGAAGCATTTGGACGAATTGTCCGCGGTGCATCAGGGAACAGAACTGCTTGTGCCTATCGCCAACGGCATTTTTCTGAAAGCGTCGCTCAAGGACGCGAAGAATTTGATTGTCAACATCGGCGCGAACACCGCCGTCCCGAAAAGCGTTCCCGACGTAAAACTGCTCATCGCGACCCAGCTCGAGGAATTGCGGCAATTGCAGAAGGATTTGGCGGGACAGCTCGAGACGCTCACCTCGCACGCGGGCAAGGCTGAGACAGAACTTCGCCAACTCGTGAGTTAAGATGTTCAAGTTTCTCAAAGACAAGCTGAAAGGCGCGCTTTCGGCGTTTTCCAAGAAAGTCGAGGAGACGGCGAAGGAAGAAACGCAGGAAGTTGAAGAAACGTCTGCCGAAGCGCCTGCTTCCGCAACGTCTGAAGCTGCTGAAGAAGTTACTGCGGAGCAACCTGCCGTACCATCGGAAAAACCAAGCAAGCTCACAGAACCCGAGGCGCAGGGCGCCGAAGTCGCCGAAGAACTCATTGAGGAACTCGAAAAAGCGAATCCCGAACCCGAAGAGCCTGCAGACGTTCCCAAAATCACTCTTCCGAAAGAAAAGAAGGGATTTTTCTCGACTATCAAGAAGATGCTGGGAGGCAAGGAAGAATTGCCTCGCGAAGAAATCACCGCAACTCCCGCCGAGAAGCCGATGTTCGACGAAATCGTGATAGAATCGGCGGACATGCAGGTGGAAGGCTCGCCGCTGCGCAAAGTCGACATCCACCAGCACATCGAGGAAGAACGACCTGCTGTTGAGCAGCTGTTCGAACCCATCGAGCCGAAACAGGTGAAGCCCGAGAAGAAACAAGTTGCATCGGCTGAGGAAATGCATCCCGACAAAGTTAAAGCGAGAATTGTTGGAGAAGGCAAAGACCCAAACACACTAAGAGTTAAAGAATACACTCGCGCACTAAATAAGAAGGACACAGAAATGCAGCCGTTGGTAGATTTTGCAGGCCCCAAAGCTGCTAACTTAATCGGAAAGATAAAAGAAGAAGAGATTAAAAAAATTCAAGAACCTCTCAAAACAAAACAATACCCTCCTATTTCAATCCCTTCTGCAGATACTAAGGCAACTAAACTTAGTGACAAACCAGTAAAGTCCAGCAAACTTGCCGCTCCCGAGAAAAAAGGATTTTTCTCCCGCCTGAGAGAAGCCGTAACGACGAAGAAAATCACGGCGCAGCAGTTCGAGGAATTGTTCTGGGAGTTTGAAGTTGCATTATTGGAAAACAACGTCGCGTTGGAAGTCATCGAGAAAATCAAGCAGGACTTGAAGCTCGCGCTCGTCGACCAGCCGATACCGCGCGGCAATGTCGAAACGACGATTCTCGGCGCGCTGAAGCGCTCGCTCGAGGACTTGTTCACCGCGCCCGAAATCGATTTGCTCCAAGCAGCGAAAACGAAAAAGCCGCTCATCATTTGTTTTGTCGGCATCAACGGCTCGGGAAAGACGACCACGATTGCGAAAGTCGCTCATTTGTTCAAAACGCACGGTCTTGACGTCGTTCTTGCGGCTGCGGACACGTTCCGAGCGGCGGCGATTGACCAATTGCAGGAGCACGCGAACCGCTTGCAGGTCAAGCTCATCAAGCACGATTACGGTTCTGACCCGGCTGCGGTCGCGTTCGACGCCATCAAGCACGCGCAGGCGACCAACAAGGACGTCGTGTTAATCGACACCGCCGGACGGTTGCACTCAAACATCAATCTCGTCGATGAAATGAAAAAGATTGTCCGCGTCGCCAAGCCCGACCTCACGCTGTTCATCGGAGAGTCCATCACGGGCAACGACTGCGTCGAGCAGGCGAAGCAGTTCAACGAAGCCGTCGGCATTGACGGCATCGTGCTCTCGAAAGCCGACATCGACGAAAAAGGCGGCGCCGCCATTTCGGTTTCGTACGTCACGAAGAAGCCGATACTATATCTGGGCGTAGGACAGGAGTACGACGACCTGAAAAAGTTCGATCCTCGGGCGCTGCTCGAAAGCTTGGGCTTGTAGTTTTCTCGTCGGAAATCCTCCGGCGGTTCTTTGATAAAACATATAAAGCAGCGGCGCATACGGACGGGTATGAACAAACGAGGTTTTGCTCCCGCGCCGCAAACGGCACGCGCGTCGCTGCTTTCCCGAAACGTCCACGTCATCGCCGCGGTTGAGCTTATCACCATCGTTTATCTTTGGAGCCTGATTGTTCCGCTCGTTCTTGGGGCGATTGCGCTGCAAACGAGCGCGCTCATTTCGTTCACGCTCGGCTTCACGACGTATTTGATTATCGGCGGCAAACTCCTGCAGCAGATTCCCCTGTAACACCCGCATTTTTATAGTGCGATTTCTTTCCTTCTCAAAAATAAACCCGTGAGGTGGTTGCGTTGTTCAACAAACTGATAGCCAAACACAGCGATTCCCTGTATTTCGCGTTCCGCGTGATTATTGGAGTCCTGTTCTTTATGATTGGAACTACGAAGCTGTTGGGATGGTTCGGCGGCACGCCGATACCGATTCCGATGGGCAGCCTGTTCTGGTTCGCGGGACTGATTGAAGTCATCGCCGGAATCCTGATCACGGTCGGATTCCTGACGCGCTACGCCGCGGCGTTCTGCGCCGTCGAGATGCTGATTGCGTACTACATCGGACATCTGAGTCCGGCGTGGAACTGGAACCCCATCACGAACATGGGCTTTCCCGCGCTCCTCTACTTTGCCATCTTCCTCGCGATTGTCGCGAAAGGACCCGGCAAATGGGCGATTGACAAGAAGTAGGTGATTTCTTCTTTTTTTTATTTTTAATTCTTTTGCGGATGCACTGCGAAAAACAGCACGAGTGCAAGCGCTGAAAGTCCCGCTGCAGCTTCAAACGCGAGCGCAGGCGAGAGAAGCCACAGCGCGCCCGCAATCAACGACGCGAGCACGTAGAGCAATCCCGCAATGAAGTTGTACGCGCCGATGGCGGTCCCGCGGCGTTTCTGTTCGAGGTCGGAAATGAACGCTTTCGTTTGCCCTTCGTCGATGGCGTAGAAGACGCCGTAGACGAGGAAGAGCGCGATGACGTGCCAGTGCTGTGTCGCGAACACGAACCCGACGCACATCAGCAAGTAGACGAGATAGCTGAACGGAATGATGTACTTCCTGCCGATGAGGTCGCCGAGCTTGCCGGCGAGCGGCGACGTGATGACGAACGATGCGTTGAACAGCGCGTACAATAATACAACGTCAGCGACGGAAAACCCGAGCTGATACGCGCGCAGCAAAAGAAACGCGAAGCTGAAGTACGCGAGCGCGAACGCGCCCGCGGGAATGAGGTAGCGCTTGAACGCCGGACTGAGCGTCTGGAACGCGGTGAAGATGTTCTCGCGCTTTCGTGGAATGGTTTTCTTTTCACGCACAAACGCCAAAACGATGAGCGACAAGACCGCCGGAACGAGCGCGACGATAAACAGCGTGTGAAACGTCGAGGCGTTCGTGCCGAACGACTGCAGCAAGGCATACCCGATGAGCGGACCGAGCACGGCGCCGGCTTTGTCCAGCGCTTTGTGAACTCCGAATGCCAAGCCGCGATTTTTTTCAGGGGCGACCGCGGCGAGCCACGCGTCGCGAGGCGGTCCGCGGAAACTCTTGCCCAGGCGTTCGACGACGCGGAACACGGACGCGCTTCCGACGGACGTCGCGAACATCAGCAGGACTTTGGACGCGGTCGAGAAACTGTAGCCGAGCAGCGCGAGCGGTTTGCGCTTTCCTGTTTTGTCCGACAGCCAGCCCGCAAGGTAGTCCAGCGATGAGGCTGAGAAATCAGCGAGCCCCTCAATGATGCCCAAGGCGGCGGTCGTGCCTCCGATGATGAGCGTGAAGAACAGCGCGAACACGGCGAAAATCATTTCCGAGCTGACGTCCGTGAGGAAGCTCACGATGCCGAGCAGCCAGACGTCGCGCGGGACGCCCATCAACGGCTTTTTCACGAACGCTGTTGAGGAGGAGCGGTTAATAAGCGTTGCGACGCCGCAATCTCGGCGAAGAAGAAGTTTATCGGCGCTTACCGGTCTTTTCCGCGATTTCCTTGCGGATTCTGTTCCGCGATGCTACGATGAGCCCTTCGAAAGCGCTCGCGAGCGTGCCAATCTCGTCCTTGCGGTCGGTGAGCGTCGGTGAGATGTCTCGGTCGACATCTCCTTTCGTGACTGCAACGACCGTTTCCAGAAGGCTGGCGAGCGGCTCCGATAATGAACGTGCGATGAAGATGCCCAGCAGGATTGCGCCGAGGATGAGCGCCGCAATGTACAGGTAGCTCTGACGGATGATGCGGGCGGTGATCTGCGTTACGTCGTTAATCTTGCGGTTGATAGCCTCTGCTGAGTTCTCGAATGCGCGGTCCTTCTGCACGCCTCGCGCGTTGAAATAGTTCGTGAGCCCGTTGGCATAGATTGCCTTCTGGTGCCAGTACTCCGTGCTTTCCAGGATGCGGACAGCCTCTGCGGCATTACCCTTGTCGACCTCGTCCAGCGATTGATGCTCCAGAATGACAAGCGCGATGTTCGACTCGTTGACCGCGGAGAAGAAAGATTTCTCGGTTGCGTCCCCTTTTGCGACGGCTTCCGTGATGGCGGCGTCAAGAGCGGGTTCTGCGTCCAGATAGCGCTGCCTCCACTGCTTGTCCTTCGTGAATGCGTAGTTCCGAGCCGACTGCGTCAGCACCTCGTCATAGTAGCGGATGACTTCTGCGAGACCGAGGAGTCTGGTCGAGTCCTGCGCGGTTTGCACCGTTTCCGGAAGAAGCTGCAGCGAAGCCGAGAACGATTTGAATTCCTGGACTTCAATATAGCTGATGACGCCGCTCAAGAGGGCAATCACGACGAATCCTAGGATGAGTTTGTTGCGAAGGTTCATACGCGCTCTTTTTTGTGAAGCAGTTGGAATGAGGCTAATAAACCTTGCGCTTGAGGGGGGGGGAGAACGGAAACATTTAAATAGCACCCTTCTGCGAATTCCTGAATAACCGTTATTACGGGGTGTCTCTATGATGGAACAAAGTCGTCCGTTGGACGCGCTCAACAAGGCGCGCAACAAGAAAGTGATGGTCGAGCTGAAGGGTGGCAAGACGTACGTCGGCAACCTGAACGCGTTCGACATCCACATCAACGTTGTCTTGGACAACGCTGAAGAACATGAAAACGGCGCCGTGAAGCGCAAGCTCGGAACCGTCTTTTTGCGCGGCGATACCATCATCCTGATTTCGCCCGCAGCGTAAGGAACTTCCATGAAAGGCACATACTCGATGGGCAAGCGCAACAAGCGCGCGAGCCATATCATTTGCAGGCGTTGCGGCAGACATAGCTATCACACCCGCAACAAGGCCTGTGCGAGCTGCGGCTTCGGCAAGTCCGCGAGGATGCGCCACTACGCCTGGAAGAACGACGCGTAAGTCCTTTTTTGTATCTTCTCCGATATTTAGTTTACGACTTCTATTTCGTAATACTTTCCACTCGTGATTTGTTCGTGAAACACGCAAGACTATTAAGCAAGGCTTTGTTCAGGAGTCATAACGCAGGGATGCCGGAGTGGCTAACGGGCACGGCTTAGGACCGTGTGGCTCAGCGCCTTCGCAGGTTCGAATCCTGCTCCCTGCATCGTGAGCGAAGCGAACGAGTAGGGACAGGCCCTCCGAGGCGAAGACTCGGAGACTGCCTGCTCCCTGCATCGTAACGGCTTGATGACTAAATATAGGAGCCCGTCTTAGGAGTTTAGTACTGCGTTCCTGCTTGCTTCCTACTGCGCTTCCATGCTGCCGGGGCAGTTCTCAGGCGGGGCTCCTGCGTGTTTCCCTGCGCTGTTCAGGGTTTGTTCGCGTTTCCGTCGACAAACGCGTGAGGGAGTGGCGCGTTTTCGCCAATATCCGTTCCATACCATTTCGGAGTAACGACGCAGTTTTAGACCGCAGGGAGGGCATTAACTTGCGTAATGGCTAAAAACTGCATTTATGCCGAGGGGGGATTGCGAAAAACTTATAAACGGTCATGGGTTTGGCAGTAGTGCTTAGTTGTCATAGCTTTCACAACAGGCAGAAAGAGAGGAACGTATATTTTTGAAAATATATGTTCTCACCACACAAGGCATAAATACGCACTCGTTGGGAGTCCCCCTTCTGGGTACGCGTCTTTATTCCAATAAAGATATACAGCCCAAAAACACGGAGGTGTTTAGATGAAAGCAATAAATACCAAGAAGATTATCGCATTGACCACTGGCCTCGCCATGGTTGGAGCGACTATCTTCGGCGCAGCTGCTCAGGACCTGAGTCAGTATCCGTCCCCCTTGTTCATCAAGGATGGCGTTTTCGACGGATCTATCGTGGTCGGCGAGCTCGCTAAGACATCCGACGTTATTGGTTCGATTGAACTCGCAGCCGGCCTTCAGGCCGCCGCAGTCAAGAAGACCATCTTGAACATCGGTGCAGGAAGTTCGGTTATTGACAAGGGAGTCAAGATCGACAAGTCGGGTAACCACCTCGGTTACAACAAGTACCTGTTCAATGTGCAGGACTCTGACTTGGACAGCGGCAGTTTGCCTGACTTGATGCCCAGCGGACTCTACGATGACTCCGAAGGAAACACCAAGAACAAGGTTGACTACGACCAGCGTCTTTCATTCTCGGCCACGGGCGGACAGGTTGTCTTCACCCAGGACGACGAAGACGCACCGAACGCAGGACCGTACCTGTGGTTTAACAGCAACGTCAACATGTACAACTACACGTTGAAGTTCAATGAGGACGTCGACTTCGACAGTACCTCAACGACAACGGCCACGGAAGACTTCCAGTCGACCAAGGTCAACATGCTCGGTAAGACGTACACCGTCACCGACGCGCACATCTCCAGCGGTGCTATCGACAAGATGACGCTCCTCGCGGGCGACACGACTCGATGGATGACGCAGGACGAACCTTTGGACCGTGAAATCGGCGGCGCGAAGCACACCTTCACGCTCGTTGATGTCAACGAAGGAGAAGACAAGTGTGGCGTCAGCGTTGACGGCACTGTTCAGTGGATCGACAAGGGTCAGACTAAGACCATCAACGGCATCCAGATCGGCGTTACGGACGCGATTACCGTCCACAGCGCAGGTAAGGACACCGACGTGTGTGAAGTCAACCTCGGCGCGACCGAACTGAAGCTCGAGAACAGCAACGAAGTGAAGTTGAACGGCGTCTCCCTCGCGGGATCGCAGGTTACCTTCACCGGCGGCGCTGGAACCTTGCGTTCGCTCGGCATTGTCTACCAGCCCGACAACGACGTGTTCCTCGGAGAGGGAGCTCACTACACTGAGCCCATCTTCGATGCGTTCACGTTCTACTTCGACGGCATGACGAAGGACAAGACCGAAGCAATCAACCTCGACGCGTCAGGCAAGAGCGCAGACCTGCACTTCTTGAACTCCGACAACAAGGATGTCAAGATTAGCTGGAAGATGAACAACTCCAACGTCATTGTCCTCGGTACGGACAGCGACAAGGACAAGCGCATCTACCTGCAGACTCAGGCGTGCGGTTACAACCAAGCGGTTGAAACGGTCAAGTCGTGCGAAGGAAGCAAGTTCTTGGTCATTACATCAGGCGGCGAAGCCCACCTGTTGAAGATCTTGAACTTCGACACCTCGAACGCCAAGATCAAGTTGCACGACGAAACGTACGGCTCGGACAGCGAAGACGACTTTAACACGTCGGTTCTCGGTTCGGCCCAGACGATCGACCTCGGCAGCGGCGCGGGTTCAGTTACCGTGACGCTCAAGGCCAACCAGTCGAACGTCGGCAACAACACGCAGACGCTCAACTTCACGAGCATCGCCGGCAACGGCGGCGTTTCGAAGACGAGCCTGAACAACGGAAACAACGGCGCTGGCACGGCCGGCCTCGTGATTCCGTCATACGACCAGAACGGAACCGCGTTCAAGTTCACTGAGGAAACTCAGGACAACTACGGCGGCGCCATCTGGAACGCGACGATCTCCGTTGACACTGCGGACACCGACATCAACGTCGGTACTCCGACGATTTCGCCGGCGGGTTCATTCATCGCCAGCGGCATCGACGCGAACAAGGACGACAACGACCACTCGTACTACGTTACGAACTGGTCGACAACGGCCTACTTCGACAACAAGGACAACAACTTCGTCCACATCGAATACCCGGACTCGTACAGGTACGGTCAAGTGTTCGTTGGAGAAGCCGAAGCAAAGATTACTTCGGCGGGCGGCGCAGTTGAAAGCGTCCAGGTCCAGCAGATCCCGGTCGGAAGCGCAAAGCTCGACAAGGATGTCACGGACTGGAGCGCCCAGAACTTGATTGTCGTCGGTGGTCCGTGTGCCAACACAGTCGCGGCTGCTCTCTTGGGCAACCCGGCTGACTGTTCCGCGGGCTTCAAGGAAGGCGAGGGTATCATCCAGCTGTTCAAGGCCAGCACCGGCAAGGTTTCCTTGCTTGCTGCAGGCTACAGCGCATTGGACACTCGCCGTGTCAGCCGTGTCCTTGCGAACTACAAGGACTATGCTTCCAGCCTGAAGGGCACGGAAGTGAAGGTCAAGGGCACGTCCTTGAGCGACATCAGCATCGAAGCTGTTGCGTAAACAACCAACCATTTTATTTTTCTTTTTTTTTATTTTCATCTTCTCGTCTTTTACTCATACCAACGACGACATGAATTCAGTCCATTGAGCTCTCCGGCTTTCTCCCAGGGGAGTTGGAAGTGGTTGCGTAATTCAGAAATGACTACCTACGACAATACTGCCTGGGTACGGTAAACGTTTTCACGACGCACTAGACACGCTTGCGCGAGGTTTTTAACGGGCGTAGAACTCCTCTGACGCATGTTGAGGGAGAGTTTTGTGCTGCTGCCGAAAGTGCGTCAGGCGACCGAGCAGCGCATTTGGGCGCAGGCGCCGGACTGGAACGCGTTTCTCGACCAAGCGCGCATCAAGGGGTTTTCGCCTTCGAGAAAGCGCGGCTGCGACCAACGCATCATTGAAGCAAAACGCGCCGTGCTCGCCGAAGACGCAGCCGCACTCGCATCATTATTCCCGCGCCGCGACCATTGGCGTCTCTACCAGGAATTCAAGCACGATGCCGCGTTCCTCGACATCGAGACGAGCGATTATCCGGGCGGCGTCACGGTTGTCGGCATCTGGAACGGCAACGAAACAAAAACCTTTGTCCAAGGCTTCAATCTCGACAGAGCAGCATTACAGAAAGAACTTGCCAACTACAAACTGTTAGTCACGTTCAACGGCGCCAGTTTTGACCTTCCTGTCCTGAAACGCTACTTCCAGCTCCCGTTCAATCAACCGCACGTCGACCTGCGTCACGTCTGCGCCAAGCTCGGTTTCGTCGGCGGGCTGAAATCCATCGAGCGAGAAATGCATGTCAAGCGTCCGGACAGCATCAAGCACGTGACGGGCGAAGACGCGGCGGAATTATGGCGTTGCTGGCACGCAACAGGAGACAAAGACTTCCTTGATATGCTCATTACGTACAATGAAGAGGACTGCGTGAACCTGAAAACCATCGCAGACAGACTTATCCCTGAACTTTGGCGAGCGACGCGCGCGAATTCTTTTCCCTACGCAAAAAATCACTCTGAAATGAAAACAATCCTAGTTAATGAAAACCCTAGGTTGAGCTGAAGCAATCTTTATAAACCAATTTCACTTTGTCGGTTGTGGTAGGAAAAGAGGTGAAAACACAAGCTGTTGTGGTTTTCTCATCGACGGCATCGTCGGTGGCTCTTGAGCTCCTGACCCCTATCCCTTGTGGATACAAAGGAAGTTATGACGCAATGAAGTGCCCGTTTTGCCTGCATCAGGAAACAAAAGTGGTGGACTCGCGCGAGACCACCGACTTGGACGCAACCCGCAGAAGGCGGGAATGTCTTGACTGCAACAAGCGCTTCACCACCTATGAGCGCCTGGACACGATTGACCTCGCGGTCGTCAAGAAAGACGGCAGGAGAGAGCCGTTCAGCCGCGCAAAACTGCTCCGCGGCTTGCTCAAGGCGTGCGAAAAGCGCCCCATCACGCGAGAAAAAGTGGACGACAGCGTCGCGGCCATTGAAGGATTGCTCAGAAAGTCCGACAAGCAGGAGATTTCTTCCAAAAAAGTGGGCGAACTCGTGATGGCGCAATTGAAAACGCTCGACCAAGTCGCGTACGTCCGTTTCGCTTCCGTGTACCGAAGTTTCCGAGATATTTCCCAATTCGAAAAGGAGATCAAGCTCCTGAAACAAGACAAAACGTCAAAACAAGAAGCCTGAGGTGTAGATAATGGTGCAATTGGTTACTGAGACAAATATGGGCAAGCCCGGATTGATCGTGCAGCGCAGGTTTACCCTGCCCGGCAAGAGCCCGTACGACATGCTCGATTACGAGAAACGTACTTCAGTCATCAAGGAACCCGACGGCAGCATTGTTTTCGAGCTCAAGGATATTGAAGTCCCGAAGTCGTGGACACAATTGGCGACGGACATCGTCGCGTCGAAGTACTTCCGCAAGGCAGGCGTGCCCGGCACCGGCAACGAAGTCAGCGTGAAGCAAGTCGTTTACCGAATCGCGCACACCATCCGCTCCTTCGGCGAGGACCAGGGCTATTTCTCGTCGAAAGACGACGCCAACTCGTTCGAGGACGAACTCGCGTACATGCTCCTGACCCAGCGCGGCGCGTTCAACTCCCCTGTATGGTTCAATTGCGGGTTGTTCCACCAGTACGGCATTTTGGGAAGCGCGGGCAATTTCGGTTGGAGTTTCCGCAGCAGCCAGATTGAAACGCTGCCGAACGCGTACGAGCGGCCGCAATGCTCGGCGTGCTTCATCCAATCCGTGCACGACGACATCCGCAGCATCTTCAACCTACTCAACCAGGAAGCCATCGTGTTCAAGTACGGCTCCGGCACGGGCAGCAACTTCAGCAAACTCCGAGCAGCGGGAGAAAAACTCTCGGGCGGCGGCACGTCCTCGGGAGTGATGAGCTTCCTCAAGATTTTCGACACGGGAGCAGGCAGCATCAAGAGCGGCGGAACGACGCGCAGAGCTGCAAAGATGGTCGTGATGGACATCGACCACCCCGACATCCTGACCTTCATTGAATGGAAAGCCAAGGAAGAACAGAAAGCAAAACTCCTCATCGAGCACGGCGGATTTCCCGCCGACTTCAACGGCGAAGCGTACGCGACGGTTTCGGGGCAGAACTCGAACAACAGCGTCCGCATTACTGACGAGTTCATGAACGCCTATCTTTCCGGCGGCAAGTGGGCGACGACATGGAGGACGACCGGCAAGGTTGCGAAAGAATACGACGCCAAGTTCATGATGCGCAAAATCGCGGAAGCCGCGTGGGCGTGCGCAGACCCGGGCGTGCAGTACGACTCGACCGTCAACGACTGGCACACTGCATCAAACACGGACAGAATCAACGCAAGCAACCCGTGCAGCGAGTACATGTTCCTCGACGACACGGCGTGCAACCTCGCCAGCATCAACCTGATGAAGTTCACGAGCGACGACAACGCCTTCGACATCGAAGGATACCGCCACGCGTGCAGAACGTTCTTTATCGCGCAGGAAATCCTCGTCGACTTGTCGTCATATCCGACGAAGCCGATTGCGCAGAACAGCCACGACTACCGTACGCTCGGATTGGGCTACGCGAACTTGGGCACGATGCTGATGGTCAGCGGCATCCCGTACGACTCGGAAAAGGGGCGAGCCATCGCAGGCGCGCTTACTGCAATCATGACCGGTCACGCGTATAAGACATCGGCTGAAATGTCCGCCGTCAAGGGACCGTTCCCCGGCTACGCAAAGAACAAGGAACCGTGCTTGCGCGTCATGAACAAGCACCGCGACGCGGCGTACAAGATTGACGTCCGCTTCTGTCCGTCCGACCTTTTGCGCGCCGCGCGAGAGGACTGGGACGACGCGGTTGCCGTCGGAGAAAAGCACGGCTACCGCAACGCGCAATCAACGGTCATCGCTCCGACAGGAACGATTGGCTTGCTGATGGACTGCGACACGACCGGTGTCGAGCCCGAATTCGCGATTGTCAAGTGGAAGAAGCTCGCCGGCGGCGGCTACTTCAAGATTGTCAACCACAGCATCTTGCGCGCGTTGAACTCGCTTGGTTACAGCGAGGACGCGATGGGTGAAATTCTCGAATACGTGCTCGGGCACAACTCGTTCGAAGGAGCGCCTCACGTCTCGCCTGAAGCGCTGCGACGACTCGGCTTTACGGCAGAACAAGTCCGCGAAGCAGAAGAAAGCGTGCAGAAAGCCAAGACGTGGACGGACTGGACGCCGCACATCAACCCCAAGACGCTCATCAACAAGGGCTTGTCCAAGGAGCAGATTAGCGACGCCAAGATTTACATCGAAGGCGCGCAAACGCTCGAAGGCGCTCCCGGACTGAAGGAAGAGCACACCGCCGTGTTCGACTGCGCCAACGTGTGCGGCATCGGCAAGCGCTTTATCGCGCCGATGGGCCACATCAAGATGATGGCTGCCGTGCAGCCGTTTATCTCAGGAGCGATTTCGAAGACGGTCAACATGCCCAGCCAGACAACGGTCGAGGAAATCGAGATGACGTACGTCGAGGGCTGGAAGCTCGGTCTGAAAGCGATTGCGCTGTACCGCGACGGATGCAAGGCATCTCAGCCGCTCAACACGAAGAGCGACGAAAAGAAGGCGGAAGCCATCACGGCGCCTATCGTTCAGGAATACAAGGGCTTGAAGCGCGGCGAAAAGCTCGCTTTGTCGACCAAGCGCAAGGGCGTCACGATTGAAGCCACCGTTTCAGGGCACAAGGTGTTCCTGCGAACGGGAGAGTACGACGACGGTAAGGTCGGAGAAATCTTCATCGACATGCACAAGGAAGGCGCGGCATACCGTTCGCTCGTGAACTGCTTCGCTATTGCCGTGTCAATCGGACTGCAGTACGGCGTTCCGCTGGAAAAGTTCGTGGAAAAATTCACGTTCACGCGGTTCGAGCCCAACGGCATGACCGACCACCCGAACATCCGCATGTGCACGTCGATTATCGACCTCGTGTTCCGCATCATGGGCTACGAGTACCTGGGCCGCACGGACTTTTTGCACGTGAAGCCGACCACGATGGACGAAGTCAAGGTCTCCGAAGGACCGGGACCCGTCGCATCGCAGGTCGATGTGCAGGCGCCGCTCACGAACTTCGAGTCGCGCGTCTCCGACGACGTGATGGGCATGCAGCAGCAGATGGGCAAAATGATGGGCGACGCGCCCGCGTGCTCCAGCTGCGGCCACGTGACGGTCAGAAACGGCTCGTGTTACAAGTGCTTGAACTGCGGCAACTCGATGGGTTGCAGCTGATTTTTTCTTTATGATTTCCCTTTTTGGTAAGCGCGGGCAAGTGCAGTACATCATCTACGCGATTATGTTCTTTATCGTCGCGTTCCTGCTAATCTGGCTCGTCAAGAAAGTGACGCCGTGACGCTCTACTACACGAAAGCGGGCGACAAGGGCGAAACAGGCGTGTTCGGCAAGCGCGTGCGCAAGACCGACCCGTCCATCGAAGCGATTGGCGACATTGATGAGACGAACGCAGCCTTGGGAGTCGCGCTCGCGCACGTCGATGACGGGCAAGTCCGGCAGGCAGTCATCAAGGCGCAGAACCTGATGTTTACTGTCGGCGCGGAACTCGCAGGTGTGGCAAAAGTCAGCGTGAAAGCAGCGCACGTCGAAGAATTGGAAAAAACAATCGACGCGTTCGCTGCACAAATCGAAGAGCAGACAACGTTCTTGCTGCCAAACGGAACAAAAGGCGCGTCCTTCCTGCACCTCGCGCGCGCCGTGTGCCGCCGCGCGGAAAGAGCGGTCGCGCGCCTGCACGAAACAAAGGCAATCAACCCCGACTTGCTCAAGTATCTCAACCGGCTTTCATCCTTGCTTTACGTTCTTGCGCGGTTTGAAAACAGAAAGATAGGAGAAACGGCGCCGGTGTACTAAACCGCCGGCACGTCAATCACGAGTACTTTTGCGTCCTTCTCGGCAGCCAACTTCACGATTTTCTCATCGGTGATGTCGGCGGAGTCGCCCGCTGCGAGCTTCTTGCCGTTCACGTTCAGCGCGCCGGAAATCAGAAAGACGAACGTGCAGTCCGTTATCGGCGTGTGCGTCACGCTCGTTCCTTTGTCCAATTCGCCAAGCAAGAACGCCGCGTCCTGATGCATCGTGAGCGCGTGAGCGGCTTTCTTGCCCGACACCAACAAAGTAAGCGCGTTCTTTTTCAACGCAATATCTTTTTGCCCGTACGCGGGCTTGATGCCGTGCGATTTCGGCTCGACCCAGATTTGCAACAGATGAACCGGCTTCTTGCCGTGATTGAACTCGGCGTGCACGACGCCTGTGCCCGCGCTCATGTGCTGGACGCTTCCCGCAGGAATCGTTCCTTTGTTGCCCATGCTGTCTTGATGCGTCAGCTCGCCGTCCAGAATAATCGTCACGATTTCCATATCGCGGTGCGGATGCATCCCGAACCCCTTGCCGGCGGCAATCACGTCTTCATTCAGCGCGCGCAGCGCGCCGAAGCTCACTCTTTCGGGATTGTAGTAGTCGGCAAAGCTGAAGCTGTACTTGGTTTTCAGCCAGTCAAGATTTGCGCTGCCGCGGGAAGAAGATGTGTGAACCGTAATCATTTTTCCCTTTTCAGTTTCCGAACTTCAGAAATGAGAATCTCAAATGATCTCAGCAAGGCAATCCATGTCAATCCTGCGCAAATCGCACTCACCATGATGAACGCAAGCACCCAAATAATGATTGTTAGAAGGTCTGCAGCTTTGGGCCCCTGCGATAAAAACGAAAATGCGGAAAAGAAGACAGTAAGCGCTCCAACAACTACAAGAGTTTCCTGAAAGCGGTTACTTGATTGTGCACGTTCATTCTCCAACGCAACATTAAATCCCTTTTCGGTAATGTCAAGATGACTAGAATATTCTTTTCCAGGAGGTACGTTAAGAAAAAGTAGTTTTTGATCTGTTAAAAATGCAACGGCCAGCATTAATTCGTAGCCTGAAATCCGCAATTTTCTTGCCAGTTCATGTTGATTGTTTGAGAAGGTCATTTTAGAAGATTCGCCGTATTTATGAGGCGCAAAACGGTAAATTTCGCCAAGAACATCTTTCCAGTTCTGTCCGGTCGAACCAGACATAAATGTATTCACGGCCCAACACTCGACGCAACCTTCACATCCTGCGCGGTGGCTTTCAGAATCGTGACGTCCTCAAGCGGCTTGTCGTTGTGGTCGCGTTCGGAGTTCACAATCTCGTCCACAACGTCCATTCCCGTCACAACCTTTCCAAAAACAGGATGTTTCGTATCAAGAAAGTTGTTGTTGCCGATGTTGATGAAGAACTGGCTGCCGCCCGTGTTGGGTCCGGCGTTCGCCATCGCGATGGTGCCGCGGTCGTTCCTGTTTCCCGGAGCGAACTCGTCCTTGATTTCGTAGCCCGGTCCGCCCGTGCCGTCGCCGTTCGGGTCGCCGCCCTGAATCATGAATTTGGGAATGACGCGGTGGAAGATGATGCCGTCATAGAACCCTTGCGAGACCAATTTCTTGAAGTTGCCCGTCGTCACAGGCATGGTCTTGTCATACAACTCAAGCGTGATGTCGCCTTTCGTGGTGTGCAGGAGGACGTGGGTTTTCATTTCGGTGGGTGCGCAGGCAGTGAGCAAAAGCACCGCCAGCAGGATGACTGCCTTTCTCATACCTCTGCGTGCAAAGTGCCCCTATTTAAACGTTTCTCGACGCCATCTTCCACAGCAGGTCAAAGTAGTTCTTGTACGCGGAGGCGATTTGCTTGTTCTTGATGAGAATCGCGACGGGCTCGTGGCTCCACAGAATAATGGCGACTTTGTCCCCGTAAATGTTCGTTGACACGGGCGACGCGAATTCCTCAGGCAAATACCGCACGTCTCCGAGAGGAATTTCTTTTTTGGTCGTGCGTTTGCCGGCGTAAATCAAATGCAGCTTAATCTTGCGCGTCACTCTTTTACTGGTATAGTGCGGCAGGTAAAACCGCAAAATGTCGTCGGCGTTCTTCGCCGCGCCGAGAATGAACACGTCCTCGTTTGTCACGATTTGGTCTTCAAAAATCGTTTTGATGCCTTCCACGCCGCGGTAGAACGTCGTTTCCTGCTTTTGCTTGACTTCGGCGTACTTCGCCTTCAGCGTCGGAAGAATGGAAGAAACATCAGCCGCGGTCTGCTTCAACAATTCATTAATCCGTTCAGGATCCGTCGGAGTGTAGTAGCGCTTGTCGTTTTCCTTGATGTACGACACCAGCCCCTTCTCAATCAAGCGTTCAAGCGCATCATAAACACTTCTGCGGTGAATGCCGGTACGGCGAGAAATAATGCCTGCCTGCGCGCGCCCGACTTCGACAAGCGTGACGTAGATTTTCGCTTCCGTCGCCGTCAACCCGAGAGGAACGAGTTTCTCGAACATAGGGGGCGGTAACCGCCCCCAAGTATATAATGGTAACCTTTATGAAGCCTCATTCCCGTGCCTCAGCCATGCTCCAGACCGCGCAGCTGCTCAAAACCAAGGACTTTGACCTTTCTTCGACGGTCGAATCCGGACAAATCTTCCGCTGGCAGAAGCTCGACGACGGATACCGCATCCAGCACGGCAGGGAAGACTTCACCGTCCAGCAACAGGGAGACGCCCTCGAGTTCAGCGGAACGACGCCCGAATTCGTCACGCGCTTCTTCGGTTTGGACGTCGATTACGCAACTCTCAAGCGCCAGCTGAGCAAGGACGCGAAACTCGCGGTCGCCATCCGCGCGTATCCCGGCATCCATCTCATCCAGCAGGATCCTTGGGAGTGCACTGTCGCGTTCCTGTGTTCGTCGTTCAGCAACATCAAGAAAATCCAGCTCAATCTCAGAAAACTCGTCGAACACTTTGGCAAGGATGGCAAGTTTCCCAAGCCCGGCGCATTGAACGACCACGAGAAAATCAAAGCCTGTTCAACGGGCTACCGCTCGAAATATATTTTTGAAGTCAACAAAAAGGTCAGCCCGCTCCTCTTCACGCATTTGCAAAACGCGTCGTACGCGAAAGCCAAGGAAGTCCTGACGGAATTGCCCGGCATCGGAGAAAAAGTCGCGGACTGCATCTGCCTTTTCGCCTTGGGAAAAACCGAAGCGTTCCCCGTCGACGTCTGGATGCAGCGCGTGATGCAGGAACTCTATTTCAACAACAAAAAGACGAAAGAAAAGGACATTCGCGCGTTCGCATTATCAAAATGGGGTCCGCTCGCCGGGTACGCGCAGCAATACCTCTACCATTGGAGGCGTTTGCAATGAAAGCGCTCTCGCTCAGACAACCGTTCGCCGAATTAGTCCTGATAGGCAGAAAAACGATTGAAACCCGCACGTGGAACACGACGTATCGCGGCAAATTCCTTATCCACGCGGCCGCGAAATCGAACGACGAAAAAATGGAGGAATACGGCTTCACCGAACTCCCGACGGGCTGCATTGTCGGCGAAGCCGAAATCGTGGACGTCAAAGTCTATCACGACTTGGAAACGTGGAACGCGGACGTCGAAAAACACTGCTTCCCGTTGACGGAATGGACCAAAACCCGCTACGGCTTCCTGCTCGAAAACGTGAAACGCCTCAAGCTTAAACCCTACAAGGGCGCACTGAACTTCTTTTACGTCCGATGACGACTCACGAGGAAATCGACAGCGTTCTCAAAACGCTGGTGAAAAAGCAGGGCACGAGCACGATGCTCGGGCGTCTGGGACAGCGCTACGACCCGTTTCGCGTCTTAATCTCTACTATCATGAGCGCGAGAGCGAAGGACGAAGTCACGGAAGTGCTCGCCGGTCGTTTGTTCGAGAAATATCCTGACGTGCACGCGCTTGCGAAGGCAAAACAGAACGACGTCATCAACATCATCCGCAGCATCGGTTTTTACAACGCGAAGTCGAAGAACGTCATCAACGCGTCCAAAATGCTGCTCGAAAATTTTAACGGCAAAGTGCCTGAAACGTTAGAACAGCTTATCGAACTTCCCGGCGTCGGACGAAAAGTCGCCAACTGCGTTCTCGTGTATTCGTTCAAGCAGGACGCGATTCCCGTCGATATTCACGTGCACCGCATCAGCAACAGGCTCGGCTGGGTGAAGACCCAGGACCCGGAAGATACCGAACAGAAATTAATGAAACTCGTGCCGAAAAAGCACTGGCAGATTCTCAACGACACGTTTGTCGCGCACGGAAAAACCATCTGTCTGCCGAGAATTCCGCGTTGTTCTCAGTGTCCCGTCTTTAAGCACTGCAAACGCGTCGGCGTGACGAAACAGCACTAAGTCGTCGGGCTCACGATTTTCAGCTGTTGGTAGAACGCGTACGCGAGGAACAGCTGCGCTGCGGAGTAGAGCAGATCAAAGTACGTTCCGGTCTTGTAAGTTCCTGCATACGTCTGAAACGAAAATGCGAGGTCGCCGACGGCGTAGAGCGCGAATGCAATGCTGAAGGTGCGTAAGCTCTCGCCAAATGCGCCCTTGCGAAGCGTAAAGAACAGGACGAGGGAGAGGAGGAGCAGGACTAAGTCCCCGACCGGGTAGACCAGGCTGAAAAACTTGGAAAAAAATCCCAGTGCCGCATCGCTGATGATGAGTGAAAGAACGCCGCGGTACACTCCGATGAGCAGGACGCTCCAGCCGATCAGAAGGGTCAGCAGGCCCCAGGCATTGATGAATTTTTTGATGCGCCCGATCAGCAGGATGAGCGCAAGGATGCCGCAGACGTAGTAGACCGTCCAAATGACGTCAGCGACGGACGGAAACGGGTTCACGATGCCGAGCGCCACTTCGTTGTACGCCCAGATAATGCCGCCGAGGGCGTCAAGCATCCCTACGGTTGTAAGGAGCGCGAGGATTTTGCCGAGCGGGCTACGGAGACCGTGCGCGCGTACCGCCCAGACGCCCATCAGCCCGGCAATGCCTGCGAAGAGGATATACACAACATCGCCGATGACCGTCAGCCCGTGCTCGCCGCCGGGCGCCAGCACGTAGAGCAGCAGGTTGACTAGAAACAGCCCGATGAGACCCAACGTCATCATGGACTCGCGCGGTATGCGCGCAGGAGCACCTCTTTCCATGCCGCGATTGAACGGCAAGCGCTATTTAAACTTAGTGCCGGCGCGCTCCGTTGGAAGAATGGCCTTGATTTGCAGATAGAAACTGTACGCGAGCAGCAGGTGGCAGGCATACCAGAACAGGTCGATGAAGCTGCCGGTCTGGAACGTGCCCGCGATGAGCTGAGCGCCGTAGTTGAGGTCGCCGACCGCGAACGAGGCGTAGGCGAGCAGGAATGCCAGCCACGTGGCGCCGAACATGCCCTTGCGGAGCGTGAGGAAGATGAGCGCGGCCAGCAGGATGAGGATGAGGTCGCCCAGCGGGTATTCTGCGGACAGGAATTTCAGCCATGCCGATTGCGTCGGGTCAACGAAAATCGTGCGGAGTATCGATGTCCAGACGATGTACACAAGCATTCCCCAGCCGACGAGCGTGATGAGCACGGTGCGGGTTGACAGGACGTCCTTCACTTTCCAGAGCGCGTACACGAGTCCGCTGATGGCGATGACGTAAAACAGGAGCCAGAGATAGTCGGCAGGCGTCGGGAACGGGCTGTCGAGTCCGAGCCAGACTTCATAATACAGCCACACCACTCCCGCGATTGCGTCGAGCGCCGTCGCGATGGCGAGCAGGCGCAGGATTTTTCCTTGGGGAGAACGCGTGCCGTAGAGCCGGACCGCGATGAACCCGATGATGGCGGCGATGCCCGCGTACAAGACATACACGATGTCGCCGAACGCCTTGATGCCGTTAGCTCCGCCGGGCTTGACGGCGTACACCAAGAAGGTCAGCAGAAACAAGATGATGAGCGTCAACGAAACCGTTGACTCGCGCGGAATGCCTCCTTTCACAGAGCGCTCACTCCGAGAGCGATTTATAAACGTTTCGCGCTGTTGCACAATAACAATCCATATAAACCGTCGGTGCTTCCTCACAACTGGTGTCTGGAATGGAAACCGGTGAGTGGACTAACGCGTTCTTGCCGCTGCAGTTCCGCAAGGAATTGGAGCACGTCTACCGCGAGGTCGAGTCCGTCACCGAAGCGGTCTACCGCGTCGGCACGCAGGAAGCGTTCGATGTCGGGCTGGAGTCGATGCTCGAGACGTGCTGGACCGTTGAGCAGTGGAAGGCAAAGTTTTCGGACACGCTCTCGCCGTACGCACTGGCGTATTTTGTCAACGACACGCAGACGTACATCGCGGACATGATGCATTACGCCGATGAATGGGTGCGCCCTCGAGACTTCACCACGCGCGCCAAGTTCCGCGACGGAAAGCAAGTGGGTTGGGACGAGCCCGGCAAGAAAGTCTATTCCTCAGAAGTCATCTCGCTCAGCGAGCTCGTCAACGGCAAATCTGAACCATTCACCCCGCCGCCGCGCGACGACCGAAAGGGCTGGGTCAGTAAATGGCTCTTGCGCGGAGCCGTCGCCGGCGCCATCATGGCGTGCGCGGTCTACGGCGCGCTCGATGGGAGAAGCAAGCCGATGGACTACGTCGCCCCCTTCTTTGCCTCGATGGGTTTTGCAGGCATGATTGCGGCATCGAAACCGTACGAGCCTCGGCGAACGGTATGAACCCGACGTATCTTCTCGACAGCTACGCAAAAGATATCCACACCGAAGTCGTTTCCCTGACCACTCCGACGCACATCATTCTGAAAGACACGATTTTTTACCCGCAAGGCGGCGGACAGCCGTTCGACACCGGCGCACTCGTGCGAGAGGACGACGGGAAAGAGTTTGCCGTCGTGGGCGTCAAGAAAGTTGACGGAAACATTGTCCACGAAATCGCGGAAGCCGGCCTGAACGCCGGCGACCACGTGCTGTGCTCGATTGACTGGGAACGACGATACCAACTGATGCGGATGCACACCGCGGCGCACGTGCTCTCTGCCGTCATCCACCGCCATACGGGCGCGCTCATCACGGGCAACCAACTTGACATCGAGCAGTCGCGCATCGACTTCAGTCTGGACGTGTTCAGCAAGGAACAGATGGAACACTACATCGACGAGGCGAACACGGCGATTGCGCAAGGCGCTCCCGTCACCATCACGTTCATGAAGCGAGACGTCGCGATGGGTTTGCCGCACTTGGTCAAGCTCGCGGGCGCGCTGCCGCCCAACATCGCGGAATTGCGCATCGTTAAGATAGGGACCATCGACGAGCAAGCCGACGGCGGCACGCACGTGAAGGACGCGAAGGAAATCGGAAAAATTATCTTGCTCTCCGCAGAAAACAAGGGCAAGAACAACCGGCGCATCTATTTCACAATCGAGTAATTTCTATCCCAGAGCTTTGCCGGCAAGATAGCCGAACAACAACAGCAGGCAGAAGACAATCAGCACGATGACGCTGAGAATCAAGAAAATAATGCCGATGACGAATCCCGCGAGCGCGAATGCCGTGCCGCCGTAGGCGTACCGGTCGTGGCGAATCCAGTTCAAGGCTGACTTCGAGAACACGACGGATAGGAGCGTAAGCAGGGTGCCCAGCAGCGGAACCCAGAACAGCAGCGCGCCGACCAGCGAGAAAATGAATCCCGCGATGGCAAGCCCCTTCTTTGTTCCGCGCTTCGCAGTCGCCCGCATGGTGAACATCTTACACGCGCGAGGGCATAAAAACCTTTGCCTTACAGCTTGCGCATCTTGTCCATGCCGAGGTTCTTGATGAGCTTGTTCGGCTCGCTCCAGTCGATGTTTTGGAAGAACGCGTCGATGTATTTCTTGCGTCCGGTGGCGTAGTCGAGGAAGTAGGCGTGCTCGTACACGTCCAGCACGAGCAGCGGCGAGCAGTGCCACACGCCGCCTTGGTTGTGCACGTCTGCGATGTAGTTGTGGAGCTTGCCTTCGCGCCAGTCCATCGCGAGCACGACCCAGCCGCGGGCGCACAATCCGAGCGCGCGGAATTCAGCTTCCCACTTTTCGTAAGAACCGAAGTCCTGCTCAATCAGTTTCAGTATCGCGCCGCCTGCTTTTCCGCCCTTGCCGCCGAGGTTGTCAAAGTAGCATTCATGCAGGCGAACGCCGTTCGCGGCAAAAGTCTCTTCGACTTTCAACTCGCGCAAGTCCGAGAACGTGCCGTTCGCGGTGGACAAATCGACGGTGCTTGCCTTCTGGCGAATCTCATCCAACTTCTTGCAGTAGCCTGCGTAGAGAACGTCGTGATGTTCGGAAAGTTGTCTCTCAGAAAGGCCGGGTAATGACTTGTATTTCAACGGTTTGACTTCGGGCATGATGACCACCTCACACACTTGTCGTCGAGTGTGGATTATTTAAGGATTATGGAGAATGAGTTATGACACCTAACGCAACGTGACTCCGAGTAACTTGCCAATCAAGTATCCCGCGATTGCGCTCAGCATGCCGATGAGCATCAGGTTGAAGCCCGACTTCCAGACGTTTCCGACCGTCAGCCGCGCCTTGATCGCGCCGCCGAAAAACAGCACGGCGCTGCACACAATGACTGACGTGACCATCGCCGTTCCGACGGGAAGGAAAAAGAACGGCACAATCGGAATCACCGAGCCGACGAGCGACGAGAAAAAAACAACGGCAGTCGTATTCAGCGGCGAGTGCTCGAGGAGTTTGTGCCGGTGCACGCTCTTGAAATAGGATTCCTCTGCTTCGGAACTCGTGTACGCGACGGCGCCCATCGAGATGGATTCGGCGAACGTGGAAGCCAGTCCCGCGATGATGACGATTCTGGTTTCGTTCGTCGCGGACGCGACGCCCAGCACCAGCCCGAGGACGTTGACGACGCCGTCTTGCCCGCCGAGAATGATGTCGTGCAAGCGCGAGGCCACGCCGTCGTGGAACGTCACCTTCTTTTTCACAGGTGCACAGAAACCAAAATGCTATTTAAGCGTATCGAGCAGGAGCGTGCCATCATATCTTGGCACGTTCCTTCTGCTCCACAAGATTTAAAACCCCTTTCCCAGACAAAGTTGTTATGCCATTAACGATTATTCACGAGCGCTGGAAGTGCATCGGGTGCGGGAGCTGCGTCGCGGTGGACCCGGACCGCTGGGACATGGCTGATGACAACTTCGCGGACTTGAAGGAAAGCAAGCACGAGCAGGTGAAGGAAGGCACGCTCGAAAGCCGAGAGGTCGCGGATATCGGGCGCAGTCAGGACGCGGAAGACCTGTGCCCGGTCAACTGCATTCACATCAAGAAGCCCATCAAGTAAAATATTTCTGTATAGAAACAAATTCTCCCTTGTGAAGCTATAAATACCAACCTATTTCTCCTATATTGAAAATAACGAATATTTATTAACAACCCTCGGCTAGGAAAACGACGAAGAGGTCCTGGTTTTTCATGCCAAAATTAACCCAAGTCCGCAAGCGCGACGGTTCTCTGGAACACTTCCAGCCCGAGAAAATCAGCGTCGCAATCTCGAAAGCGCTCCATTCCGTGAAAGGAAAGGACGGCAAGGCCGCGAAACGGCTCGCCGAACAAGTCGTTGCCAGCCTCGAGCGCCACTTCTCCAGCCGCGTCATCCCTTCCGTTGAAGACGTTCAGGACGTCGTTGAGGAAATTCTTGTCAAGAACAAGCTCGCGGACGTCGCGAAGGCGTTCATTCTGTACCGCCAGCAGCACAAGGAAGTCCGCGAATTCAAGACGTTCCTCGGCGTGCGCGACGAACTCAAACTTGCTCCGAACGCCATCAAGGTGCTCGCGAAACGTTACCTGCTGCGCAACGACGAAGGCAGCATCATCGAAACGCCCGCAAGACTCTTCAGACGCGTCGCGAAGGCAATCGCGGCCGTTGAACGCGTGTACGACCCGAAAGCCAACACGCAAAAGCTCGAAGAAGCGTTTTACCAGGTGATGTCCACGCTCGAATTCCTTCCGAACACGCCGACGCTGATGAACGCGGGAGCGCCGCTCGGTCAGCTCTCTGCCTGCTTCGTCCTTCCGGTCGGCGACTCGCTCAACGAAATCTTTGACGCAATCAAGCACATGGCGCTCATTCATCAGTCGGGCGGCGGCACGGGCTTTTCGTTCAGCCGACTGCGTCCGAAAGGCGACCTCGTGCGCAGCACCAAAGGAGTCGCGTCCGGTCCCATCAGTTTCATGCGCATCTTTGACACGACGACCGACGTCATCAAGCAGGGCGGCAAACGCAGAGGAGCGAACATGGGCATCCTGCGCGTCGACCATCCGGACATCCTCGAATTTATCAGCGCGAAAACCAAGGAAGGGTTTCTCGCGAACTTCAACGTCAGCTGCGCCGTCACGGACAAGTTCATGGCTGCCGTCGAGAAAAACCTCGAGTACGAGCTCATCAATCCGCACACGAACCGTCCGGTCAGCAAGCTGAAGGCAAAGGAAGTGTTTGACCAAATCGTCGCGAATTCGTACCGCACCGGCGATCCCGGCATCATTTTCATCGACGAAATCAACCGCAGGAACCCGACGGCGGGCATCGGAACGATCGAAGCCACGAACCCGTGCGGCGAACAGCCCCTGCATCCGTTCGAGAGCTGCAATCTGGGCAGCATCAACGTCGCGAAGTTCGTCAAGAACGGCAAGCCCGAATGGGAACGCCTGCAAAAAACCATCGCGCTTTCAGTCCGGTTCCTCGACAACGTCATTGACGCGAACAAGTATCCGCTTCAGCAGATTGAGGAAATCACGAAAGCCAACAGGCGTATCGGGCTGGGCATCATGGGCTTTGCCGAAATGCTGATTCGCATGGGCATCCCGTACGACAGCCCGAAAGCCGTTGAGTTCGCCGAACGGCTCATGAAGTTCCTGAACGACGAGGCGCGCAAAGTCTCGAACGACCTCGCGCAAAAGCGCGGCAGCTTCCCGAACTTCGACAAGAGCAGCTGGGCGAAGGACAAGCGCACCGCGAAAGGAACGCGCAACGCCACGGTTACCACTATCGCTCCGACGGGCACCATCAGCATCATCGCGAACGCGACGTCCGGCATCGAGCCGCTGTTCGCCGTCTCATTCGTCCGCGAAGTGATGGAAGGAACGCACCTGCTCGAGACCAATCCAGTGTTTGAGGAAGTCGCGCGCAAGCGCAACTTCTCGTCCAAGGGACTGATGATGAAAATCGCGCGCAAGGGCTCGGTGCAGGGCATCAAGGAAGTGCCGAGAGACGCCCAACGCCTCTTCGTCACGGCGCTCGACATCGCGCCGGAATGGCACGTCAAGATTCAGGCGGCATTCCAAAAGTTCTGCGATAACGCCGTCAGCAAGACCATCAACCTCGACGAAGACGCGCCCTTGGAAGACGTCCGCAAGGCGTACTTGCTCGCGCACAAGCTGAAGTGCAAAGGCATCACCGTCTATCGCTACGGCTCGAAGAAAGAACAAGTGCTGTACGTCGGCAAAGTGCCGGGCGAAGAACACGTCGCCGCCAAGTCCGAATTCTCCGGCGGCTGCCCGGGCGTTGAGTGCCCGTACTAGATTCTCTGCGTTCGTCGTAAACCATGAGGCACCGGCCGTCTGGTCCGTCGTCGAATTCAGCGATGACGACGTACGTCAATACTGCCTAGGCAGACTGAGCGGAGAGCTCGTGAGTTCCAACGTCAGTTCGACGAGCGATATTCGTTCTGTGATTCCACGCGCACTCCCGGCAGTCCTGACAGCGCGCGTTCCAACTCCCCCAACGCCGCCGCATCGGGCGCCGTCGCAAACAACACCGGCTGCGCAATCAATCGTTCTCGTTCATCAACCGTCATTCCATAGGCGCGTACCAGCAGCTTCAGCCCGTCAACGTACGTTTCCGGACGCGTTTGCAAAATCGAGCAGAGCCAGCGCATCCGTTCCGTCGGTTCCAATCGTTCAAAGCCGGAGTAATTGATTTTGATATTCATGCGTTCACCGTCACGTTTCCACCAACTGCGCGCAGTCGGGAATGCCGTATCCAAATCTCCGCCGCCACTCTTCGCCCTGCCGGTTTCCGAATTCCGTCTGACACCGCGCGTGCGCAATCATCACGCGCGCGTCGAGCGTGAGTTCGGGCTGGACGCTTAACTGCAGCGACAGCGCGCCCGCGACTGAAGGAGCGGCCATCGACGTGCCGTCCATCGTGCCGAATCCGCCGCCCGGAAGCGTCGAAAGGACATCTTCGCCGAGCGCGGCAAACGACACGTAGCCCATGTTGCTGAACCACGAGTGGTTTTTATGTTTGTCGACGCTTCCGACGCTTTGGACGCCCGCAAACGCGGCGGGAAAACTCGGCATATCAGGACTTGCTTCGCCGTCGGAGTCATTGCCGGCAGCGGCGACGATGAGCGTGCCGTACTCCGCCGCCGCTTCGACGACGCGGCGCTCTTCTTCGGACGCGAACGTCGCTCCGAAACTGCAGTTCACGAGCGGAATGCGCTCGCGATAACAATACTCATACCCCAGCAAAATATCCGCCTCCGCGCCGCGCCCGAGTTCGTCGAGCACGCGAACGGCACGAAAGTGGACTTCGGGAGCGACCGCGGCCCAGATGCCCGCGACGTGCGTGCCGTGCCCTTCACGGTCGAACGGGTCGTTCGTGTTCCGCACAAAGTCGTACCCCTTGTCGTCGTTGAACCGCGCGGCGAGGGCAGGGTGCGTGTAGTCGACGCCCGTGTCCATCACGGCTCCGAGAACGCCCTCGCCGCGGGTGGTTTTGTGCGCGGCGTACGCGTTCAGAAGTTCGACGTGCGGGAGTTTCAGTTCCGTGTCCAGCCTGCGATGTTTGGGTTTCGGCAACGTGACGACGCGAATCCGCGAGGGACGGACGGACGCGACCGCCGCGGTCGTGTGCCGTGACGGCCGCGAGCGGATGTGGCGCGCGACGTCCTCGATTTCTTTCGGCTCGCCCTTGATGACGATGGACGGTATCGTGCGCAGCGCCGTGCACGCGACGCGGTATTCGCGCGCGAGTCGATCAGCGATGTCGCCGCGATAGTCCGCGCGAATCTCGTGCGTCTTGACGAGCAGGCTCGCAAACGGCGAAGGCGTCGCGAGCAGGTCTTGTTTCCGCGTTTCGCCGTCCGTGCGGGCAACGGGAACTTGGATGAGCGGCGCGAACAATCGCTTGAGCCCGTCCTTGATGGTGACGAGCGTGCGGTCGATGGCGCAGTAGTCTTCCGCGAGGAAGGCGTCGACGATTTTGTTCGCGCGCGGGAGGTCCTGCGTCTTGAGCGCGTCGAGGAACTTGCCGTAATACGGCGCGGTGATGGCGCACTTCGCGCGGCTGAGGCAGTTTCCGGCGCGGTAGTGTTCCGGCGGCAGCGTGAGCTTCGTGTCAGGATGATAGAGCGCGCGTGCGCCTTCCTTCCCGACGATGACGAACTGCATCGGCTGCTTTTTGGCGTCGCGCGCGGCGATATTCGCGAGTTGCAAAAGCGGGTCGCGCAGCGAGATGAATACTCCTGAATTGTGCGCCGCGTAGCTGGTCAGTATTTGCGACACCGCGCCGCTCACGTTCGAGACTTCGCGGAGGTCGATGCCCTGGTCGTAGCCGACGACATAGACGCTGCCTTTCGCGGGCACGCCGAACTGCGCAAGCTGCTGCGCAAGCGTTTCCGGCGTTGCGCGTTTCTCGTCACGAAGCGCGGAAAGGAACTTCGGCGTGTGCCGTTCCGCGAGCGCGGTCACGCGCGCGAGTCCGTCCTCGGGCGAGTCCGGCGCGACGAGATTGCCTGCGATGACGTAGAGCTGCTGTTCGAGCGTCGGTGAACGCGTCATCGCGTACGCGCGCTGCTGGTTTGCGGCAAGGAAGACCATTCCTTTCTTTGCGTGAGGAGTTTAGAAACCGCTTGCGGCGGAAAGCCCGAAAGAATTACGCCGCGTGCCGGACGTCTTTCGGCGTCCACGCTTCGCGCTTTAAATCCTCAATCAGGTGTACGGTGCGTAAGTTCGCGACGCGGGGCGTGAGCCACTCCTCAAAGAGCGTTGCTTCGGCAACCGTACGGAACACCATCTCGATGAGCGTGTCTTTCCCGTTCGCGATGGTCGTAAACCCGTTGAGGTGCGGATGGCTGCGCAGTTCGTTGAAGTCCAGACGCTTCGCGGTGAAGGCGTACAGCATCCGGTGCGGAAACCCAAGCCGGTCGAGCCGTACGAGCATTGTGTTCTTCGTGACCAGTTCCTGCTGCACGCGCTTCATGCGCTCGTGAACCGTAGAAAGAGGAATGCCGGTGTGGTGCGCGATGTCCAGTAATGTCATCCGCGCGTCGCGGCGCAGTTCGTTCAGAATGGCGAGGTCCTTGGCGTTCATAGCGTTCTAGGGCGTTGCGGAATTTAAGTGGCTTGCTCGCCTGCATCCGTCAGTTTTGCGCAGAAAGCGGAAACGCTCCAAGCCGCAATTCTTAAAAACCTGAAGTCCTTTTCGAAAGTCATGGACATCCACAAACACCACAAAGAAGTCCTTTCGGGGATTCACGCGCAGCTCAAAGACGTCTTCGACCGTTCCTCGCAGGGAATGTACTTGTTCCTTGACGACGAACACATTTTGTGCAACGACGTTTTTTCCGCGATGCTGAAGTTCAAGTCTCCCAACGAATGGCAAAGCGCCGAAAAACCGTTCCTCGAAGCGTACGTGGAAGGCAAGAGTCAGGCGAAACTTGTTGCAGCCTATCGAGCAGCGATGGAAAAGGGAACCGCGTCCAAGCTGCCCGTCACGTGGGTCTCCAAGGACGGCAAGCACGTGAAGACCGAAGTCATCATCGCGCCCATCGCGTACGAAGGGCACCTCATCGCGATTCACTGGATTGAGAAGGTCTAGACGCAAGGTTTTTAAATCAGCCCTGTGCTAATTCGTCCAGAGTTCAAAAGGAGGATTTCCAATGGCAGTCAATGATGAAGGAAAATTGTGGGCGTTTCTCGCCTACCTGTTGAGCATTATCGGATTCATTCTGGTGATGGTGCTCCAGAAGAAAAACAAGTTCGCGATGTTCCATGCCAAGCAGAGCCTCGTGCTCTTCATCGCGTGGATTGTCATCAGCGTCGTCGGCGCGATTATTCCCGTTGTCGGTTGGGCTCTCATCCTGCCGCTGGGAAGCGTCTTCGTCGTCGTCCTCTGGGTCATGGGCATGATTAACGCGCTCACGGGCAAGCAGAAGGAACTCTGGTTCATCGGCAAGTACGCCGACAAGCTGGACTTCTGATGTTCGAGAACGTGACGTGGGGATTCGGCGTCTGGGCACTCGTCGGCATTTTGCTTAGCGCCGTGATGCTGACCGTCACTTCACGCCTCTTCCGTTCGAAGGAGCGCAGGTTCGGTGTCGCCTTGCTGGTTGCGGGCGGTTCGGTGTTCGTGTATGCGTTCGCCGCAGCCGCAGTCGCTATCGTGAAAGCGGCGCTCGGGACGATTGTTTCTCTTTTTGCTTTTGTTTTAGTCGCGATAATTTACATCGCAGTTGTCTGCTGGTTCGTCAAGAAAGCGTTCAAGGTCGGCTGGCTTCGCGCGTTCCTGATGTTCCTCATCTGGATGCTCTTGAGCTTCGGCGTGAGCGTGCTGGTCTGGCTGTTCTTCATCGTGTTCTTTGTCGGAACCAAACTCGCGGGCGGCAGCGGGATTTTGATTCGGTAAGCACGCCGCCAAGATGCGAGCGAGGCAGCAGATGACTCGTTTCCGTGCCCAGGCAGTATTGTCGTAGCGTCAGGAATTGCACAGCGAACGACCAGACTGCCGGTGCCTCATGTTGCGGCGACGAACCTGGCGTTTTGTTCGTAACCTTTAAATACCCTGTTCTATTCGCTTCTACTCGGGGGTAACAATGAAAGCACTCTGGGCTGTCCTGTTCTGCACGCTGTTCCTGCTTGCAGCCTGCGACATTCCCGCTGCTCCTACGGGCACCACGACGCCGGTTCCTCCGGTCACGCAGCCCGGGCCTGCAGCGCAGCATCCTGCGCAAACTCCTCCTACAATTTCCACTCCCGTTCACACGCCGCCTTCGACTGGCGCGAATCCGCTGAACACGACACCGCCGAACGCGACGACGCTTGGCATCAAGCAGTACGTCGGCTCGCTCGGTTTCCAAAGCCCGATGTTCAAGAACAAGCAGTGGGCGCATTACCGCATCACGGTTGAAAACAGCGGCGACACGCACACGTTCGAGCGCGACTACAGCGTCGTCACGGACTACATGAACAGCGACCCGTGCACGGGCATCGAGCGCAACTCGACCGTTCCGGGAGAATTCCGCACGAAGAACCTTTGGTGCGGCGATGTCAAGTACCTGCTCATCTGGAACAACCGCAGCACGTCGTACAGCACGCCCGTCGTTGTCGGACGCCCGTCGCATTGGGAAGACAACGACATCAACGCGTTCGAAACAAAGGTCAGCGGACTCTATCAAGTCACCGTGCCCGCCGGAACGTTCTGGACCATCAAGAACAGCAAGTGGGACGGCACGACCAAGAAAGACTTGTACGCGTCGCCGCTCATCCCTGGTTTTGAAGGCGGTCTCGTCAAGGAAGTCGACATCGAGAACGGCGTGACCACGACGACGGAATTGATTGATTACGACGGCGTCTAGAAACTAATCCTCGAACGCAATTTTCCCGTCCAAATACACTCCCTTGTGTAACTTGACCGGACGCCACGTGTCTTGCACGAGCGTTGCGCCGAGCCAGTCTGCCAATTCCTCGGGGTTGCCAATGGTGGCGGACAGCCCGATGATTTGCAGGTTCTTCAGCAATTTCTTGAGAATCGTAATCAGGATTTCGAGCGTCGGACCGCGCTCGACGTCGTTCAGCAGGTGAATCTCGTCGATAATGACGGTCGTGACGTAGCGGAGCCACGGCGCGCTGTGGCGCGTCAAGGAGTCGAGCTTTTCGGACGTGCACACGATTAAGTCGTAGTCGGCGAGAAACGCGTCCGCGGAATCGATGTCGCTCGAGCTTTGCGCGACCTTGAACAAGCCCGCATATTTCCGCTTGAACTCTTTCGTTTTCTCGTTCGCGAGCGCGACGAGGGGAACGATGTAAATTGCTTTGCCGCGGCCGGTCATGATGCTTTTGCCCGCCGCCAGTTCGGCAATCAGCGTTTTGCCGGACGCCGTCGGCGTACAGACCAGCAACGACTTGAAATCAAGTAGTCCTGCGTTGATTGCTTTTTCCTGCGCAGGACGCAACTCAGAAATCCCTTCTTTCGCAATGACGAGCGAGAGGTCTGCCGGAATCTGGTTCTGAATGTCGGCGAGCTTCATCACCCGAACGTCGCGCGGTGGGCTATAAAATGCTTGTGCCGTCGGCACAACAGCAATGCATTTATACCCTCGTGAAGCGTATTCGTGTATGGGGGACATCGAGGACTATCGTCAGTACTTCAAGGTCGAGAGCGGCACGCTCACGTTTTGCAAAAAGCCGATTTCTCGGCACATTATCGAAGAAACCAAGCGAGTGCTGAAGCTGCACGTCGCGCCGGACTTGAGCGCGCGCAGCCTCTACGAAGCGCTGATTTTCTGCATCGCCAGCCAGAGAGTGCGTTTCGAGCGTTCGGTCAGTCTCGTGATGCGAACGCACGGCGCAACGCTCGAACAACTGACCGACAACGCGTTTCTCGAGGACGTGCGAAAAGAAGCGGGCGCGCCGTGTAAGGGCAGGTTCAAGGAATCGCTGGACTACATGCAGCACTATCCCGGCGGCATCGAAGCGGTCGCGCGCGACTATCTCAAGAATCCGAGAGACATGCGCCGCACGCTCGTCAAGGAAGTCAAGTGGCTTGCGGCGAAAACCGCGTCGTTCTGGTATCTCTGCATGGGCGGCACGAAGCTGATGACGATGGACGTGCACAACTACCGCCAGATGGCGGGCGCGGGCGTCGCTATCGACAAGCGCTACTTTGTCGGGCAGCGCCGCACGACCGACGACAGACCTATCACGACCACGCCCGGGCTTTCGAAGTACGAACAAATCGAGCAGGACGTGTTCGCGCGCTTCCAAGACTGCCCGACCGCGCAGAACGGGCAAGGAGTGGACGGCGCGTTCGTGACCGGATTGTTTTGGACGGTGGGAGCTGCAGCGCATCGAGGAGACGACCCGCACCAATCGCGCTGCATCGACGTTCCGGTGCGGTTGGCGTTCGCGACGCCGTACTCGAAGAACGCGGACCCGAAGCGCGTAAAGGAATTCCTGCACGAGTACGCCATCCGGAAGCGCTGGGAAAACCCGCGCAACTATGTTCCGCCGAAAACCGAAGGCCAGTCCGAGCTCCATTTCTGATTAAAAACCTTTAAATAGCCCTCGTCCCCTGTCCGTGATAAAGGGGTGAAAGGTGGGAGAAGTACGCCGCGATTACATTCTTGACCGCTGGGTCGTCATCGTGCCAAAGCGAGGCGCCAGACCGTTCGAATTCAAGAAACCCGTTTCTATTATTGAAGAAAAATGCTTCTTCTGTCCCGGCAACGAATCGCTCACGCCGTCCGAAATCGGCAGGATAGGAAGCAAGGACTGGAAAGTGCGCTGGTTCGCGAACAAGTTCGCCGCGTTCGCTCCCGAAGGCGAGCCGAAGCCAAGAACCGATAACCGTTTCTTCACGTTCGCGTCCAATTACGGTCATCATGAAGTCATCGTGGAAACGCCGCAGCACGGCAAGCAGCTGGCTGAGTTGAGCGAACAGGACATCGTGAATGTCTTGGAAGCGTACAAGAACCGCATTAACGACCTCTCCGGCGAACCGAACGTCGCGTACGTGCAGGTGTTCAAGAACTCCGGCATTGACGCCGGCACGAGTTTGGTGCACTCGCACAGTCAATTGATGACGAGCGCGATTCCGAACAAAGAAGTTCTCGAGAAGGTCGCGGCGCGCAGGCGTTTCGTCGCGTGTCCGTACTGCGCCATCGTCCCAGCAGAAAAGCAGGGACCGCGCCGCTGCTTCGAAAACAATGACTGGGCGGCGTTTACTCCTTACGCTTCGCGGTTCAACTACGAGTGCTGGGTGTTTCCGAAAGCCCACCTCCGCACGCTGAACGAGGCAAATCTCACGACGCTCGCGAACATGCTCAAACAAGTCCTTGCGAAAATCCATCAACTGCAGGCGTCCTACAATCTTGTCGTGCATTACTCTCCTGCCGGAGAAGACTTGCACTTTCACATCGAACTCCTACCGCGCATCAGCACATGGGGCGGCTTCGAACTCGGCTCCAATATCATCATCAACACGGTTGCTCCGGAAGACGCGGCGAAATTCTACCGAGGCGAGCAATGAAAATCGAGCACGTCGCCGGCGGAAAACGCACCATCGCGTCTGAAGGCGATGTGCACATCTTGCAGACCAATCGTACCGGCGGATTTGCGGCGCTCGCGCCCAAACCAACAAGCAGGTACGAAGGCGTCTTCTTCCGCAAAGGTAACGACGTGTTCAAGGTGATTGAACGCCTCGAACTGCCCGGCACCGTGACGAGCGTCACAAACCGCGTGTCGAGCGTTTCTCGCGCGTACGACCACGGTCTTGTCGAAACCTTCTGCATGCCGGACGGTCAGGACGCGCTCATCTATTCACTTGACAAACGCAGCGAAGTTTCTCTCGTGTTGGATTGCCGCCAGCTGTACGACAGTAAGCAGTGGGGACGGACGTACACGCTCAGCGTCGACCACAAATGTCTGGTGGTGTCGTTCCAGAAAAAGAACGATGCTCGAGAGACGAACGGTCAGGAATACGACCTCCATCTCGCCGTTTTCGGCGAAGGAATGGAATTTTTGCCCGTGCAGCAGTGGAACGAAAATTATTACGACGCCGACCAGCGCCGCAACTCGTTCCCGTGGAGCCGCTGGGTGTTCACGGCGTGCAAGATGCGCGTCAAGGATGCCGTGTTCGCGTTCGCGACCGACAAAAACAAAGCGGTTGAAACGGCCATCAACGTCTACGCCCAGCGCGCGAAATTCATTGACGCAAAACAGCAACGAATCAAGCAGCTGCTCAGCGAAAACAAACTCAAAAATCCCGATTTGAACGTCAGCCGCGCGCTCGCCGTCGGAGCGCTTGACGCGCTGCACTGCGGCGACGGAAAATCATATGCGGGCATTCCTTGGTTTACGCAGGCGTGGACGCGCGACGAATTGATTTCAATCGGTGCGAACATCGTGCTTGGGGATTTCGTGCACGCCAAGCACGTCCTGGGCAGATATTTGAGCGAAGCGAAAGGTGCGGTGCTGCCGCGCTTTTCGGGCAGCCCGATGGGCGCGCCGGATGCGCACGTTCCGGCAGCCGACGGCATGGGCTGGCTGTTCTTCCGCATGGGGCAGTTCATGGACGCGCTCGAACGTGCGCGGAAACTCAAGACGTTCCTCAAGAGCAGCGAGCTCGATACGGCGGAGGACAAGCTCGACACTGCGTTGAACGGGCTGTTCAAAGAACGAAGTAAAGACGGACTCATTATCAACAATCCTGACGAGACGTGGATGGACACGTCGTTCAACGGCGATTCGAGAGCCGGTGCGAGAATCGAGATTCAGGCGCTCACGCTCGCGATGCTGCAGCTGCACGCGAGATTGACCGGAACGCCCGATCCGAGAGAAAAAGAACTCCGCGACGCGGTGCGCAAGCATTTCTGGACAGGCAAGACGATCAAAGACGGCAAGGAAGACCCCACCATACGCCCCAATTGCTTCCTTGCCGCTTTTCTTTATCCGCAGCTCTTTGACAAGAAAGACTGGATGCGCGCGTTTGACGCGATGCTCCCGAAGCTCTGGCTCGACTGGGGCGGGCTTGCCAGCATCGCGACCGACCATCCGCTGTTCACCGCCAACAGTTCGGGCGAGAACGTCCGCAGCTACCACCGCGGCGATTCCTGGTTCTGGGTGAACAACATCGCCGCCATCGTGTTGCACCGGCTGGACAAAAAGAAGTACAGCGATTACATCCGCACCATCCTGAAAGCCAGCATGCATGAGCAGGAAGCGCTCGGTATTTCCGGTGCGTCCGGCGAACTGAGCAGCGCGTCGACATTGCGTTCCGAGGGCTGCTGGTCGCAGTTGTGGAGCAGCGCGACGCTCATTGAGCTGTTGCACGAACTCGAGAACAAGTAGTCGATAGCCGCTCGCTTCGGCCCGTCGCCCCGCAACGTCAGCAGCCCAAGCCGTTTGGTTCGCCGCCGCGACGGAGAAGCGCTGAGTTCTCGACCGTCACTCCTGCCTAGCTCGCATATTGGCTATCGACTACTCGAGCGATAAGTTAATATTCTCGCAAGCACCATTTCTTCTATCATCGTTGGAGGTTTGGCGTGAACGAATATCCCTCACACTTCTGCATGCTCGAGTCCCTGCGCCCGCGCGTCACGCGCGACGCGCTGGTCTGCCCGCTCATCGGCGAACTGCACAAGACGGACGACGAGTTTCCCTTCGTCACGATGCTTGCCGCCGACCGCGTGTACGACAAGGAATACTCCCGATTCGCAGGCTGGACCCGCCGGTTGGCGGACCGCATTCTCGCGTCAGGAACCGAGGCTGCGCTGCGCGCCAGCCACGTGGTCAACGCGTACGAACTCATCTGGCAGGGGCTCTACGGGCAGGATACGGAAATCGTGAAAGAACTCATTGAGTATTTCGGGACGTTTCGGAGGCTGCACGTGCTGCTCTACGACCAAACTGCGAACGCGGACATTCCGCAGACCGTCAATCACGTCGTGAAACTCCACGTTCCCGAGCACTCCCTGCAGTTTTTCCACGGCGGCGAGATGGCGGTCGCCAAGTCCATCCCGCTGGAACAGATTGTCGGCATCTATTCGCGCAACCCCGCCATCGCGATGCAGCAGCTCGCGGCTTTGGACGCGGAGATTGCGGTCCTGCCGTTCCCTGATAAGGCGAACGCCTGACCATTTCATAACCTTAATAAGCAAAATCGCTTCTTCTTCACCCATGGACGACCGCGTTGTTCTCGACCGCGAAAGCTTCAAGGCGCTTGCCGCAGAGTCGAGAATCAAGATTCTCAAGGAACTGCACCGCCGCAGGCAGATGCAGGCGGAGCTTGCGCACGCTCTCGGGCTTGCCCTGCCGTCGGTCAAGGAGCACTTGGACGCGCTCGAAAAGGCAGGATTGATTGTCAAGAAAGAGGAAGGGCGCAAGTGGAAGTACTACGAGCTCACGATGAAGGGCAAAGCCGTGCTCGACCCCGAACAAAAGAAGTTCTGGATTATTCTTTCTCTGTTCATTCTCAGCGCGGCGGGCGGGCTTTCCGCGTACGCGCGTGTCTTACTTGCGCAGTTCTACAACCCTCCCGTGCAGGCGTTCGCCAAGACCGCTTCACTGGCTGCGCCGCTCGCTCCCGGTCCCGAAGCCGCTGACGCAGGAACGTTGGCCGCGACCGCAGCGCCCGGAACCGTCATCCCGTGGGGCATCATTATCTACGGCGCCTGGCTCGTCCTGCTCGCAGGAATGCTTATTTACTCGTACGTGCAACGCAAGAAGTACGAAGGCATTGACCTTACCAAATCCCAGACTATTAATAAATAAGGCACTATCCTGGAAAGAGGTGAACCCCATGGAAAAAACAAACAATCTCGCGTGGATTGTCGCGCTCGCAGCACTGCTCGTCGTGGCATTCCTCGTGTACAACAACGTGTACGGCGCAAGCAACAGCAATACGCTCCGCGACACCATTACTGTCTCGGGCACGGCGCAGTTTGACGTCGACCCGGACAAGGCGGACCTCTGGCTCTCGGTCGAGAGCAAAGGCATCGACGCCGCCGCCGCGCAATCGGCGCTCCAGCTCAAGTCGAACAAAGTCATCGACGCGCTGAAAGCCGAAGGCGTCACGGACAAGGACATCCAAACACAGGGCTACAATGTCTACCCGGACTACACGTACGACCCGCAGACGGGTCAGAGCACCATCAACGGCTACAAAGCAACGCTCTCGCTGCTCGTGACGACGAAGAAGCTCGACCAGGCGGGACGCTTGGTTGACGTCGCAGGAGGCGCCGGCGGACTGATTCAGAACGTCCAGTACGGACTGACGGACGAAGCCAAGGCGACCGCGGACGCGCAGGCATTGAAGCTCGCAGCCGCAAACGCCCACAAAAAGGCGGAAGACCTGACCTCGAGCGTCGGCACCCGCCTCGGCAAGGTCGTTTCCGTGCAGGAAAACAACGTGAACTACCCGTCGTGGCCGCCGATTTACTACGCCAAGGGCGAAGCAGCGGGAACGACGTCATCGACTCCGTTGCCGCCGAACAGCGTTACGGTCACTTCAACGGTGAGCGTGACGTACGCACTCGCGTAGAATTCTGATTTATTTTTTCTTATTTTATTCTTTTCTTCTCTCGTTTCTCTCTCGTTTCTTATTCTTCTTTACTTCATTCCTAATTTTGCAAGCATGAGTCCGACCAGCACTCCCACAATCGCCCAGCCGTAGTGCACCGCGTGCGCTTTGACGTGGGCGTGGATGCGGTGGTGGAGCGGCAGCGTCGGAACGATGGGTTCGGGTTCAGGCTCGTAATCGTCATCGATGACGGGCGCGACTGGCTCGCCGATTTTCGACCTGATGAGCGCCTGCACTTCTTCGAACGAGAGCGGCAACGGTGCTTTCGGAGGTTCAGGCATGATGCGAGCAGGAGGCAGTTTTGGCAAGGGGTGTTCCTTCGCAATGGTGCGGACAGAGACTTGCGGGGTAACGATACGCTTCTTCGTAACTGCCTGAGGCACGGATTTCTTCACTGCAGCGATTTTCTTCATCGGTGCCGTTTTCTTCACGGGCTCCCTGACAATCTCCGTCGTGCGCGTTCCCTTTATCGGCGATGTCGGTCCGACGTGCAGCACGTGAGGCTCTTTGCCGTGGTTCTCGAGCCGCGCAATGCGCCGTTCGACGACGTCCGCCATCGCGTCCTTCTCACGAACCTGCGCCAACTGCATCGCAAGGTCTTCGTCCTTGACGATGTGGTATATCCAGTTGTAAAAGTCGTTCTTCGCGTCGTTGACGTGGTGGCGGAACTGCGCGTCGTTGATTCTGCGCAGCTCACGCTCCAAATCGTACAGGTTCTTGAGCGCCGGCCCGTCTTTCAGCCGAAAGGCGTGGTCCGGATGCACGTCCCGCAACGCAGGGTGGTACTCCATTACTTCTGCTCACCCAGCCGTTTTGCTTCGCGCACCAAGTGCTTCAACAGTCCGCGCTGCATTTCGATGCGGTTCTTCAGTCGCTTCAACTCTTCGGCGAGCGGCTTGTCGTGGAACACTCCTTCGACCCAGCTGGCGAAGTCGTTCTTGATGTCATTCACGAAGCTCTTGAACGTTTCTTCGCTCATCGTTTCGAGTTCGTCGACCAATTCGTACAGCGTGCGCAGTTTCCTGCCGTCGTGCATGACGAATGTCTTGTCGTCCGGCGCCTGACCGAGCGTCGGTGCTTTCATCGTCGTTGATGCCAGCGCTTTCTTCTCAAACTGCTGGTGCTTTTTTTCTTTCATCTCATTCACCTCGCGGTTATGCTGTTTTTCTGTGCCGTCAGCCGTGCCCTGCAGCGTTCGACAAATTGTTCGCGGTTTGTCATGTTAATGCCTCAGCGCAAGCGATTTCAATCGCCGCGCAACCGACTGCGCCATACGCATACGTGTCGGGTTCTGCTCAAAGTCCCGAGCGAGCTTGTCGTCGCTCCACACGTGACGGACCCAGTTCGTGAAGTGGTTGCCGTCCTTGTTCGTGTGGTGGTCGAACGCGGGGTCGTCCATCCGCTTCAGCCCGTCGAGCAGCTCCGCGTAGTTGCGGTACACCTGCCCATTGGTGGCGTTGAACGCCTTGTGCTCAGGGCAGTTGAGCAGCAGTGGCGTTGTTTTGCCTTTGTTCATTCATTCACCTCAGACTGTGAGCCATTGTGGTTCCTGTTTTGCCTCGAGACGACCTTGCAGGTCGTTGAGGATGTTCATAAACGCGATAAAGCAGTCGTACGGGCTGTCGTACGGGTTGAAGTACTTGTGGACGTCGCCGTCGGCAAACCACTTCGTGCACATGTAGTAGAAGTGGTCGCTCGTACTGAGCTTTCTCCACGTCTCCAGCAGTGACCCGTCCCGAGAGCCCTTGATTTTCGGCAGCATCGCGTACAAGTGGTACGCAGCGGAGTTCTGCATCCGGTTTCCGAGCCAGGCAGAAAGATCGCGCTCGATGTCCGCCCACGAAATCGGCGTGTGGATGTCGAGCTCGCCTTTCGGTTCCACTTTGGCGAGTTCGCTGGGCAGTTGGAATCCGAGCCCGCGCTTGAACATTTCGTCAGGCAAGTGGCTGAGGAAGCTAAAGATTCCCGTGTCCTCCCACTGGTGTTCGCCGAACGTCTCGTAGTCCATGAACAGGTTAATCGAGTCGCCCATGATGGGCGCGAGCCAGCTCGCGTACTTCGGCGCCGTGAGAGGCCAGCTTTCCCAGCTCTTTTGCGAGAACCGGAACGCGACGTCGTCCGACAGCCGGTAGTTCTTGAGCAACAGCTTCAGCTTCTTGCAGCCCTTGGGCTGGTACACGAAGTTGGGGCTTCTCCAGCCGAGGATGTGGTCCGCCCCTTCCGCGAGGATGGCCTTGTAGCCCATTTCTTCCACGGTGCGGGCGAGTTCGTTGTTGTAAATCAGTTCCGTATTCCTAAACACGGTCGGCGTGACACCGAACAGTTTCTTGATTTTCTTTTTGTGCATCGCGACCTGTTCGGCGAATTCCTGTTTGTCGTGCAGGAACGAGAGGCTGTGATAGAACGTCTCGCCCAGGAATTCAACGTGGCCGGTGTCCGCGAGCTGCTTGAACAGCGGAATGACTTCAGGAGCATACTGCTCGAACTGTTCAAGCGCGGTTCCGGTAATGCTGAAGCTCACCTTGAATTTACCCTTGTGTTTCTTGACGAGCTCAAGGATTGTCTTGGTCGCGGGAACGTAGCACTTGCGCGCGACTTTCTCCATCACTTCCCGGTTTTTGTGGTCATCAAAGTAGCCTTGATGCTTGCCGATGTCAAACACTTGGTACTGCCTCAGCCGGAACGGCTGGTGGATTTGGAAGTACAGGCACAGGTTGGTCATTGTTTTCGCCTCGTTTTGCTCATAAGATCGCCATATAGGTTGAGGATGCGCTGCGCGGGAGCGGTCCACGTGAGTTTGCTGCTTTCGGTGCGGCCTTGGATGCCGAGTTCGTCTTGGAGTTCCTTGTAATACAGGACGCCGAGGATTTTGTTCGCCATTTGGTGCGTGTCCCAGAAGTCGACCTTGAGGCAGTGCTTGATGACTTCGCTGACGCCCGACTGCTTGCTGATGATGACGGGCGTACCGTTCCGCATCGCTTCCAGCGGCGTCAAGCCGAAAGGCTCGGACACGGACGGCATCACGTACACGTCGGCCATCTTGAACGCGCGGTCAATGTCCGCGCCCTGCAGCCAGCCCGCGAAGAGGACGTTCTTTGCCAGCCCGAGCTCGGCGGCTTTCTCAATCATGAACGTCTCCATGTCTCCGCCGCCGACGATGACGAACTTGACGTTCGGGTCTTTCTCGACGACTTTCTTCGCAGCGTACAGGAACCAGTCGGGACCTTTCTGGAGCGTGATTCTGCCCAGGTACAGCACGATTTTGTCCTTCTTGGAAAATTGAGGCACGTGCTTCGGCTCCTCAGTAAGCTCGATGCCGTTGTGGATGGCGTGGACTTTCGCGGCGGGAATGCCGTAATGGTGCAGCACTTTCTCGCGCGTGAAATTGCTGACCGCAACAACGGCGTTCGCTTCCATGAACCCTTTCTTTTCAATGTTGAACACGTGCGGGTTCACGCCGTTGTTGCCGGTGCGGTCGAATTCCGTCGCGTGGATGTGGACGACGAGGGGTTTGCCCGAGACTTTCTTGGCGTTGATGCCTGCCTGATACGTCATCCAGTCGTGCGCGTGAATCACGTCGTGCGGCACTTCCTTTGCGATGACTTTTGCCATCTCCGCGTATCGTTCGACTTCGTTCCAGAGATTGTTGCCGTAGAGCGCGCTCGCCTGCGGCTGCCGGCGCTGCCAGAACTTTTGTCCTTCGTTGCCGCTCGTGACGTACGGCGACACGACGCCGTTGAGTTTGACTCCTCGGATGGTGAGGTTGCCGTTGCCTCTTCGGTCGGCGGAGATGATGGTGACGCCCGGCACCGAAATGTCCTTGCTCATTTTCGGCAGCACGAACGTGACGTCCGCGCCTTGCGCGACGAGCTGCTTGACCAATCCTGCGGACGCGACGCCCAAGCCGCCGGAGATAAGCGGCGCGAATTCCCAGCCGAACATCAGGACGCGCGTCACAAGGCGCCTCCTTTCAACGCGGAGCGTCCGCGGTCGGTGATTTCGTAAATCTTGACGTAGCGGGAAACGAAGACTTCTCTGAGAAAACCGCGGCCCGTGAGATAGACGACGTGATTGTCGACGGTGCGCCAGTTGATGCCGGTTTCGGTCGCGACTTGGTTGACGGTTTTCTGTCCCGCAACAAACGTCTTGAGAATCAACGAACGAAGGTGCGCGTACTTGCGTCGCGCCGCGGGGCGTTTGGACACTACGCGCACCTCTTCATTGCACGGCTTCCACGAACGTCTCCTTATAAATCTTTCGTTCTTTTAGTAGTAGCATACTACTTAAATAACTATTACCTACTACTTTTGAAGGTATTAGTTATAATTGAAATAGTCATAGGATAGTCAGTAGAAAGGATAGGTTGGAGAAGTCAGTGCTATCGGCAAGCAGGTTTGAAGCGCAGAAACGAGGAAGCGTCACCAGCAAGGAAGCATTATCTGAAAAGCAATTCTTTACGCAATCCCTGCAACCGTCACGACGTCCGTGCGTTGGTTGTTGCTTTCGTCGCTCTCAGCAACGACATCGTGCGGGTCCACGACGCTGGTGATGCGGAACGTGCCCGGCACGCGGTAGACAACGCTGTAAACAACATCGGTCGTTTCGCCCGGCGCGAGCGGCGTCAAAGGCGGCGTTGCAAGAAGGCCGTAGCCGGGTTCAAAGTACACATCAAGGTCAACGGCAAAGACAGGATACTCTCCTTCGTTCTTCACGTGGAAGGTGACTTTGAGTTCGTCGTTGACGTGCGGCTGTTTGTCCACAACCACATCGGTAACGACCAAGTCCGGCGCGACGCAGCGTCCTGCCTGACAGCTGTTCGGGCACGCAATCGTCGTCAATCCGACACGCCCACGCGGTTCCTGCAATGAATACTGACACGAGAATTCCTGCAATTGTGTCGCGTCGATGCATTTGTCTGTTATGCTCGAGCCGGTGCGCCAGTCAAACGCGACTCCTGAAACAAACGGGTTGATTCCTCCGTCCGTGTCCGTGCATTTGTACGAGCTGGACGCGGGCTGGTCGGGAAACGCTGCAATCACGGCGATAATGACGAGGATGAGCAGTCCCAGAGCGAGCAATCCTTCGATTTTTTGGTGGTTGCTGCGCCTCACGCGCGCGAAACCTCGTGCAATAAGTCTTTGGTCGTCACGATGCCGACCGGGCGGTCACCTTCGACAAGAATGACGTCAGAAAGCTCGTTTTCGAGCAGGAGCTTGACGATGTCGGTGGCGCGTGTTTTCGGTGACGCCGTAATCAGGATGCGGGACATCACGTTCTGCAAGGGCAGCGCGTCATAGTTCGGGCGTTCTCCCGAGTCTTGTCCCGAGTGCGAGGTGCGTCCGTGTTTGCCGTGACGGCCGGACACCGAGCCCTGCGGCGTGCCGAGGTGGAAGCGAATGGCGATATCGAACACCGACGCGACTCCAGTCAGCCGGCCGCTGCCGTCGATGAGCGGGATGTGGTCAATCTTGTCGTGGTGGAGCACGGCGACCGCTTTTGCGAGCGGATCCGTGTCTCGAAGCGTGATGAGTTTCATTGTGCCGACTTCGGACGCTTTCGCGTCGCCGAGCAAGTGCTGGAGGTTGTCGAGCACGTCGCGCGCGCCGCAGATGCCGAGCACGCGTTTGCCTTTGTCCAAGACAGCGAGCACGTGAAAGTCAGATTCGTGCAACAGGCGGGCGGCTTCTTCGAGCGGCATTTCCGCAGTCAAGGTCGCGGGCTTGGTAATGAAGTTTTTCGCTTTCGTCGCCGCGGGGTCAATCCTGCCGCGGATGAGCGCGCGCTTCCACAGCATGCCGGCATACCTTCCTTGGTCGTCGAGCGCGACGGCTTCGGTGTGCTTGCCCTTTTCGAGCTTGCCGAACACGCTCGAGAGCGTATCGTTCGGACTGATGGCGAGATAGTTGATTCTCAAAACGTCTTTGACTTGCATGCAATCACCTTTTGTCTTGCTCTTCAAGGAAGTTCGAGTCTATATAAAGATTTGGAGCGCACCGTATCATTTATATAGGTCTCGGCCTCCGCAAAATGCAATGTCGTTCCACGACACGACCGCGAATGAGGTGATGCAGGAGCTGAAGACGTCAGCTTCGGGGCTTTCTTCGAGCGAAGCGCAGCATCGTATTCTCGAGTACGGCAAGAATGCCATTGAGGGCAAGAAAGGTCCGAGTATTCTGTCGCTGTTCCTTGAACAGTTCAACAATCCGGTCGTGTGGGTGTTGCTCGCAGCGCTCGTCATCGCGTTCCTCCTGAAGGAATACACGGACTTCTGGGTGATTCTCGTCCTCGTCATCATTAACGCCGCGCTCGGCGTCATTCAGGAATACCGCGCCGAGGAAGCCATCGCCGCGCTCAAGAAGCTCACCGCCCTGAAGGCGAAAGTGCTGCGCGACGGCAAGGAAGCGCTCATCAGCTCCGAGGACTTGGTTCCCGGCGACGTCATTCTGCTCGAAACGGGCGACAAGGTCCCCGCCGACTGCCGTTTGCTCGAAGTCGTCAATCTCCAAACGCTGGAGTCCGCGCTTACCGGCGAGAGCACGCCGGTCACGAAGAAACTCGACGCAGTCAAGGCGAACGCGCAGGTCGCCGACCAAGTCTGCATGGCGTTCTCCGGCACCGTCGTTACGGCAGGGCGCGCGAAAGCTGTCGTCACGGGCACCGGACTGAAGACCGAGCTCGGCAAAATCGCGAAAATGATTGACGAAGCAGAACCCGACGACACTCCCCTGCAAAAGAAGCTCGCCGGCTTGAGCGTGTGGATTACGGTGCTCGTGCTTGGCATTTGCGGAGTCGTGTTCGTGACGGGATTGCTCGAGCACAAGCCGTTCCTCCAATTCCTGCTCGAAGCGGTCGCGCTCGCGGTCGCCGCAATTCCTGAAGGACTGCCCGCCATCGTCACGATTGAACTCGCGCTCGGCGTGCGCCTGATGGCTGCCCGCAACGCGCTCATCCGCAAGCTTCCCAGCGCCGAGACCTTGGGCGCGTGCAACGTGATTTGCTCCGACAAAACCGGAACGCTCACGCGCAACGAAATGACCGTCCGAAAGCTGTATGTCGACGGCAAAGTCATTGACGTTACGGGCTCAGGCTATGCTCCGGAAGGAACGTTCTCGGAAAAACCCAAGGATTTGCAGCTCTTGCTCACCATCGGCGCGCTGAACAACAACAGCCGCATCGCGCATAACGGCGCGTGGAACGTGTTCGGCGACCCGACCGAAGGCGCGCTGCTCGTTTCCGCGATGAAGCTGGACGTTGATTACGAGGCGCTGAACAAAAAGCTCCCGCGCGTCGCGGAACTCGAGTTCACGTCCGAACGCAAGCGCATGACGACGTTCCACACGCAGGGCGCCAAGGTCGTCGCGTACGTCAAGGGCGCGTCCGACATCATTCTCGCACGCTCGACGCACATTCTCCACAACGGCAAGAAAGTCAAGCTGACGCCCGCGATGCGCAAGGAAGCGACTGCTGCAATCGAGCAGTTTGCCAAGGGCGCGCTTCGCGTACTGGGCTTCGCGTACCGCGAGCCGGGCAAGGAGCGCACCGACAAAGTCGAAAAGGACTTGGTGTTTGTCGGCTTGCAGGCGATGATTGACCCGCCGCGCGACGAGGTCAAGCAGGCGATTGCCGAATGCATTACTGCAGGCATCAAGGTCGTGATGATTACCGGAGACCACCCCGCGACCGCGAAAGCGATTGCCGACGAGCTCGGCATCACAGGCGGTGAAATGACGGGCGAGGAGCTCGAGCGCGTCAAGGATTTGAACTCGCACGTGGAACGCATCGGCGTGTATGCGCGCGTCAATCCCGCGCACAAGCTCAAGATTGTTGATGCGCTGCAGAAGCGCGGCTACATCGTCGCGATGACTGGCGACGGCGTCAACGACGCTCCCGCGCTGAAGCAAGCGGACATCGGCATCGCGATGGGCATCGCCGGCACGGACGTCGCGAAGGAAGCGAGCGCGATGGTGCTTGCCGACGACAACTTCGCGTCCATCGTTTCGGCCGTGCGCGAAGGGCGCAGAATCTTTGACAACATCCGCAAGTTCATTCTCTATCTCCTGTCCAGCAATGTCGGCGAGGTGCTGATTGTGTTCGGCGCGCTCATCCTTGGAATGCCGCTGCCCTTGCTGCCGGTGCATTTGTTGTGGATTAATCTCGTGACGGACGGGCTCCCTGCGTTGGCGCTCGGCGTTCTTCCGCCCGAGAGCGACACGATGCAGCGTCCTCCGAAGAGCACGAAGGAAGGCATCATGACGCGCCGCAACAACATCGAGCTGTGGGTGCTCGGGCTCACGATGGCGGTTACCGCCCTCTACGTCTTCCGGCAGTATCCTTCCGACTTAATCCGCGCGCAGACGGTCGTCTTCACCGCGGTCGTATTGCAGGAAATGTTCAACGTGCTCAACTATCAGGGCGACCATTCCGCGTTCGTCACGAAGGGCTCGAAGTGGGTGTGGCTTGCGATTGTGTCGTCCATCGCGCTCACGCTTATCGTGATTTACACGCCCGTGCTCGACATCCTCTTCGATTCGGTGCCGCTCAACCTGCACGACTGGCTGCTGGTGCTGGCGGCAAGCGCCCCGATGTTGCTCGTGGGCGAAGTGCTCAAAATTATCTATCCGCGCAGTAAAAAGTAATTTTTCTCACTTTCGGATAGTATACAATCCTTTTATACGCTGTTCGGAATGACTCCATCATGACCTTGTCAAAGGGCTACCCCGCGTTCCTGAGTCCACGCTCGCGCGTCCCCGGCAGTATTGTCGTAGGCAGTCAATCTGATACGTACGACGAACGACCAAACTGCCTGGGAAGCAGCGTGCGCTCTCAGCACGGAGGCGCGTAATGGACGCCAAGGCAAAAACGTGCTGTGAGGTCTCCTGGGAGGTCTGCAACAAGGTCGGCGGCATTTACACGGTCGTGAGCAGCAAGGCCTCGAGAATGGTCGAGCACTACCACGAAAACTACTTCACCATCGGACCGTATTTCCTGAACAAGACCTTCGGCGCGTTCGAAGAAAAAGTCCCGCCGGACAAATTCAAAGCAGTATTTGCCAGCTTGAAAGCCGAGGGCATCGAGTGCCATTACGGCACGTGGCTCATCAAGGGCAGTCCGAACACGATACTCATCGACTTCACGAATTTCGTCAAGCACGCCGACGGCATCAAGAAATTCCTCTGGGACCGCTACCAAATCGACTCGCTCGGCACGGAATACTACGACTTCGACGAACCCGTCATCTGGGCGTGGGCGGCGGGCAAGCTGGTCGAGAAAATCGCGCAGGTCTCGGACGGCGCGACGGTCGCGCAGTTCCACGAGTGGCTTTCGGGCGCGGGGATTCTCTACCTCAAGGCGAACAACGTCCGCGTCGCGACGGTCTTCACGACGCACGCCACGATGCTGGGACGCACGCTCGCGAGCGCGGGACAATTGTACGAAATGCTCGACTCCATCAACGCGGACGAGGAAGCGAACCGCCGCGGACAGGGCTTGAAAGCCAAGCACTATCTTGAGAAGCAGTCGGCGCAGCAGACCGACATTTTCACGACGGTCAGCGAAATCACGGGCATGGAAGCAGAACACCTGCTCGGGCGCAAGCCGGACGTCCTGCTGCCGAACGGATTGGACATGGGCAAGTACCCGACGTTCGAGGAAATCAGCATCAAGCACAAGCTCACCAAGTCCAAGATTTTCGACTTTTTGCTTTCCTACTTTTTCCCGTACTACTCGTTCGAGCTGAACGACACGCTCGTGTTTTTCCTCGCGGGACGGTACGAGTTCCACGACAAGGGCATTGACATTTTCATCAAAGCGTTAGCAAAACTGAACGACCGCCTCAAGGCGGAGAGCAGCCCGAAGACGGTCGTCGCGTTCTTTTGGGTGCCGGGCAACGTGAAAGCCATCAAGCAAAGCCTGCTTGAGAGCAAGACGTACTACCGCGACCTGAAGGAATCGATTTCGGACGACATCGACGAGATTGAGCACAACATCATCCACGAACTCATTTCCGGCACCGAAATCAACAAGGACAAACTGTTTAACGAGGACTTGCGCGACGAGCTCAAGCGCAAAATCCTGCGCTTCAAGCGCAAAGGACGCCCTCCGGTCGCGACGCACGACCTCTACGACGAGCAGAGCGACCTCATCATCAACGCGCTGACCAGTCTGGGGCTCGACAATGAAGCGGACGACCGCGTCAAGGTTGTCTACTACCCGACGTACCTCACCGGCGCGGACGGCTTGCTGGATATGAGTTACAACGAGGCGATGCAGGGCTCGCACTTCGGCGTGTTTCCTTCGTATTACGAACCGTGGGGGTACACGCCGCTGGAAGCAGGCGCGCTTGGCGTTCCTTCGGTCACCACTGACTTGTCAGGATTCGGGCGCTTCATCTGCGTCGAATGCGAGCAGGGCAGGGCTCCCGGCATTTGGGTCCTGAAACGCCTGAAAAAGACCGATGAAGAAGTCGTGAACGAGCTCGCTGAAACGATGCACGCCTATGTCGCGCTTCCCAAGCAGGAGCGCATCGAGAACAAGCTCGCCGCGCGCGAAATCGCGAACATGGCTGACTGGAAGATGTTCATCGAGCACTACATCGAGGCGCAGAACAGAGCCGTCGACAAACTGGGGTGAGCTATGGATGACTACGATCGCGCGTACCAAAAAATTCTTGACGTGCTTCGCGTGTGCCGCGCGCTTCCCGACTCCCTGCTGAAAACGTACGGCGAGGCTGCGCACACGACCATCACCTTCCGAAATCCGCTGTACGCCGAGGCCGTGCTCAAACAACTTGACGCGCTGCTCCTGCGCGTCTCGGAGCTCAATGCCGAGAACGTTGCGTTTGACGAGACTTCCTTAAGCAGGCTGGCGACGGATGCGCTCGAGGCGATGGTGCACGTGACGACCGCCACGAAAGACCAAGCGCCCTTGACGTACCAAAAGCTTGAGAAGCGTCTGCTCGACCGCGTCACACCTTGACGCGGTACGCCCAGTATTTGTCCTGCGCGTTCTCGATCTTTCTCATCTGAGAAATGGTCAAATGCTCGAAGTATTTGCGTAACGGACGAATCGAGTTGCCGTGCGCGGAAATCGCGACGTTGACTTTGTAGTTCTTCATGATGTGGAGCAGGTCGTGGATGAACGGCTGCACGCGCGCGTTGACATCCTTGAACGACTCGCCTTGCGGCGGCCCGATGTTGTACGCGCGGTGGTAGACGGCGTAGAGTTTCGGGTTTTTCTTTGCGAACGCGACCTTGCTTTTGCCCGTGAGTTTGCCGTAGTTGCGCTCGCGCAGACGCGGGTCAATAATCACGGGTGCGCCTTTGTGAAATTTCAGGACTTCATCGAGCGTCTGCAGCGCGCGCTTCTGGTCGGACGAAAACGCGACGTCAATGTGCTTGCCCTTGAGCTTGCGAGCGACCTTTTTCGCCTGGCTCAGCCCGAAAGACGTGAGCGGCGTGTCGCGCCAGCCCGAGAAAATCTGGCGCTTGTTGTCGACGGACTGCGAGTGCCGAAAGAGGTAGAGAGTGCGGAACGCCATCAGCGCAATGCCTCCGCGAACGCGCCGGTGACGTCAATCGTTGCCACGGGATTGTCAATGGTGTTCGTCGCCTCGACTTTTGCGCCCAATGCCCGAAGCTTCTTGAGCGCGCCGTTGGCAAACACGCCGTGCACGCCGATGCACACGACTGAACGCACGCCGAGCTTCTTCAGCTGCTTGATGGGCTCGAGCATCGTGTGGCCGGTGCTGATGATGTCGTCCACAATCACGACGTTCCTGCCCTTCAGCGGAATCTTTGAGTGAACGATGACGCGGACTTTCGTTGCGGTGTAGCGCTTTTTCTTGAGTATGACGGAATCAACGCCTGCCTGCTTTGCGACGTCGGCTGCCCACTGGGACGATTCGCCGTCAGGGCCCATCACGATGGCGTTGCGGTGCTTTTTGCGCAGCGCGTCAGCGATAAGTCCGTCGGCGGTGAGCGTCGTCGTCTTGGTCTTGAAAATCTGGTTCAGGCTTTTGATGCGGTGCAGGTGCGGGTCCATCGTCACGACGCGGTCCGCTCGGCTGAGCGCTTCGGCAATGATGCGGTTGCTCATCGCCTCGCCGGGGTGGAACATCTTGTCCTGCCGGAGAAAGCCGAGATAGGGAGCGACGAGCGTGACGTTCTTCGCGCCTTGCTGGCGGCAGGCGCCGATGGCGAACAATGCCTGCAGCAGCGCGCGCTCGGGATTGGGCTGGAAGGAGTGCACCAGAAGCACGCGAGCGCCCGTGACCGAAAGCGGAATGCGCAGCTTCAGCTCGCCGTCAGGGAAGTGGTCGGCGATCAGCGAAGCGTAAGAAGCCTTCAGTCTGCGGGCAAGCTTGCGGGCAAACTGTTCAGAACCGGTGCCGCTCAGGACGATAGTTTTCATCACGCCTCTTTTTACTCTGCTGTGTGCGGACAAACGTTTTTAAATGCATCGCTCTCGATTCAGGGCAAAGAGGACGCATGCACATCAAGAACGCAGCACAGGTAGGAACGTCTCCCGCATCGCGTGCGTGCGTGAAAATCCTGAACGCAGGCCTGGACGCCGTTGACCCGGAACGCGCGCTCCGCGAAGCGATTTCAGTGCAAGGGAACGTGCTGCGCATCGGGACGTTTTCATGCTACTCTCACCAGTTCCGCCGCATCATCGTTGTCGGTGCGGGAAAGGCGTCGGGTATCATGGCCTCTGTTGTTGAAAAGATTCTCGGCAATCGCATCACGAAAGGCAAAGTGATTGACATCACGGCGCGCACGCTGAAACGCATTACGGTCGTCGCGGGCGACCATCCGGTACCTTCGCCCAACAATGTCGCGCACACCAAGAGCATCCTGCGCATGACAAAAGGTCTGCGCGAAGACGACCTCGTCCTGTGCCTGATTTCCGGCGGCGGCAGCGCGCTTTTTACCGACCCGCGCATCCCGCTTGCCCAGTATCTTCCGCTCACGAAACGTTTGCTGAAGAGCGGCGCGACCATTCAGGAGTTCAACACGGTGCGCAAGCACCTTGACGGCGTCAAGGGCGGGAGGTTCGCGGCGCACTGCGCTCCCGCAACCGTCGTTTCGCTGCTGGTGTCAGACGTGCCCGGGAACGATCCCGCGGTCATCGCCAGCGGTCCGACGGTGCACGACCCGACGACGATTCGCGACGCGCAGCAGATTCTCGCGAAGTACAGCCTGCCGCAGGTGCCCGTGTCCGAAACGCCGAAAGAGGCGAAGTTCTTCAGGCACGTGCACAACCAAGTCGTCATCGACAATACGCGCGCCGTGAACGCGATGGTCGTCGAAGCCAAGAAACTCAAGCTCAAGACGATTATTCTTTCGACAGAACTGACGGGAGAAGCGCGCGACACGGGAAAGAAACTGCTCGCGAAACTCAAGCCGCGCACGGCGGTGATTGCCGCGGGCGAAACGACCGTCACGGTGCGCGGCACCGGTAAAGGCGGGCGCAATCAGGAGCTCGTGCTGGGCAGCATCCGCGAGCTGGCGAAAATGAAAAACACCGCGCTCGCGTCCATCGGCACGGACGGCATTGACAATTCCCCTCACGCAGGCGCGATTGCGGACACCATGACATTCACACGCGCGCAGCAGCTCAAGCTCGATGACAAAGCGTTCCTGAAAGACAACAACTCCTTCGTGTTCTGGCAAAAACTCAAAAAAGCGGTCATTACGGGTCCGACGGGGACCAATGTGTCTGACGTGATGCTCGCGGTCCGGCTTTAATTCGCTTTAAGCGATTGCAGCGCGTCAAATTCCGCTGCGCTCAACGGTTCTTTGTATAATTCCTGCTCGAGCCAGAGCCCGCTTTCGCGGATTTTCTGTTTTGGAGAATGGAGACCGAGCCAATTTGATGAGGGCTCGCACGCGGCGCAGTGCGAGAGTGTTGAAATGATGCGCGATTCGAACAATTTTCTTTGCGCGGGGTCGTCGACCTGCACGACGACAAAACTAAAAGAATTTTGCAGGCGCTTGCTGACGTGCTGCTCTGTCGTTTCCTGCTTCTTGAAATCAATGCTCGCCGAGTGCTTTTCCTTTGCGTCTTTGGTCGTCAAGTCGAGTTCCCATTGCGCAAGAAACGGGTCGTTGTCTTTCGCGAGCAGCGCGCGTCCGATATTTTTGCGAAAGATGCTGCGGTCCTTGTTTTCGTTCTCGAAATGCTGCCACAGCCGCGAGCGCAGCTGGTCCTTGCCCGTGTGGGTTCCGACGCGGACAATGCGCCGCGCGCCGTGACCGGTTTCGCCGTGCTCGAACAGCAGATAGATGCCGTTCAGCGGAATGTCCTTGTTGTTGAACGGAAACGTGAACGCGGGCAGCTGGTTCGCCCACCGGTGCAGCGCGTTGCAGAGGTCAGCCATGGAGTTTCCCCTTCAAAAACTGCAGCTGCTTGCCGATGCCGAGCCCGCGCATCGGGACCGTGACGTGGCTTAGGTGAGCGAGCAGGTACTTGCGGTAGTTTTCGCCGGCGAGAAAGACGACTTCGTCGTCGCGCATGTTGATATGCGTTCTCAGCTGCTGCGCAACGCGGTCTGCCCACGCCTTTTTCTCGCGTTCGGGCATTGCGTTCAGGGTTTGGTCGTACGGCTCAATCTCGTCGTTGAGCGCAATCAGGCCGTACTTTGCCGAAAGAATGAAAATGTCGCGCGGCTTGAGCGTTTTCGCGTAGGCGAGGTTGAACTTGAACAGCGTGCTCGTGTACAAGTCCTGCGCGCGAGCCTTTCGGGCGAGCTTTTTGCTCACGCACGATAGCAGCACCACCCGTTCCATGCGTATGCATAAGGTGGGTTCTTATAAAATACTTGCGAGCGCAACGTTCTTAAATTCCGCCCTTTCACCCCGACGCTATGGCCAAGATTTTCACCAACGAGACGTGCGCCATCGCCACGATTTACCTGTTCGTGGACCGTCATCCCGAAAAATCGGCAGCCACGATGGAGTTCGCGCGCGCCAATTGCGAGTTTAACGCGCGGAAGAAACAGCCGAACTGGCAGCCCACCTTCAAAGGCGGAGACTCGTTTGAGCGCAGGCTGTACGGCACGTTCGAACGCCCGATGGTGGAGGTCGTTAAACGAATGCTTGAGCGCGCGCCGCGCAGCGATTACGGCGACAAACGCATCGTCATCGGAACCCATACCGGCTCGTCGTGGGGCAAAACGCAGTACGGAATCCACAACGAAGGACAAACGCTCTTTTTCTACACCTCGAACGCCGCCTTCAACCAGCATTGCCAGCCGCCGCGCGACGCGTTCGAACTCTTTCGCCCGTGGGTGTCAGGACCGCAGTACGAATGGGAATTACGAGCGTTGATTGAAACGCAGTTGGAAGAACTCGTTACCGAATACACGCTCGCGTAATCACGCCTTCGGCATCCAGCATTTCTTGTCGCAGAACTTCACGCCTTCTTCCATTTTCTCCTCGATGCGGAGGAGTTGGTTGTATTTGCTCGTGCGTTCGCCGCGTGCGGGCGCGCCTGCCTTGATTTGCTGGTTGCCCAGCCCGACAGCGAGGTCGGAGATGAAGTGGTCCTCGGTTTCTCCCGAGCGGTGCGAGACCATCACGTTCCAGTTCGCCTTTTGCGCGAGGTGGGCTGCGTCAATCGCTTCCGTGAGCGTGCCGACTTGATTGACTTTCAGGAGCAGACAGTTGGCGGATTTTGACTTGATTGCGCGAGCGATGCGGTGCGTGTTGGTGACCGTGAGGTCGTCGCCGACAATCTGGCATTTCGCGCGGAACTTGCGCGTCGCCTGCGCGAAATCGCCGAATGCCTCCTGATGAAATGGGTCCTCGATGCTGACAATGGGGTATTTCTTGAGCAAGTCAGAATAGATGTCAAGCAGTTCGCCCGAGGACACGTGCTTGCCGCGCACCAGGTACGCGCCGTGGTGGTAGAACTCGCTCGCGGCGACGTCCATCGCGAACTTGACCTCCTTTTGGTAGCCGAGTTCCTCGACGGCTTCGGTCAGCAAGTCGAGAGGTTCCTCGACGAGCTCGCACATCGTGCCGCCTCCGCCGTGACAGTGCGGCGTGAACCCGCCTTCGTCTCCGACGTTCGAGGACTCCTTGCCATAGCGCTTGATGATGATTTCGCGGAGCGTGTGGTAGGTCTCGGACGCCATCCGTAGGCTTTCGCGGAAGTTTTCGCCGAACGGCACAATCATGAATTCCTGAAAGTCAATGTTGGTGCCGGCGTGCCTGCCGCCGTTGATGACGTTCATGAACGGCGCGGGAAGGATGTACTTCTTGTGCCCGCAGAGCTTGCCGAGATATTGGTACGTGGGCATTTCTGACGTGACGGCTGCCGCTTTCGCGACGGCGAGGCTGACGCCCATGATGGCGTTCGCGCCGAGGACGGACTTGTTCGCGGTTCCGTCGATTTCAATCATCAGTTCGTCAATCGCGCGCTGATCCCGAGAGTCCATTCCCGTGATTTTGGGCGCAATCTGGTGGAGAATGTTCCGCACCGCGCGCTGAACGCCCAGCCCGAGAAACCGTTTGCCGCCGTCGCGCAGTTCGAGCGCTTCGTGGACGCCGGTGGACGCTCCGGAAGGAACCATCTCGCGGCCGTACCTGCCCGAGGAGGTGTGGACATCCACTTCGACCGTGGGGTTGCCACGGCTGTCGAGCACTTCGCGGGCAAGAATTTTCGTTATTGCATACATGCGCGGGACCTCTTTTGCCTGAATGAGGCGTGCGGAGTTTTTAAGGGTTGGGGTGCGTAACCTTTAAAAGCCGCCCGAGTGAAATCTCAGCTATGCATGCGGAAGACTGGGGGCGCGCGTACACTGCCTCGACGAGGAACGAACTGCCGGAAGTCAAGCGAGAGTTCTCGCTCGAAAAGCTCGCGGTCGAGAAGTACGCGACGCCGCTCGACATGGACCTGACGGTTGCGGAAAAGAAGATGCGCGAACAGCCGCCGGGAAGTCAGCTGGTCTTCGTCACGCTCGAGCACGTCTGCAATGAGGGCAAGAAGTTCGCGATTCTGCCCAGCCATCCGGGTTTTGAGCAAATTCGTTCGCTGGCGGCGGACGTTCTGCGCGATTTCGCCATCGAGCCCGCGCTCCGCGTCACGCTGCCGTGCCTGACCTACGTCAACCCGCTCGTGTACACGGCGTGGCACGACACGGCGACGGGTTCCGGCTCGTACGCGGACATGCAGCGCTCCATCCGCGAGCAGCATCCTGACTTTCAGCTCAACAATGCCATTCTTTCATCCGCGGGCAAGTATTCCAAGCTGACGTTCCACTTCGGCTATTTCCCAAAGAACCAGCAGGCAGAAGCAATTGTCAAGAAGTACGAAGCGCAGTTGAAGCGCGTGCTCATCTCAAGCACGAGAATCAAGAAGCAGCGGCAGACGAGTTCTCCGTTCGCGCTATAAGAAACATTTATAGAGTTCTCAGCGCCACTCCGCAGCATGACCGACCTGCTCGTACGACGTTTTGCGAACGAACGGCTGGTCAATTCTCCGTTCACGACGCCGCGCGACGTCGTTGCTTGGTTCGGCGCGGTGCAGGCGCAGGATTTCTACGCAAGCACGTGGGCGGTTGGGATGCGCATTCCCGGCGCGACCGAGAAAGACATCGAGCGCGCGCTGCACGACGGCTCAATTATCAAGACGTGGGCGATGCGCGGCACGCTCCACTACGTCACGCCTGACGATTTCCGTTGGATTATGAAACTCACCGCGCCGAGAATGATGAAACGGTTCGCGTATTATCACAAAAAGATTGGATTGACCGAAGCGATAGTCGCGAAGTCCGAAAAAGTCATCGTCAAGGCGCTCAAAGGCAGGCAGTTGACACGCGCGGAGATTAAGCACGCGCTGGTCAAGGCGGGATTACGCACCGCCGAGATGAAAGCGATGTTTATGCTCAGTAACGCCGTGTACAAAGGGCATGTCTGCTGGGGTCCGCGCCGGGGAAAACAGTTCACGTTCGTGCTGGTCGACGAATGGGTGCCGAAAGGAAAGCAATTGACGCACGACGAAGCGCGGATTGAGCTCGCGCGGCGCTATTTCACGAGCCACGGTCCGGCGACGGTGCGCGATTACGTCTGGTGGTCGAGTTTGACGGTGAAGGACGCGAAGTTTGCGCTCGCGCATCTCAAACACGAGCTGACGGAAGAAGTCATCAGTGGCAAAGCGTATTACGCGCCCAAGAAGCAGCTGCCCGTCAAAAGAGGAATGACCGACCTGATTCCCATTTACGACGAATACACTATCGCGTTCCAAGACCGGGACTCGTTCTACGACGTGAAGTACAAGCGGGAAATGATCATGGGCTTCGGCTACATTATCGTGCGCGACGGCAAGGCAGTCGGCACGTGGCAGCGGAAGCTCGACAAGAAGAAAGTCACCATCAAACTCAAGGTGTTCGACGGCGCCGTCGACCAGGGGGTCGTCGTCGCCGCGAAGAGATACGCCGACTTCGTCGGAAAGAAACTTGTCGTGAAGAAATAAAAAGTAAAAGAAAAAATATCGCTTTACGCTTCCGCTTTCTTTTGCAGATCCTTGATGCGTTCCTTCACGCCCTGCGTCTCGTGCTCGAGCTGCTCCTGGTATTCCTTGAGCATCTCAATCTTCTCTTCCTTGGTCAGGAAGTTGCGAGGGCCGCAGGCGTTGCCGCAGCAGTCCATTCCCACCGTGTCACCTCCGCGCGTGTCCGCGCACGTTGCTAGAATCCCAGTACCTCAGGCACCAGGATGATGGTGATGCGTCCGGGCGTGATTTCCTTGTTGACGACCAGCATTTTGTTGATGCCGCTGTGGACGCCGTACGCCTTGAGCGCGCGTGCATCCTCAAGCGGGAACGTGTGGGTTTCGAGGCGCTTCATGCCGTCGTTGAAATCCTTGACGATTTTCTGCGTGCCGACGACCCAGATGACTTTTTCCGCGCCATACGCGTAGGCGGGAATCTGTGAGCCTGTCGCGGACGCGATGTGGACGTGGCCTTCCTGCGTCACGGCGTGGACGCTCCCGACGGCGTAGTCGGGAATGCAGCCGAGCGCTTTCTTTTCTTTCTGCGGGACGCTCTTGTCCCAGAGTTTGCCTCGCGCGGCCTTGTACTGGCCGGACTCGTTGATTTCCTTCGAGATGCCCAGCGCGTCGAGCGTGACCGAGGTCATCTGCATGACTTCCGCGCCTTTCGGAATGAGCTTGAAAACGTGCGCCTTCGCGTCGGCGCCGTCTTTCGCGACGATGACGTTGAAGCCGTTCTTCCTCAGCGCCTCTGCCGTCTTGTTCACGATGTCGTGAGTTGCAAGGGTGTCGTATGCCATAGGTATTTCCTCCACGAGTATGTTCTGTATATCGGATATCCGATACAACTATTTAAGCATATCGGTTTTCCGATATTCACCGATAGATATAAGAAGGAAGCGTCCGTTGAGAACCGTATGACCGCGCACTGCGAGATGAAGGGTTTTCTGAGCTTTCTCGTGCTGCGAATGATCAGCGAAAAGGAGATGTCCGGCGACGACGTGCGCAAGGAAATCGAAAAGCGCAAGGGCTGCCTGCCCAGCGCGGGCACGATTTATCCCGTGCTCAAGGACCTGAAGGAAGGCGGACTCATCAAGGAGCTCAAAGACGGCGGAAAAGTCAAGAAGTACACCGTCACCGAAGCCGGCAAGAAGGAAATGAAGACTGCGGTGAAGAAGTTCGTGGCGCTGTTCTCGGATTTGCGGAACGAGTTCTGATGCTCTTAAAATCCCAATACCGCAAGGATTAAAAGAAGACCACTGTCGGAGGCGAGTATGGCGCGTAGAACAAGAGTTGGGTTCTGGTCCGGTGACGACTACGTTGAGTTCTTGGCACGGCGCAAAAGACGACGGAGAGCCTAGCATGGGCGAGAATGACTACTCGGTAAGCATCAAGAAAGCAATCATTTCTTATGCGAAATCGTGTGGAAAAAGATACGCGCGTATTGTCGAAGAAGGAAAAATCTGGCTGAAAGCACCGGAAAGCAATACCTCTTTCTATCAGTTCCCGTACAAACCGGAAGTGCGGCTGACGCGCAAGAGCAAAAACGGAAGAGAAACTCACTCCATATTTGAAGTTCTTGATTCTCAGCTGAAGGATCCTAACCTGATAATCGCGGACATCATCCAAGGGCTTTTGGTTGAAGGGGCAACACACATCGTTTTCATTGCACCAACGGACGAGGGCGAAGAGAAAGCCCGTTCACTTTCCGAAACACTCGGAGGCATACTTAAGAACAAGCTCTTCGAAGCAACGTGGAAGATTGTTCCTCAGAAGAAGCTTTTCCAAATCGCAAGAAGGTATAGTCTGCCCGAGATTCTTTGCTATCGTATCAGTTATGCCGAAGCGGAAAACCCTGAGACGCTGCAAGGACTTCTCGCGCAGTGGGCAAACGAGGACGGCTGGTAACCTTCAGCAACCTTTATAAACGCCCATTTCCTCATTCCGTCTATTCAGGGGGTATTCACTATGAAGGGTCTGAAAGAAACCAATAGCAAGTTCATCAAGGTGCGCTGTCCGAAGTGCAAGAACGAACAAATCATCTTCGGCAAGGCCTCGACGCGTGTCAAGTGCCTGATTTGCCAGAAGATTCTCGCCGAGCCGACGTCGGGCAAGAGCCGCGTCAAGGCGCGCGTGTTGGAAGTCTTGGAGTAATTTTTCACGATGCTGCTCCGCAAGGAAGGCTGGCCTGAGCCCGAGGAACTCGTTCTCTGTACGATTACGAACGTCCAGTTCCACAGCGTTTTCTGCAAACTCGATGAGTACGCGGAAAAGTCGGGCATGATTCACATCAGCGAAATCGCTCCCGGCAGAATCAAGAACATCCGCGAGTTCGTGCAGGAAGGCAAGAAAGTGGTTTGCAAGGTCATGCAAATCAACAAAGAGCGAGGGCACATCGACCTTTCTCTCCGGCGCGTCAACGAAGGACAGAAGCGCACGAAGCTGAGCGACATCAAGCAGGAACAGCTCGCGGAAAAAATTCTCGAGCACGTCGCGAAAGCGAAAAAGATGGACGTCAAGCTGGTCTACACGAAAGTCAAGGGACCGATTTTTGCGAAGTATCCGGGATTGTTCCCCGCGTTCGAAGCCGCAAGCCGCGGCGAAGAAGACCTCACGACGTTGGGCGTTGACGCCGCCATCGCCAAGGACATCACGGAAGCCGTGAAGGCGCGCATCAAGCCGCCGGAAGTCCAGATTGTCGGCGATTTCACCATCACCAGCACCGCCCCGGACGGCATTGACATCATCCGCCACGCGCTCAACGAAGCCCTGAAAGTCAAGGGCGACCTGAACGTGCGGTACAAAGGGGCCGGCACGTATCACCTCACCGTCAAATCAGACGACTTCAAGAAAGCAGAGAAAGTGCTCAAGGAAGCCGTCGAAAGCACGCTCGCGTACGCGGAAAAGCACAAGGCGGAGGCAGCGTTCGCCCGCCAAGAATGAGACGCATCCTCTTCTGTCCGAAAGACGCGACGTTCACGCTGAAAGAAGCCTGCCCGACGTGCGGCGCTCCGACAACGACAACGCAGCCGCCGAAATTCTCGGTTGAAGACAAATACGCCAGTTACCGCCGCGAAGGCAAGAAAAAGCAGCGCTCGGACGCGGGGCTCCTATGACGTGGACCGCGATTGCGCAGCGCAAGCTCGCGAAACTGAACAAGCCGATACTCGTGGAAGGCTTGCCCGGCATCGGCAACGTCGGCAAAGTCGCGACGGACTTCATTATCGACAAGCTCAACGCCAAGAAAGTGTATGACTTTCAGGGCACGAGCATTCCGCACTCGGTGTTCGTCAACGAACATAATCTGGTGGAACTGCCGCGCATCGAACTGTATCTTGCGAAGGCAGGCGGGCGCGACATTCTCCTGCTCGCCGGCGACGTGCAACCCATCACGGAAGATTCCTGCTACGAATTCTGCGACAAGATTCTCGAAGTGTGCGACACGCTCGGGTGCGAGGACATCATCGCGCTGGGCGGTATCGGCTTGAAGCAGATTCCGAAAGCGCCCAAGATTTACTGCACCGGAACGGCAAAGAAACCCGTGCAGGACTTCTGCAAAAACACGGGCGCGACCAACAAGCTGTACGGCATTGTCGGACCGATTGTAGGCGTTTCGGGAGTGCTCGTCGGATTGGCGGGCAGGCAGGGCAAGAGCGCGATTGCGGTCTTGGCGGAAACGTACGGTCACCCGATGTACTTGGGCGTGAAAGGCGCGCGCGAACTTCTGAGAGTGCTGAACAAGCACTTGAAGCTCAAGCTCGACCTGAAGCAGCTCGACGCCGAAATCGAGGAGCTTGAAGAAGAGATGCTCGCGCGGGGTCCTGAAAAACTGCCCAAGATGCGCCGCCCCATCGGCGAAACGAGCTATATCGGATAGTTTGCAACAGCAGAATTCTTAAAAACCCGCTCACGTCCGGCGCTTCTATGATACGGGTGGACGTGCAGGAATCGCAGCGGGTCGTGCGTTATGCGTTGCAGGGCGAGAACCGTTATCGGTACGTCTGCGCGGTCAAGATTGGCGACTGGGACTGGATTGTGGAGCCCAACGCGCGCTCGTTTATCATCGGCTCGGTCGGCGTGAACGGCGGCGTGCCGAACCTCGCGACCAAGACGAATAACATTCTTGTTGGGAACTCGCTGGTGATTGGGCTTGACGGCGAGGAATATATCGACAAGCGCCCGATTCTGGACGTCGACGCTGCGTTCCTGATGCCCATCCGGTTTGGCATCTTCAAGAACTTAGAGCACAAGCTACGATAATTCTAAAAATAAAAAAAGCAAGAACTTAGTGCCAGACGGCGAGAAGCCACGACGAAACGCCGAGGACGACGAGCCAGTATCCTGACGTAATGGCGAACAGCTTCCACGTTTTCTGCTCCCAGAATACTCTTCCTGCGAGCGGCACCGCGAACAAGCCGAGCCACGCCCAGAACGCGAACTGCATCGCGCCCGCGAAGTTGACCACGCCGAGCGGCGCAACAAACTGCGCGACGACGTACGACATGACCAAAGCGCCAATCAATGCGCCGATCATGGACGGCATCATCATGCTCATCTTCATCTTCGGGTTGGGCTTCATGCCCATTTCGTGCATCCATGCCTTGCCGAACAACGGACCGTGCCAAATCCAGCCGATAAAGAACTGCGCCAAAGCCGCCACGATGACGGCCAGGACGTTAACGCTTACTAACGAAACCATAGTGATTCACCTCAGGAGCGGGTGATGAAGGGGGATATAAAAAATAGTAAGAAAAAAAGAACGAGTTTTACGGCCAGATGGCGATGATTTCCGCCATAATCAGCAAGCCGACCAGCCAGTACGCCGTGTTGATGGCAAAGAACTTCCAGGACCTGCCTTCCCACAGCACCGAGCCGACTTGGATGGTTGCGACGAAGCCGAGCCAAATCCAGAACGCGATGTTGAGCGCGTTGCCGACCACGATGAACTGCGCGAGCGTGTACGCCATAATGAAAGACGTAATCAGCATCCCGATGCCGCCCTTCATCATGCTCTTCTTGGCGACGGACTTCTTGACCTTCTTCGGGTCAATCTTCATTTCCTTCATCCACGCCTTCCCGAACAGGGGGCCGAACCAGACGAAGCCGAGCACCACCTGCACAATCGTTGCGACGATGATGGCCCAAATGTTTGAAACTGCCATAGATAACACCTCAGAAGCGATTGACGAAGAAGAGTATAAAAAACTTGCTCGGCTTACTTGAATTCAACTTTGCGCGCGCGCCAGGACTTGCCCGAGATGTGCGTCTTGCTGCAAATCTTGCACGTGTAGCGCAGGTCGACTTTCTTGGACGTCTTTCTGCCGGCGAGGCGCCACTTGTTGACCGGCGGACGGCTGTAACGGCCGTGGTTGCCGTACCCGCTCATGTGACGCATTTGCGCGCGTTTACCCCACGACTGCGTGTGAGCCGTGCCGAACGTGCGGGACTTTGCCTGCTCGACCTTGTGTTCGGTGTGCTTTTTGCACGTCGGGCAGAACGTGTTCCGTATCTTGGGAATAACGACCATGATTCACGGGGCAAGAAGGGGGTTTATAAAGCTTGCGTCCAAGCCTTCAGAAGGCTTGGGCCAATTGCTCCTCGTCTCGCTTCGAGAACCAAACCATAGCTGCGTGCTTCGCACGCAGGTTTAAGACTCTTCTCTCAGCTCAACGATGAAGCAAGAAACGACTACTCCGCACTCTCAACAGCCGCGCCCTGCTCAATCCAGACTTCGGCGATTTCGCGGGGGATGGACGCGGTGTCGTTCGGAGCGAAAGGACCGTACGGCTCCATCTCGGTCCCGAACACCTGTTCGACTGATTGCAGGAAGCGCAATCGTTTGTGGGCAGAAGCGGGCGTTGCGATACTGCCGGGGGCGGCAGGGAGAAGCGCGCTCAGCGATGTCGTTCCGGACAGCAGCGGGTTGCGCAGTGAGAGCACGTTGCCGAGAATGCTGTGGCGGAACAAGTCGAGCGTGCTGACGACGTTGTCGAACAGCGCTCTTTCTTCCGGCAAAAGATTGGTAGTATCAACAATGTTGGAGTTGGTGCGGCTGCGGTTCAAGCCCATCTCAATGATTTTTTTCTCTCGGCGTTCGTACAGTTCCTTGACCAAGCGCCGGATGTTTTGGAGTTCGGAATGCAGTCGGTCGCGTTCGGAAATGCTGAACAGGTCCGTCTTGACGTTCGTGTCCGAATATCCCCTGTCTTTTTCCGTCAAATAGAACACGAGCTGGGAAAAGAACGCGGGGTCGAGCAGTTGCAGTTCTTCGCGGTTTTTTTCGCGGCGCAGCAGCTCGTAAAGCTTCTCGTACGTGAGTGCAACCTCTTTCAGCGCCATCTGCGCAGTGTCTTCTGCCATGTCCCCTGATGAACCGTGCTCACGCGCGTTTAAAATGATTTCTGTTGTTCCGGCGATACGCTTATATATTTCGTTTCCTCACTGCTCTCTCAGCAAAGAGGTGTCTGATGTCCCGCAAACTCGCAATTCTTGGAATCGTGTTGATGTTCGCGCTGGCAGGAATCCAGCTCGCCGCGGCGGAATGCCAAAGCGACAACGTGACCAACAGCCAGCTCGCGTATTGTTCTGCGCAAAACCGGACGGGCACTATCAATTACGATTCCTACGGCTGCAAGTCCGTGACGTGTTCCGAAAAAACGACGTCCAACTATGCCTGCCCCGGTGAAGCAGATCTCAGTCACGCCGCGAGCGAATGCAAGTCCGCGGGGCTCGACTACACCACCTACAAGGACGAGCACGGGTGCGGTCAGGTGCGCTGCATCCAGCCGACTGTGACGTGTCCGTCGAAGGACCTCATCGACAGCGATACGCAATACTGCAAGGCGCACGGCGGACATCCGGAAACGCTGTCGGACCGCAACGACTGCCCCTACGTCAAGTGCGGCACGGACGTCACGTGCTCGTCCGACAGCGACTTGAACGCCGCGCGCGAAAAGTGCCGCGAAACCGGCAAGAATCCCGAAACCTTCTCTTCTACCAACAACTGCAAATACGTCAAGTGCCTCGAAAACGAGTCGTGCGACACGGCCAAAGCCATCTCGGACGCCGCGTTCTGCACCAAGCAGGGATTGAGCGTTCAGACCGGCGCCGACGCGTCCGGCTGCAAGGTCGTCAAGTGCGGCGAACCCGTCGGCGTCACGTGCAGGAAAATCGTGAAAGACGGCTGTTCTCTCGTCACGTGCAACGACGGCGTGACGCTCAACTCGTGCAGGAGCGACTGCTCGTCGACCGAGTGCCGCGAATATAAGGACGAGGAAGGCTGTCAGGTCAAGGCGTGCCCCGACGGAACGACGAAGCGCGAATGTCCGCAGAACGGCAATGTGTCAACGGCGAACATTGCAAGCACCGCGAACGAAAACGCGTTCCTGCAGTTCCTGCGCAGAATCGGGCTCAGAAAGTAATTACAGCCCGAACGCTTCGGTGAATTCCCGCACCTTGCGGTATTCCTCGAGGAATTTCAAGCCCTGATCGGTGATGACGTACATGCTTCTTTCATCTTCATTGACGTCCGCGAGAATCAGCCCCTTGGTCTGCAGGTCGTCGACGTAGCCCTTCATGCGCTTGTGCGAGAGGTTGGACTTGTAGAGCAAATGCGTCGGCTTGATTTTGCCGCCCTTGTCTTGGATTGCCTTCAGGATGTCGAAGACAATTTCCAAGTGACTTCTGCGTTCAGCCATACCCAACCTATTTCGTATACACCCGTACAATCATGGACAGGAGCGTGACGTACGCCGCGAGCCGGAAGAAGTATGCCGCGACCACGAGCGACGGCGCCCAGAGCGAGCCGATGAACATCACGAATTCGAGCGTCATCAGCGCGAACGCAATCAGGGACAGAAGAGCGCCGGACTTGCGTTTGGCGAGGTAGTTGTCGCGGTACTGCCACGCGATAAATCCCAGCAGGAGCAGCGACACGACGTAAAAAATGAGCGGCGTGTTGCCGAACGCGCTCACGGCGAACATCACCATGAACAGGCTCAGCAAAAAGATGAGCCGTTTGCTCGTGATGCGCATGCTGAGCGCGAGCAGAATCAAGTACGCAAACAGGACGAGGATGTAGTACACGAACCGTCCCATGCTGAAGATGCTCTCCACAAGGTCGAATGACGGCGCGGCGAGCATGCCGGGATTGGCGATTTGGTCGAGCACGACGCCGGTGGTAATCGCGCGAGCGAGGAATGACAGCGTAATGAGCGCGAATGCCAGGCTGAAGTAGAAGTACTTGGACTCCTTCGTCAGCTTGTACGCGCGGTAGCCTACGAGCGTGATGAGGACAGCGGCGAGCACGCTGAATACTTCGAGAACGATGTCGATGCCGTGAAACCACAGCGGACTATAGACGAGTGTGACTGCCATCCCGTAGTCATCACCGAATTACACCGTTTATAAAGCTTACGGACGAGGACTCCCGATTTCCCCTGCATAACCCATTAATAAACAGCCGTACACAGAACGAGCATGAAGGAGGTGAAGCAGCAACGGATTCGGCGCCGAGAAAACGCGCGCCACGATCCGGAATGGGAAGCCGTGTTCCGGCAGGACTTCCCTGAAATTCCGGACGATTTGTTCAGCAGAGAAAACTAATCACCATCCCGGGCAGGTCAACTCCCTTCCTGCCTTTTTTCACTCAACACCTCTTTTGGGCAGCATTTTTTTATTTTTGCCTTTTTTCTAACAACAACGTATTTAAGCCCGGTTCTCGTTCCCTGATGCATGTTCAAGCTGTTCCTGCGCATCGTCGTTCCGCTGCTCGTCATCGGCAGCATTTTCTTCTATTTTGCGCAGGGCATTGACAAAGTCAGCGTTGAAGGGTTCGCGTTCACGGGTCTGTCGAACGTCTCGCTCAAGGGATTCACGATGGACGGCACGCTCAACATCAACAACCCCAGCAGACTTCCGGTGCCTGTGCAGTCGGTCACATACGACATCATCCTGAACGAGACCGCCGAGAAAATATCGTCGGGAACGCTGCCGGCGTTTGTGCTCGCTCCTGGAAGTTCCAACGTCCCGTTCCACGAACACATCGCGTGGGCGCCGACGGCCTCGCTCGCGCTCCAGCTCGCGTTCGAGGACCACATCTACGCGACCGTCAAAGGCCACGTCCGCGTCGCCATTCCGCTCCTGAACCAGTACGACATCCCGTTCCAGAAACAGATTGACTTGAAGGACTACCTGCGGCAGTCAGGGAAGTCGCAGCAGACCGGAACAAGCGGTTTGCCGCAAACGCCCGTATCGACGCCCTCAGTGCCCAGCGCGGGCGGTCCGAATTCGTCCGACGGCGGTCTCTTGGCAGGCATTGCCAGCGCATTCTCGTAACCGCGTAACCTTTATAAACCGCTTTCAGCCGTTCCGACGCTATGCAACGCCTGTTTATTCATGCGAAATCCGACGAGGACGTCACGCTTACGGACAAGGCAGTCAAAGCGCTCGCCGGAAAGAACGTCGGCATCGTGACCTCGATTCAGCTTCTTCACGCTATCACAAAAGTGCAGAAGCAATTGCCGGGCAGCGTCATCGCCGGACAAATCCTGGGCTGCAACAGCTTCAACGCCGAGAACATCAAGGACCAGGTCGACTGCTTCCTGTTTGTCGGCAGCGGGGAATTCCACCCGATTCAGGTCGCGACGCGCACGCAAAAACCGATGTACGTTTTCAATCCCGCCACGCAGGAGTTCAGCGCGCTTTCCCAGAAAACCATCGACGCCTACCTGAAGCGCAGGCAGGGAAGCATTTTGAAATTCCTGCACGCCAAGCACGTCGGCATCATCGTGTCGAGCAAGCCCGGGCAGTTCAACTTCAAGCGCGCCTTGGAGCTGAAAAAGCGCACGGACAAAAAGTACTACGTCTTCGTTTCCGAAACACTCAACTTCGCCGAAATGGAAAACTTCCCGTTCATCGACTGCTGGGTGAATACGGCGTGTCCGCGCATCGCGGACGAGAAAGCGGGCATCGTCAACATCAACGACCTGGTCGAAGACAAGGTCATCACGTTCTCAAAAATCGAAGGCGGCTACGACATCCCGATTTGGATGAGCAAGAAAGGAATGAAGAAGTCCGACAGTTAGGGAACCTTGACTTGCGTCCCCTGATAAATGCCGTTTGCCGCGGCGAATCCGGCGTTGACTTCCACGACATATTGCGCGGGCTTCAGCGACGGATACACGGCGCACGGGTCTTCCTTGCACGGCGGAACGCTGCCCTTGACTTCATTCACGATTAAATCGCTGCCGATAAAAATCATGTCGAGCGGAATCTTGGTGTCTTTCATCCAGAACGTTCTTTGCGACGCACTGTCAAATACGAACAGCATTCCTGACGTTGCGGGAAGCGTGGTGCGGTTCATAAGTCCCTGCGTGCGCAGTTCGTTGGTGTCCGCGACTTCGACGCTGATGACGGTGTTTGCTCCCTGCGTGAGGAACGTGACTTTCGGACCGCTGCATCCGGCGAGAATCAGCAGAAGAAACAAGATGATGCCGTGCTTGAGAACGCCTCGCGCTCGGCCCGTCACGCGTCCTTGTTTTCCGTGCCCGTGCAGTATGGTCGTGCGCTCGCGACGGAGAAGTGCTGAGTCAACGCCGTTCTTGCTGCCTCGCGCTCCCAGTGGCGTTCTCAAGCTCATGTCGTGAACTGAATGTTGTTCTCAACTTTCGGCATCGCGATGCCGGTGCCAATGCCCCTGCCGAGCGCGAACGACGCTTCCTTCATCACGCCGGAAAGACTTTGGAAGAAGCCGAGCGGTTTTTGGAATTCGACGGGTTCGGCGGTGATGTTGAGCGAGTCCTCGATGTACGCGAGCGCGTCGTCTTGGTTGCCGATTTTGTCAATCAGACCCATGTCGAGCGCTTCCGAGCCGAGGTAGACCCAGCCGGTCGCGATTTTGCGGACCTTGTCTTCGGGCAGTCCGCGGTTTTGCGCGACGGACTGGATGAACATCGTGTGAATTTTGTCGAGCTGGTCGCGGAACATTTTTTCTTCCTGCGGCGTGAGCGGTTTGTACGGGCTGCCGGCGTCCTTGAACTGGCCTGCCGTGAGGGATTCGTACGTCGCGTTGTAGCGGTTCAGGGTTCCCGCGAAATTGATGTAGCTCGCGAGCACGCCGATGCTGCCGACTTCGCTCATCCTGTTCGCGAAAATCTTGTCTGCCGCGGACGCGACCCAGTAGGCGCCGGACGCGCCGAGCTCGTGAATGACTGCGATAGTGGGCTTGTTCATTTTCAGGATTTCGTTTGCCATTTCTTCGCTCGCGACGGGCGTGCCGCCGGGGCTTTCGATGTCGAGAATCACCGCTTTGATGTTGGCGTCGGAGTCTGCTTCGCGCAGCCAGCCGATGACTTCTTTGCTTGAGACGCCCTGCTCGCCGAGAATGCCTGAACTTCCGTCGGGAGTGATGACGCCGTGAATCGGGATGATTGCAACGTTGCCGTTGTGCAAAGGCGTCGTGCTGAACGCGCTGACGACGCCGAAGAGCAGGAATCCGACAAACGCAATCGAGAGCAGGCCTGAAATGATGCCGACAATCGTGAGGATGGAGCGCAGAACTGACGGACGTTCGCTCTCACCTTTTTTCATACGGCGAAGAAGCACGGAGCGGTATAAAAACCTAGTGGATGTACTTGCGGATGATGCGGTCGTGACCGAAGCCCGTGTTCTTCGGCGGGCGCTTGAAGTACGCGATGTCGCGACCGTTGCTGTCCTTGAGCTTCCCGCCTGCGGGCTTGACGAGGAACTGCAGCACAATCGGGTGGCCGTACGTGACTTTGAGCCCGTACTCGTGGTAGCCGAGGAAGCGGACGACCCTGACGCGCAGCCCGGTTTCGTCTTTCGCCGCGCGCCGGATTGCCTGCGCGACCGTTTCCCCATACAGCATGGTTTTTCCCGGAAGATGCCACGTCCCTTTGCCGGGTCCGTCGTCGTGAGGCCCACGCTTGATGAGCACCACTCCTTTTGGTCCGTGAACGATGAGCTCGACACAGATGCGCGGGACTTTCTTGTAGATGCGAAGATAGGTCGCCCGCCCAAAGGGTTTCGGCTTCATGGTTTGTCCGCTTGGGGCGCGCTTTTTATGCTTTGCGAACCCGATAGTCTTATAAACGGTATTCTGAACGATTCAAGTAATGGGACGCAAGGACGAAGCACTCGCACAACAACAGCAACAGGAGGAGGAGATCCGCCGCACGCCGATGCCGCGCGGGACTCAGGTCTTGGGTGTGTGCGAACAACGCTTGGGCGGGAGTCACCTGCGCGTCCGCTGCCTCGACGGCAAAGTCCGCATCTGCCGCATTCCCGGACGCTTGAAGCGGTCCTTGTGGGTGCGCGAAAATGATATTCTGTTGATTGAGCCCTGGGAACTGGGCGGCGACGCGAAGGGCGATGTCGTGTTCAAGTACCGCCCGCTGCAGGCCGATGTCCTGCGCCGCAAGGGCTACCTGAAGGCCCTTGAGAACGCGAACGAATTCTGATTTTGTCATCACTCGAGAATAGAAATACTTATAAGACTCGTCCGTCCAAGAACACCCATTAACTTCGGGGGTTGTTCCTATGTTTCGTGGATTCAGCGCATTTGTCGTTTCCGCCGTCATCACGTTGATCGGCACTATCTGGTTGGAGCAGGAGCTCGTCAGGTATGTCGCGCCCGAAATGATCGGCATTCTCGTGCTCACGTTCGCGGCGATTGTCGCGGCGTTCGGCATCTGGAGCAACATGCGCTGGGGCCGCGTGCTTGCGGTCTTGTTCTTCGCGGCAGCTGCCGCGAACATCGCATTGATTGAGCGCTCGATTCACGAAGCGTACATGGAATACCTGCTCCTGATGGCGTGGATTATCATCAGCTTCTGCTACAACGTGTTGCAGCTCGGCCACGACGCCTCTTCTTCGTTGGAAGCGTACAGCGCACACGTCGAGCCCGAAGTCACGCTCGACAACATCATGCCCACGCCCAAAATCGCGGCTCGCATTCGCAAGGTAAAGGCGGCGGGCAAAGCGAAGCGCAGCAAGAAGAAGTGATTTTTCCTTTATTGCTCGCGTTCGACGAAGAAGACCCGTTTCTCGAAGGCATTTGCAGCGTTTTCAACCGGCAGTATTCGAACGCCCGTCTCGAGTACGTGAAGACGAATGAGGGCGTGCGTGACCGATTCCGAAAAGAGCAGTATCGCGTCTTGTTCTACGACATCGGGCTCGACAAAGACACGCATTATGGCTTTACCCAAGAGTTCAAGGAAGCGAATCCCGGAGTCTATCTCATCGGGTCAAGCATCGGCACGAGCATCTATCTTTATCGCGAAGTGCCTGAAGGTATTTTTCACGACCTCATGACGCTGAACGGGCTTATCGGTTTGCACCGGAGCGACACAACGCTGAGAACCGTGCTCGAGAGGGCGGAATTGAAGCTCGAACGGATTATTTCTCCTTAAACGACATCCAAATCAGCGCCACAATTCCTATCGTCAATGCGGAATCCGCGACGTTGAACGCGGGGAAGAAGCTGAAGTGGAGGAAGTCGGTCACACTCTGGAACGCGAGCCGGTCAATCAGGTTTCCTGCAGCTCCTCCGAGGATGAGCGCGGACGACCACGTCGTGTGGTGGTCTTCCAGGATTTTCTCGAGCGACGCGACGATGATGACGATGGCCGCCAACGCAACAAGCATGAAGATGAAATTCTGTCCTTGCAAAATGCCGAACCCCGCGCCGGAGTTTTGGATGTGCGTGAACTCAAACACGCCGGGAATGACGGACACGGTTTTTCCGACTGAGAGCATGCGCGCGAACCATTTCGTGAGCTGGTCGAGAATAACGACGCCGACGGCGGTGCCCCAGAAGAGCGCGTGGCGGTTTACCATCGGACGCGCGGCATTTCCTTATTTTCCTGCAGCGTGCGCTCCAAGTGGTCAAGCCGTTGGACGATGTTGTCCAGCTGCGCCTTGAGCACGTCGAGTTTTGCGCCGATAAGCTCTAAGTCCTTTTCGCTCGTGCGCTGCGTGAGCGAAGACATATGCTGGAAGTTCGGGTCTTGTGACGGTCCGAGCGGCTCCATCGGTTGCAGTGAAGGAGTCGGCGTCGGTTCGAACTGCATCGGCGGCAGTTCCTGCTCTTCGTGCTTCCAGAACTTGAACTTTTCGAGCATCAGCTTGCTCCGTCGACGTTGATGACGTAGCGGAGGACGGGATAGGGAAGGATGCGGATGGTGCGCGTCGTGATGCTCCCAGGGTACGCTCGGGCTGTTCCGGCGTTGATGCTCTTGACCAGCGCGTGCGCTTGCAGGAAATCGTTGACCATCGCCGCGAGCAAGAGTCCCTTGAACGCGTCGGCGGTCGTGTCGGGCAACTGGATTTCCTGCCCGATGGGAACGTGCGCGGCGGTGCGGACTTCCTTTGCGTAGTCCATGCGCGGGTCGGCTTCCGCCATCAATTCAAGCGCGCGCTTCGAGCTGAGATTGAGCCCGTCAATGTGGACGAACGGGATGGAATCGAACGCTCCGGGGTTGAGGATGAGCATGACATTGTTGCCGTCCAACGCCGTCTTGAAGTCGCCGGTGGAGTACGCTGCACGCAGTGCGCTCGTGTCGTTGATGACGCCGGGCATCGGCGAGTTGTCGTGGACAAACGCGCCGAGCATCGTGCCCTTGTCGTCCAGCACGAAAAGCTTGGTGCCGTAGGCGAGCTGCTGTTCGAACTGCTGGGAGTCGTACGACAGCGCGAGGCTGCCGATGGCGAGCGCGAGTCCGAGAATCGTGAGGACGGTGTTCGCGATGCGGAAGACCTTGTAGTATGCCAGCGCCGAGAGTACAATCGAGATGGCGAAGAAAATGCCTGTTAGGACGTACGGGTTGACCATGCCTCTTTCAGCAGGGAAGTCGCAGAACGTAACTTATAAAGCTTATGCCGGCTTCACGAGGCCGAGCAACTCGCGTTGTTTGCGCGCGTACCCGCCGAGTTTCTGGAAGCCGTAATGTTCTTCGAGGAAGGTGAGCGTGTCGTCGCTGGCGTTTTCGAGCAGCACGCAGAGGCGGTGTTCTTGGTCTTCGTTCAGCTGGTCGGCGCTGAGCAGCGCGTAGAGATTTTCAGGAACAACAGGAGTCGACGGAGCGATGGGCGTTTGCGGCGCGGCAGGAGCTTGAACGCATTGCGCGACGGGCTTCGAAACTGCTTGGGGTGGCTGTGTAACAGGAGCGGTTGCGCGGGGCAGGTTCAGAATCGCGCGGCACGCGTCGCCGATATCGGCTGCGTACGGCGTCTGCGGTTTGTTTTTGTACGTCGTGTGGTGCGACGAGGGAACGTGGCGTTTGTTGTAATTGTGCTTGATGCAGATGGTGCTGATGCCGCGGACAATCGTCTGCGCGACCAGCTCCGGAACGGTCATGCCGTGCTGGACCGGAACGCGTCCGTCGAGTCCGGCGAAGAAATACGTCTTTTCCCAGTCCGTGAGCGCGTTGATGACGTCCGCAGGAACGAGACCGCTGCGCGTCATGCCGTAATAGATGGATTTCAGCGGTTCCTTGTTGAAGGTGCTGTAGAGCTTGTCGCTGAAGCCCGGTTCGAAAGGAATGCCGCGCTGATTGGTCTTCTTGACGAGCGCGTCGGTAAGGTCGCACTTGAGGTACTGCGTCGGACCGGCGTGCGTCTTGTTGACGATGCCATTCGCGAGCGTGCTCGGATGGGTTGCGAGTGCATTCAGGCGGGTCTCGAGCGATTCCATCTTAGTGTCCTCGGTATTCTGCTTGAGGAGTTTTCGTGGTTTCGCTGAGCTCGTAAGAAATGAATTCGAGTCCCGCGTACGCGGCAGCTGCCACGATGGCGGCGACGCTCCACGTGACCGGACTCTTGAGCACGGTCTTGATGAGTTCGTTGCGTTCACGGCGCTTGTTTTCTTCATAGCGCCATTGGAGGTGCCGGTTCCATGCGGCCTGGAATTCCGCGCTCGGCTGAGCCGGAAGAATGGTGTCGGTTTCCTCGGAATGGATGTCGTACATACGACGACAAAGCGCTTTTGTCCTATATAAATCTTTCTGTATTTACCACTTGGCGGTGACATTTAAATGGCGGGAAAGGACTGCGTCAGGACGTCGTTGGTAAAAGAAAAATGTGAGAAAAAGGGAACTAAATCAAAATGGCGCAGATGTGCCCTTCCTGACCCGGACGGTTCGTGATGCGCGCCTTGCCCTTGTCCGTTTCGATGACGGTTCCTTTCGTGAGGACGTTGCGTCGCACATAGTGGCGGTTCGCGGGGTTGCCGGTCACGATTTTGATGGTGGCCTTGACGTACTTCTTGGTCTTGGCGTCGAACAGGTTGCAGACGTTCGTGGAAGTCTGGTGCACTTTGGTGCCGCCGCCCTTGGTGCGCATCGTCTCGAGTTCACGGGCTGCAATCTTCGGGAGCGTCGGGTGATGGCCCAGTTCGTAGAGCTTCTTGCCGCGGTGCTCCTTCTTTCTGCCGCCGGAAGGCGTGCTGTCCTTGATTGCGCGTTGGATAACGACCATGGTGAGACCTCACTTCGCCGCCGCGGGAGCGGCAGCCTTTTCTTCTTTCGGAGGCGCGAGCGGAGCTGCGCCTTCCTTCAACACTTTGAGATTGACTTGCGTGATTTTCGGGTGAATCGTGTTGCCGCAGACGGTCTTGCGGTGCTTGATGCCGTTGGCGGTCTTCTTGAGACCGACGCCCTTGACGGCGAGAATTCGCTTTCTTTGGAAACCGGGGACGTCCCAGCGCATCGGGAAGCCGCAATAGTCGCTGCCGCCCGCAACTTCAAACTCGTAGCCGGGAAAACCAAAGTGGTCGCCCTTGACATGGTCCTTGATTTTCTTGCCTAAGAGTGCTTTGAATTCCGTGTCCGGAATTTCCTTCTGCACGCTGGTGCCGTTCTTCAGTCCAAAAATCAACTTTGCTGGCATGGTAGTCCCCCGAGCCGCATTGTTGCAGCGACTCAGCTTAGATACTCAGAATTCCCTTCAGGGGGTTTATAAATGTTCTGCTAATTGACGAGCTTCAGGCTTCCTGTAACGGCGTCGATGCGCTTCTCGTCGTGCGGGCCGATGGCCATGCATGTAATCGTGCCGGGGTCGACGTGCGTGTGTCCTGCATCCGTCACGACCGCGGCGATGAGTCCGGATTTTCTTGCTTTCTGTTCGTAGTCGAGCAGTTCGCGCAAGTCGGCGACTTTCAGAACTGATTTTTTCATTCCCTGCTGGCGCCAAATCATCACGTCCTCGGCGTCGGAGAGCGTCACCGCATCGACAGCAGCGTGGGCGACTTGCGCGGACATCTTGCCTTTGGAGAGCTTGAGGTCGTCGCGCACCAGAATGACCTGCTTGTAGTCTGCCATGCTTACGGAGTGGGAGTTGCGGGTTTTAAAGGTTGCTTCAGGTGATGGTCAATCGCGGCGACGAGTTCTTTCACGCCGGTTTCTTTTTCTGCGGAGACGAGCATCAGGTTTTGGGTGTGTTCGCTCGCCTGCTCGATTTGCTGCGTCGTGGCGGCGTCGGCTTTGTTCACGACGACAATGACGGGCACTTGCAATGTTTTCGCGACTTCCTTGAGCAGGTTTTTCTGGGCGTCCAAGGGGTAGCCGCAGAATTCGGTCGGGTCCAGCACGAAGAGGACGAGTTTCGCGAGATACTTCAGTGCGAGCGCGGCTTGCTTTTCGATGTTGTTGCGTTTGACGATGGGGCGGTCGAGGATGCCAGGAGTATCGACGAACTGCCACTTGGTCGTGCCGTGCGGGCGGTAGCCGAGCATCATTTGTTTGGTGGTGAAGGGATAGTCCGCGATTTCGGGAGCGCTGCCCGTGAGCGCGCGCAGGAGCGTGGACTTGCCGACGTTCGGGTAGCCCGCGATGACGATGGTGGGAATGGATGTTTTCAGCGTGGGCAGGACTTTCAGTGCTTTACGCGCGTCGTCGAGAATGACGAAGTCATTTTTGAGTTGCTTGACGATGGAGGAGATTCTGCCGTAGAACGACCGCTTGTGCCGCAGGAGAGCCGATTCGTCTGCGCTGTTGCGGAGCTTCTGGTTGTACTCGCGGAAAATCGTGTCGATGCGCTCGACGCCCCAGTTGATGCCGCCCAAGCTCTGCTTGACCTGTCCGACGTCGACGACGCACTTGGCGAGTTCGCGGTAGAACGGGTCGACGCGGTCCATGCTCGGGTATTGCGTGAGGATGAGCATGAAGTGGCGGTTCAAGGCGTTGCGGACGGCGTTGATGGAGTCGAGTTCCTTGCGTTGGAGGCGTTGGAACGAGTTGCCTTTCAGCGTTTTCATCGTCTCGGCGGCGTGTTCCTTTGCCTGATGGAACGCGATGTCGAGGTACGTCTGCGCGGTTTCGACCTTGCCGAGCTTTCCGAAGTTCATATCCGTCTGGAGCACCATAATCCTTTTAAATGCTCTCCTTCCGTCGCCACTTAGACAAATAAGGTGATTATGGCAACAAAATATAGTGCAAGTCTTGACGTGGGCGAGGAACTCGACAACGAGTCGCCCAAGAAGAAGCGGCAACCGCTGATTGACGATTCTGAGCCTGAACAGGATAAGCCTTCTCTTGAGGATGATTTCAACGACTTGATTCGCAGGGAGTTGGGTGAAGAAGCGCCGAAGAAGCCGGTCAAGGCGGAAGCGGCTGTTGAAGCGCCTGTAATTAAGATTGAGCCAGTCAAGGAAGTTCCGAAGGTCGACAGACCGGTAAAACCAGTCAAGGAAATCAAGATTGAGAAGATTCAGAGCAAACCCACTCGTCCTGAACCGAAATTAGTAAAGGCGGAAACGCGCCCGATGCCGAAAGTCGAGGTCAAGCCCGAGCCCAAGAAGGTCGAGCAGCCGAAGCCGAAACCGGAACCGAAGAAAGTGGAAGTAAGAGTTGAAAAGAAGCCGGAAGTCAAGAAAGCAGAGCCGAAAGTCGAAAAAAAACCAACGCCCAAGGTCGAATCCAAGCGCGCAGAACAGAAGAAAACGGAATCCAAACGTGAACCGGGCTCGTGGTCGACGCGCTGGGCGATACTGATTGTCTTGATACTCATCGCAGGCGGTGCCGTGTACGCCGTCAACGCCTTGCGGAACGGCAAGGACGCGGCAGCTTTGGGCTGCGCAGCAGGATTTGTCGACCAAAAGAGCGGCGTGAGCGTGTCGTGGAACGACGCGAGCGCCGTTGAACGCTACTGGCTGCGCCAGGCGTTCGAGTCCGACAACGAATTGGACGCCGCGCGCATCGTGCACATGCTGGCCTGCGACCAGGCGTTCCTGAGCACGCTCTCAGACCCGAACGGGTATTCCTCGTGTCCGACGCCCGCGACGTACTTGATTGTGAACGAGCAGGCGCTCGCGGACAACCCCGTCGCCGCGCTCGACAACAGCAGCATGCTGACCAAGCTCGCGTCCGATGCGACGCTGAAACAGTTCACGCTCGCGTACAAGCTTTCCGATCCTTCTGTTCGCGCGTGGAGCGTGTCCGTGACGGCGCCAATAAAGACAAATTCTACGAAGACCGCAAAGCCCGCAGTGCACTAAGCAGTTCTCGTCGTTTCCGGCACGCAGGCAGTCTGGTCGTTCGTTGTCCAAGTCAAACCTACGCTACGACAATACTGCAGGGGTTGCACTCGCGGAGAGCTCAACGAGGCATCAAGATTTAAAAGCAGTAACGAATCTCATCCTCACAAAAAATGGTGCTCGCTGACCTCGGACTGTTCCTGCTCTCCAGCATCGCGCTCGTTGTTTTCGGCGCGATTCTCGTCCGCACGATGCTGCGCGTGGCGCAGTTCCTTCGCCTGAGCGAGTTCTTGGTCGCGTTCTTCATCATGTCCATCGCGACGTCGCTGCCGGAGCTGTTCATCGGCATCCGTTCGGCGATGGCGGGCAACCCGTCGCTTGCGCTGGGAAACGTGATTGGGAGTATGATTGCGGACCTGTCGCTCGTCGCGGGAATTGTCATCCTGCTCGCGCGCAAGGTCGAGATTAAGGAGAAACAACTGAAACGTGATTTGTGGCTGATGGTATTAATCGCCGTGTTGCCGCTCATCTTGATGGCTATCGGCGGCGAACTGTCACGCTTTGACGGCATTATTCTCTTGGCGTGCTACGTCGGCTACCTGACGTGGCTGTACATCGAACGCCACGACCACAAAACAGTGGGCGACCACGTCAGCAAACTGGAAGCGGTGCTGGACGTCATGCTGTTCTGCGGCGCGGGCGTCGCGCTGTTCTTTTCGGCGGAAGGCGTCGTTCTCGCGAGCACGAAGCTTGCCATTTCCCTTGATTTGCCGTCTATCTTGATTGGACTGATTTTTGTCGCGATAGGGACGTCGTTGCCGGAACTCGTGTTCGGAACTCGAGCGGTGCTCGCGCGGCATCCCCAATTGGCAATCGGCGATTTGGTCGGCGCGACCGTTGTGAACGCGCTGCTCGTGCTCGGCGTCACCGCAGTGATTACGCCGATTACGACGAGCATCGTGCTGTTTTTCACGAGCGCCGTATTTTTGGTATTCCTGCTCGTGATGTTCGCCACGATGGCGAGCAGACATCAGGGTTTTTCGTGGGAAGAAGGCGTCGTGCTGATTTTGTTTTACGTCCTGTTCCTGATTATTGAGCTGAATGTCAAGGAGTTCTTCATCAAATGAGGTTTATTGCGGATTTGCACCTGCACGGCAAGTACGCGCGGGCGACGTCGAAAGACTTGACCCTGCCGATGCTCGAGAAGTATGGTCGCATCAAGGGTTTGGATATTTTGGGAACAGGCGACTTTCAGCATCCGGAGTGGAACGCGCACCTGAAAGAGTCTCTGACCGAGATTTCCGGCACAGGAATTTATCAAACGACTGGCGGGCAGAAATTTATGTTGCAAAGCGAGATTTCTTTGGTGTTTACGCAGGGCGGCAAAGGACGCCGCGTACATCTGGTCGTGCTTGCTCCTAATTTTGCTGTTGTTGACCACATCACCGCGGCGTTGAAACGCCGCGGGCGCGTGGATTACGACGGGCGCCCGATTTTCGGCATGAGCTGCGTTGAGTTTGTCGACATGATGCACTCTATCAGTCCTGATATTGAGATTATTCCTGCCCATGCGTGGACGCCGTGGTTCGGCGTGTTCGGCTCGAAAAGCGGGTTTGATTCATTGCAGGATTGTTTTTTGGACAAAACGAACAAGATTCACGCGATTGAGACAGGGTTGAGTTCGGACCCGCCGATGAACTGGCGCTTGTCGCAGCTCGATAAGGTGCAGCTGATTTCCACGTCGGACAGTCACTCGTTCTGGCCGTGGCGGATTGGTCGCGAGGCGACATTGTTTGACTTGAAGGAAGCGACGTATGATGGTATCTTGAAGGCGATTCGCACGGGCGAGCATTTGACGGGCACGATTGAAGTGAATCCGGCGTACGGCATCTATCATTATGACGGGCACCGCGACTGCAAGGTGTCGTATTCTCCTGCCGAATCGAAAGCGCACAAGGGAATTTGTTCCAAATGCGGGAAACCGGTGACGGTCGGCGTGGCTGCGCGTGCTGAGGAGTTGGCGGATAGAGCGGAAGGGTACACGCCGAAGAACCCGAAGTATTATGTGGATTTAATTCCGCTGTCCGAATTGATTGCGGGGACTTTAGGAGTGGGTTTGGCGACGAAGAAAACGTGGGCGGAATTCAACAAGCTGATTGACGCGTTTGGGAATGAGTTCCGGATTTTGCTGGATGCTTCTGAAGCTGAGCTGAAGAAAGTTGTTTCTTCGGAGTTAACGGACGTGATTTTGAAGAACCGCTTGCAGCAGATTACCGTGACGCCGGGCTACGACGGTCTTTACGGCGTGCCGATGATTGGGAATCGGGTGCTGGAAGTGACTCCCGAAGGCGAGCACGCGCCGCACGGAACGCAGGCGGCGCAGACGGAAAGAAGTGTGAAGAAACAGACAGGATTGGACCGCTGGACTTAGAATCTGCAGGCGGTTTTCTCAGGAGTGTTCATCCGGTAGTTCCTGATGTCTTCCTGCGTCGCGTAGCGGATGAATTCGATGATGCGCTTGTCGAGCGAAGGAATCGCCGCGATGCGGTACACGAACTGGTCGCCCGGTTTCAGGTCCTGAGGCGCGTCCTTGCGCTTCAGAAAGCCGGTGCCGTTGTAGATGCGGACGCAGAACGAATTGCCGCGCGCCAACTGGATAACGGTTCCGACGGTGACGGGTCCTTCGTAGGTTGCGACCTTCAGAGTTGATTCAAGAGATTCTTTCATCTTCGCTCACAATCGTGCGCCCCTCGGACGGTTTAAAAAGCTTGTGGTCAAGCCTGGGAAGAATTGCCTTCGGTGTTACTTCAACGCATTTTCCAAGTCGTCGCGCGTCAAGCCCGCCTGCTTCAGAATGCTCAGCAGGGTTCCTTTCGCAAGCTCGGAATGCTGCGGAACGACCGGTTTGCGCTTGACGCCGTCGCGCTCGCCGAACAGGATGACGTGGCTTCCGGTCTGGTCGAGGACCTTGAATCCGAACTGGTTGCAGAGCAGTTTGACGACTTCCTTGCCGGAAAGAACGGGTAATTTCATGCCGCGACGATTTGCGTCACGATGGGAGAACTCGCGTCTTTGAAAACGTCACGCTCATCGGCGTCCGCGTGCTTGAGCCACAGCTCAAACGCTTCCTTGAGGTTCTTCAGCGCTTCCTCAACGGTCTTGCCTTGGCTTGCGAGCTCAATCTCGACGCCGCGGGCGACAAAGAATTTCGCTTCTTTTGAAATGACTGCGGAAAGACGGTATTCCATGCGTTCTTTTAATGAATGTTTGTTTAAATAAGTATCGCTGAAAACAGCGGAATGATTAGAATTTCCTAAACAAATCCTGAACGCCCTTGATGTGCTTTTTCTCAACCAAGGCGATGTAGAGGAGCGTGTAGTAGGTGGAGTTGACGAACGAGCCCAGGATGCTCAGCGTGAGGATGACGAGCAGGAGCAGGATTGCCGTGAAAATCAAGGCGCCGATGCCCAAGACCGGGTAGAGCACGAACGCGATTCCGGCGAGGACGATGAGTGACGCGAAAAAAACCAAGCTCGTGAGCGGTCCGATGCCGAACTCGAACGCCAGCACTTCCGGCCACGTCTTTGCCGAGTTCTGCAAGTCCTTGACCGCTTCTCCGAACGTCTTTTCGGTGACAATCATCGCGGGAAGGACTAATTTGCCGATGATGCTGGTGAGCGTTTCCAACGTGTTTGCCAAGACTCCGCGAATCATGGACGTGACGTCGAAGCCGTTTCTCCGTCTGCCGCGCAGCGCGGCGGCGAGGAGCTTGATGCCGACCATCGTGAGCGTGAACAGGATGACGTCGCCGAGGTTGTGCCACGCGCGCTTCAGTCCCGAGGCGAGCGCCGTGTCTTTTCCTTTCGCGACTTCAAAGACCATCCAGCTTTGCGTTGCCGCCATGAACGTGTTGACGAACGTCATCACGAGCAGGAAGACGACGATGAAGATGAACTGCGCAATACCCTGCCGGAAACCCACCGACGCCCACATCAGCACGCCGATTACTGCGGCAATCCCGAGCGCAACGATGTTGACGACCGGCAACAAGAGCGGAACAGCGAGGAGACTCTTGTCTCTTTTGAGAAACGCAAGCGACGTTTTGAACAAAATCCACGAATTGCGGAGACGGTCGAAGATGCCCATGCAAGGCCGTGAGAAGTTCGTATTTATAATACTTCATCCGCAACCTTTTTAAAGCCCCCTTCTCCTTTCGCGTGTGGAACAGAGAAAAGTGCGATACGCTCCTTTTCTCATCCGTAGGGATGGGGTTATATGCAGAAACTGAAGCCAGTCATGCCCAGTTTGCGGGAAAAGAAACGCTATGTGGCGTTCGAGATACTCTCCAACGCGAAGCTGGACGTTCACGCGGTTGCGAAAGCAGTATGGAGTGCAGTCTTGCAGTTCACGGGCGAGCTCGGCGCCTCAAAGATGGGCCTCATCGTTCTCACGGACTTGTACAACCGCACCAAGCAAAAAGGCATTGTCAGAGTCGCGCACACCGGTCTTGACGCAGTGAGAGCATCCTTCACGTTCATCACAACCATTGACGGACACCCTGTCACCGTAAGAAGCATCGCAGCAAGTGGCAGTATCACCAAAGCAAAGGACGCAATCCAATGACTCTTTCATTCACCGCAAATCATAACCGCATCACCATCTACGACCACGCGCAAGGACGTTACTTGAGACAGCACGAAGTAACAAGTTTGCTCAGGACGTACGACATGAAACGCTACACCACGTTCGTTCAATCAAAATTCAACAAATTCAGCAACGCACAATTCCCGCACACGAATTAAGGAGGAAACACTATGGCGAAGGAAGAGAATATGCAACCGATGCAGCACCAGATGATGGGCTACGACCGTGCTATCACGATGTTCAGCCCCGACGGACGTTTGCTGCAAGTGGAATACGCAAAGAAGACCGTTCGCCAAGGTTCAACGGCCATCGGCATGGTTTGCACGGACGGAGTCATCCTCGTCGCGGACAAAAGAATCGTTGACAAATTGATTATCCCTGAATCAGTAGAAAAGATTTTCCAGATTGACGACCACATCGCGGCGACTGCGTCAGGAATCCTGAGCGACGCACGAGTTCTGATAGAACGCGCCCAAGTCAAGGCGCAGCAGCACCGCGTCACGTACGACACGAGCATTGACACAAGCACCGTCGTCAAGGACGTCGCTTCCTTGTGCCAAATCTGCACGCAGTCCGGCGGTCTCAGACCGTTCGGCGTTTCGTTAATCATCGCCGGCATCGACTCGGACGGTCCGAAACTGTTCGAGACCGACCCGACCGGAATTTTCTTCCAGTTCAAGGCAACCGTCATCGGCGAGGGCGAGCCAGAAATCGAGGAAATCCTCGGCAAGGAATACCACGAGCGCCTCACGATGCAGGACGGTCTTTCCTTAGCGCTGAACGCGTTGAGCAAAGTCCTTGACAAGAACTTCAACGTCGAGCGCGTCGACGCCGCGTTCATCTCGAACAAGGAAAAGAAATTCATGAAGTTCAAGCGCAGCGACTTGGAAAAGGCGCTGAAAGAAATGAAGAAGAAATAATCACGGTAACCCAAGGTGAACTTATGGAAACAGTGAACATGAAAGACAAAGACGTTGTCGTCCCCGGCGACATCGTCGCTACGGGAATGGGCTTCCTTCCCAGCAAGGGCACGTACCGCGACGGCGACAGAATCATCGCCAGTCAGCTCGGACTCTTGAGTATTGAGGGCAAAGTTTTGAAAGTCGTCCCGCTCGCGGGCAACTACAGCCCGAAAATCGGCGACCGCGTCATCGCCACCGTCAATGACGTATTATTCTCAGGCTGGCGTGTCGACCTCTACGGTCCGTACAGCGCAGTCCTCGGCGTCAAGGACGCCACGAACGAATTCATCGGACGAGGAGCAAACCTTGCCGAGATTTTCGCGCTCAGCGACGTCATCGTGTGCAAAATCGTGAACGTCACGAGCCAGAAGCTCATTGACGTTTCGCTGAGAGGCCCGGGCTTGCGCAAGCTCAAGGGCGGCAGAATCCTCCAAGTCAACGCGATGAAAGTTCCGCGAATCATCGGCAAAGACGGCTCGATGATTAGCATGATCAAGCAGGCAACGGGCGTCAACCTCGTCGTCGGCATGAACGGCATCGTCTGGATGGACGGCACGCCGGAAGGAGAAGTCCTCGCCGTGGAAACGATTAAGAAAATCCAGTACGAGGCGCACCTCCCCGGATTGACGAATACCATCAAGGAATTCCTCGAAAAGCGCACCGGACTCAAGGTTGAGCCGCGCGCGATGCAGGAAGGTGAATAATCATGGCATACGTAAAACGTTTTGACGGGCGCAAATTCGACGAAACTCGCCCTATCGTCGCCAAGGTCGGAGTCATCCCGCGAGCTGACGGCAGTGCAATGTTCCAAATCGGCAACACGACCGCGTACGCGGCCGTGTACGGTCCGAGAAACTTGCACCCCAAGTTCATGCAGGACCCGAAAACCGGCATCCTGCGCTGCGAGTACAACATGCTTCCCTTCTCCGGTCACGGCGAACGCGTCCGTCCGGGCGGCGGTCGCCGAGCAAGAGAAATCGGCATGGTCACGGAAAGCGCCTTGAGACCCGTTCTCGATTTGAAAGAATACCCGAATGCGGTCGTGGACGTCTACATCGACCTTCCGCAGACGGACGCCGGAACGCGCTGCGCAGGCATCACGGCAGCCGCGATGGCGCTCGCCGACGCGGGCATCGAGATGAAAGAGCTCGTCGCCGCAGTCGCGATCGGTAACGTTCAAGGAAGCATTGTCGCAGACTTGACGTACGCCGAAGAGCAGAACAAGACCTCAACCGAAGGAGTGGCAGACACGCCGGTAGCGTTCCTGCCTCTCTCAGGCAAGGTCACGCTGCTCCAGATGGACGGTCCCACCACGCGCGAACAACTCAAGAAATCGCTCCACCTCGGACGCGACGTGTGCAAAAAAATCGTCGAAATCCAGAAACAGGCGCTCCGCGCAAAGTACACAGGTGAATCCCAATGATGTCCGAACAAAAGGAACACATGCTCAAGTACTTGAGCAAAGGCATCCGGTACGACGGCAGAAAACCGCTGGACTACCGCGACGTGCACGTCGAGTACGGCGTCACGCACTCCGCCGAAGGTTCGGCAATTGTCCGCATTGGCGGAACCGAAGTCATGGCGGGCGTCAAGATATCCATCGAAAAGCCGTATCCGGACACTCCGGACAAAGGCAACCTCATGGTCAACGCCGAGCTCCGTCCGATGGCGAGCCCGAAGTTCGAAAGCGGTCCTCCTCAGGACCAAGGCATCGAGCTCGCGCGCGTCATCGACCGCGGCATCAGAGAAAGCGAAGCCATTAACGTCCACGACCTGGTCATCAAGAAAGGAGAATTAGTGTGGAGCGTCGCCATCGACATCGTCGCCTTCAATGACGAAGGCAACCTGTTCGACGCCGCCGGACTTGCTGCGTTGGCAGCGCTGAAGGACGCGAAAATGCCGGGCAAGACCGAATTCAACAAGGCGGACTACGACAACCGTACCGAAGAAAAGCTTCCGCTGAAGCACTCGCCCGTGCCGATTACCGTCTTCAAGATGGGCAACACCATCTTCGTGGACCCGATTTCCGAAGAGGAAGACGTCTACGACGCGCGCCTGACGGTCGCGTGCCGCGAAGACAGCACGCTCTGTGCGCTGCAAAAGGGCGGCGACGGAGCCTTGACGATTGAGGAAATCGACGAAATGGTCGGTATCGCGCTGGAGAAGTCCAAGATGCTCCGCGCAAAGCTGGGGAGGTAATTGTGGAAAAACACACAAAGTACGAAATCGCACGCATGCTCGGCGCGCGCGCACTGCAAATCGCGATGGGCGCGCCGTTCCTCGTCAAGCTGAGCGAGGAAGACCTCGAAAAGATCGGGTACAACCCCATCCGCATCGCGCAGAAGGAATTGGAAGCAGGCGTCCTGCCCATCTCCATCAAGCGCCCGATGCCGAAGGTCCGCCACGTCGAAGTCAAGGAAGAAGCCAAAGCAGCATAATCTTATTTTTTATGACCGACATCGTTACGAAGGAACGCCTGGAACGGTATTTCGACGTGACCGGTCGCGCGCTGAAGAAAGTCAAGATTGCCAAGGAAGTCAAGATTCACTGGAAAAAATCAGCCGCGGATTTTCTCGACATGGCGCAGCGTTACTACGACGACGCCAAGCACTTCAAGGAAATGGGGCAGATTGTCACGGCATTCGCAGCGTTGAACTACGCCCACGGTTGGCTCGACGCCGGCGCGCGATTAGGATTATTCGATGTCGGGCACGATTCTGAACTGTTCACGGTGGATTAAATGAGCGCAATGCTCCACATCATCCACCCGTATACGTACAAGATGAGCGGCGACAAGCTCATCGTCGGCGACACGCCCTCAACAAAGGAACGCGACCAAGCGCTCGTTCAGTTTCTCCGTCCCGCGCTCGGTAACGTCCGTGTCATCAAGCACAACGACGTCTCGCAGATGGGCGTGATGGACTGCATCCGCGACGTGATGTTCGAGCAGGACAAGTATCTCAAGATTCTGATGGACAAGCGCATCGAAACCATCGGCACGACGTGCTACGGCACGCCGATTCCCGACGTTCGACCGGAGCAGATTTCCGCCAAGGACTGGAAAACGTGGCAAAAGTTTCACGTCTCCCACACCGCGCTCGAGAAAATGGTCGGCTGGGGCGAGTACCATGTTGTCATCGGCGGCATGTTCGAGAACTGCGTCGCCACGAGCATCAGCTATTTCATCAAGCACTATGGCATGGCCGGCAAAATCGCGTGCGTGAAGGACTTGTGCGTCATCAACAAGCCCGAATCCGCCAAAGTCGTTGAAGAGATTCTCGTGAACAACGGCGTCAGGATGGCGACGCCGAAAGAAGGGCTTGAAGAGCTGCTCGGCACGCCTCGCAAGGTTTAAATAACGCGCAACTACCTTCTCAACCAGATGGACCCGCGAATAAAAGAGGACATACTCGCAGTACTCACGAAGACTTCTGAGACGCTCAAGTCGGGCAACTTCATGGCGTTGGAGGAACTGTCCAACCACACGATTCACAACGCGTCCATCTACCAGGACGAGGACTCCATCTCCACGGCGATTCTCGTGTACGCGCTCGCCAAGCTGGTGCAGCGCTGCACCGTGCAGGCGTGCCCTGCGCCGAACGTCGGCGGCGCCTTGGAAAAAGCAGTGGACGCCTTGCATCGCGACAAGGACAACCTTGTTCACGCGGCGTTCGCGGAAGCGTTCGACATCATCAGCAAGCAGGACGAACACCTGAAAATGTACGTCGAGGAAGTCCTGAACAAAGCACGAGTCAAGAAAGGCAGCAAACTCTACGAGCACGGCATCAGCGTCGGCAGAATCGCGGACATGCTCGGCATCACGCAGTGGGAATTGTACAACTACATCGGCAACACGATGATCGGTGAAACGGAAGAAATCCAGCTGAGCGCCACGAAACGCCTCGCGTTCGCAAGGAGTTTGTTTCCGTGAAGCGCCTCTTTTTTGACACGGGTCCCTTAATCAGTCTTACCTCGAACAACCTCCTCCACTTGATTCCCAAGCTCAAAACGGTCTATGGCGGCGAGTTCGCCATCGTTCCGACGGTCCAGAAAGAACTCATCCAGAAGCCGTTGGAAACGAAGAAGTACAAGTTCGAGGCGCTCCAAGTGCAGCGCATCATCCAAGATGGAGTTCTCACCATCGTGAACGCGCCCAACGTCGCCCAGCGCGCCCAGCAATTGCTCGACACGGGCAACCGCATCTTCCGCGTTCGGAGACAACCGTTGAGAATCGTCCAATTAGGAGAAATGGAAACACTAGCAGCAGCCACGCTTCTCGGCGCAGACGCGATGGTCATCGACGAGCGCATCACGCGCACGCTCATCGAAGCGCCGCACGCGCTGCGCGACCTCTACGAAAAACGTTTGCACGAAAAGGTCGAGATGGACGCCAACGCCGTCAAACAATTCGAAGAGCTCGTGAAAGGCATCAAAATCATCCGTTCCGTAGAATTAGTCACCATCGCGTTCGAGAAAGGACTCCTCGACCAGTTCATCGTCCAAGTTCCCAACGCAAGAAAGGCATTGCTGGAAAGCCTGCTCTGGGGTGTCAAGCTGCACGGCGCAGCAGTAAGCGAAGACGAAATCAACGAACTGCTGAAACTTGAACTCAAAAAATAATTATTTCTTCAGCTTCGCGCCGAGCCACGTGCACGCGGGCGTCAGAATTGCGAGCGAAATCGGATACCAGAGCGGTCCCAAGTTTCTTCCGAAGTACGCGCCAATCAAACTGACGACAAATCCGAACCAGCCCAGAATCATGGCGTGCCGCATCGGGTGGTCGGGAGCAAGCCGTGCCGCGAGATAGCCTCCCAGAACCGTATAGACGCACCGGTAGAACAGCGCGAGCACCAGCAACGACGTGATGAACAAGCCGTGCGCCATCTGGTCAGCGTAGCTGGGAAGCACGCCCGTCAATTCAAGAATAAAGTCAGTTCCGATAGACAATGCCGCGCCGACGATCAGTCCGGAAATCAACGCAATCGCGCTTTTGAGCAGTTTCATTGGTTTACCCCTTCGCCACTATCGTGTAGAACGCGTCGAACAGCGGCGTATCAGTAGAAAGCGAATAGAACTTGGCGTTCGTCTCCAAACACGCGTGCTTGACCATCGCGTTGTGGACTTCGAGCATGTTCAGATACTTCTTCTTCAAGTACGGACTAATGTACGTGCGTAAAATGCCGCCGCTCTCGCTGTCTTTTAGCTTCACTTCGCCCTCGACGTCCAATTCCTTCTCGGTCTTATCCAACACTTGAATCAAGCGAACGTCGTGGTTCTTGAAGCGCAAAAGAACGCTCTTAATCTCGTTCACGTCGTACAGAAAGTCAGAAACGATGATGACGAGCGACCGCGAGCCAATCATTTTCTTATAACGCCCCAATGACTCTTCAAAATTAGTAACGCCTTTGGCGTGCTTCGCGTTCAGGTAATCAACGATGCCTGCCAGCTGTTTGCGCCCCTTGCGCGGCTTGAACAGTTCCAGTTTTTCTGCGAACGTGCTCATCACGAAGCGCTCATTGTTCTTCATCGCCAAGTACGCGAACCCGATGCCGAGCATTGCGGCGTAGTCAGACTTCTTCACGGGGCTGCCGAAATTCATGGAAGCGGAAAAATCGGCGATGATGTGCACGGTCAGGTTGCGCTCTTCTTCGTGCTTCTTAATCACCAGTCGATCGGTGCGAGCGTAGACCTTCCAGTCAATCATGCGGTAGTCTTCGCCCGGCGCGTAGGAAGAATAGTCCTGAAACACGAGCCCCTTGCCCAAGAACGCCGTCCTTCTCTCCCCAATATAGTTCGACGTGAGGTGCTTGTTGACAATCAGAGAAAAGCGGTCCAGGATTTTCAGGAAGCTGAGGTCAATCATTTCAGCAATTGCTTGACGACGTCGTCCTCGGTGAGTCCCTGCCGTTCGGCTTCGAAGTTCAAGACAAGGCGGTGCCGCAAAACAGGAGCCGCAAGCGCCGTAATGTCGTCCTTGCTGACGAACTTTCGGCCTTCCAGCAACGCTCGCGCTTTCGACGCGAGAATCAGGCCGATAGAAGCACGGGGCGACGCCCCATACTCAATAAGGTCCTTCTTTGCGCGCGTCGAGGTCACAATCTTCACTGCGTACTGCTTCAGGTCGTTCGCAATCGGCATTTGCCGCGTCAACTGCTGCAAATACAACAGGGTTTCCTTGTTCAGGATGGGCTTCAGTATCGGTTTTTTGATAATCTCGGTAAACCTGTCCACAATCTCGATTTCTTCGTCAAACGTCGGGTATTGCGCTTTCACCTTCAACAAGAATCGGTCGCTTTGCGCTTCGGGAAGAGGATACGTTCCTTCCTGTTCAATCGGGTTCTGCGTCGCAATCACGAAGAACGGTTCGTCGAGCTTGAACGTGTTGTTTCCGACCGTCACTTGCTTTTCCTGCATGGCTTCGAGCAATGCAGACTGCGTTTTCGGAGTCGCTCGGTTGATTTCGTCCGCAAGAACAACATTCGCAAAGACCGGACCGGGCTGGAACTTGAACGTGCGCTTGCCTGCCGTGCTTTCCTCAATGATGTAAGTACCAGTAATGTCGGAAGGCAGCAAGTCAGGCGTGCTTTGGATGCGGGAGAACTTCAAGTCAATCAGTTGCGCGAGCGTCTTGACGGACAGCGTCTTTGCCAGTCCCGGATAGCCCTCAAGCAGTACATGCGAGTCGCAGAACAGCCCGATGACCATCTGGTGCAGCATTTCCTTCTGCCCCACGATGACTTTATCGATCTCGCTGAAGAGGTATTCGAACGTCTTTTTGACTTCCTCAACGCTTTTCATAATTCACCTTTTTCGTTCCTGTTGATTCCGTTGTTTGATTTATAAACTTTGCCTACTTGGGGATGTTCTTGAAGTAGTTCCTGACAATGCCTTGGTATTCCTTGGGAATGTCTTCGCTGAAGGTCTTGTCCGAGCTCGCCTGAATGTCCGTAGCCGTAGGCTGGTCCGTGAATTTCTTGGAATCGGGAGGGCGAACATCGCCAATCTTGACGCCCGAGGCTTCAGGATTAATCTCCAAGTTCAATTCGTCCGTGCCGAGCTCCACAACCGACGAATTCCCATAGAGCGACGATTCGTCAATCAAAGTAACTTCCTTCAGCAGTTTTGCCCTGCTGTCTTCCTGTTTCGACAGCTTGCCGAAGAGCGTTTGGTTGTTGTGCGCCCCAAACAGCCCGCCGGAAATACCGGACAAACCGGCGCCGTTCAACAACGCGGTGCCGTCGATAAACTTGATGTTCAACGCAGAAACGGAGATAATCGCAAAACACAATAACGCAATCACGACGAGCTGTCGGGTCACTTTGCCGAACCCGATAAACGCGCTCGTCTGGATGAGCTGCATCTTGCCCAAGACTTCCGTATGCAGCGCGCGCACGACTTCGTTCTCGGTCTCGACGCTGTCCGCTGCTGTTCGCAAAGCCTCGCGCAATTGCGGCACACGGTTCTCGACGTCCGCGTACCCCAACGCTTTGAGCACTTTGCGCCCGTGGAAGACGAAATAGATGAAGAACGGAATCAGCGCCCACGTCCAGGAAAGCCCGAGCAGCAGCGCGGCAAGGAGGCTGAACAGCAGGATAATCATGCTGTCCACGAGGCTGTTGAACAGCCCGATGCTGAACAGCGTGCTCCGCAGTTCCAGCAATGCCTTGCCGATGGGCTTCATCAGCAGTTGCCCTCCGAACCGTCATCCGTGTTCTGCAGACAGGAAATGCGGTCTTTGTAGACGATGATGTCGCCGCGCAGCTTGGAGTTGTCGCTGCCCAAGGAAGCAACCTGCGAGTTCAATGAAGAAACTTGGTTGCTCAACGACGTAATCTGCGAGTTCTTGGATGCCAATTGTCCGGTAGCGTCCGTCAATTGCGCGTTCAAGTCCGTCTTTTCCTTGGCAAGCGCGTCGCTCGTCGCCTTTGCCTCGGTGTACTTTTCGGTGAACTGGTCTTCGCGGTTTTGCTTGAGGTCCAGCTCAATCTGGGCCTTTTGCAGGACATCCTGATAGTTCTTGGCCTGCACCGTGAGGTTGTTCAGCTCGGCGAGCTTGTCGTTGTACTGCTTGTTGATGTTGGTGAAGCGGTCCTGGAAGTAGATGGTCGCGCCGACAAGCGACGACGCAATCAAAAAAATCAACAACAGCAAAAGCAAGTTCGCGTTTCGTGTTATGTAGCTTGTCATCGTCGCATCATCCTCCTCAACAAAATTTCAATCAGGAACAGGCCTGACGCCAGGAGCGCGAGCTCCCAGCGGAAGTAGTCTTTCGCGGTAATCGTCTTGGTTGCGTGGTTCTTGGCGAACGCGACCATGCTGGCAGTATCGTCTGCCTCGAAGCGCGTGCCGCCGGTCTGCCCGATCAATTGGTCGAGCTCCTTGCTCGGACCGAGAGGCGCGAGCTCGGCGGGATAGTTGGCGGCGTACGTCGCGCCGAGAATCTGGTGGAACCCCACTGCGTCAGGAGTGACGCTTGCCTGATACGTGTCGGGCTTGATTTTGAAGAACTCCAGCCCTTGCGCCGTCGGCTGCGTTGCCGTTTTGAGCGTCAGCTGCGTCGCTTCCTTAACGTGCGTGTCCTTGACGTCCACAAGGTCGTTGCTCTTTCGGTCAGGGTCGCCGTTGGCCCAGTTAATCGAGCGCACCAGGAGCTTGCTGTTGCCGGCGCCCAGTAACTCGCCAGCCCACGACGTGCCGTCATCGGTCGCGTACGCGACGACGCGTCCCAATCCCATATGCCAGACCGTCACGAGCGGCTCGCCGGTGCTGGTGACGACGAGCATGCGTCCGGTCGTCTTCGGCGCGACCGAGTTGTAACCGTGAATCGTGGCGCTGATATTCAGTCCGTCTGTGATGAAGTGGTTGCTGTCGAGCACGTCAACGCCCCATTCGTTCGGCTGCGGCGTGTTCTCGGGTTTTTTCACGTTGCCAAACAGCAGGTTTAATCGGCTCGTCTGTGACGCGCGGAAGTAAATGCCGCCGCCGAGCGCGGCAAGACTCGAGAGGACGCCTTCATCCATGCGGTTTTCGATGAACGCTTCGTCGCCGACCACGGCTCCGACGGTGTAGACCTTGATGCCGCTCTTGCGCGCGAGCAGGACCGCATCGCGCGCGGCTGCCTGGTCGTTCGGGAACAGCAGACCGTCGCTAATCATGACGATGTTCTTGCTGCCCGGCACGCCCTTGAGCATGTCGGTCGCCATCTGCAGTCCGAGATGCATCTTGCTGCTGCCCGCGCCGTACACGGTCGCAATCGTGTGGTCGAGCCCCGCTTGCTCGTACTTGTAGCCGAGCGGCGCGATGAGGTATGCCTTGTTGCGGAACGCGGCGACGCCGACCTTCACGTTCGAGCTCATCTGGTCCAAGACGCTGACCGCGATTTGCCGCGCGATGGCGATGCCGCCGCCTTCGTCTGCCGCCGTGCTTGCCGACGCGTCCATCAGGATGACGATGTTCACGTCGCCGGGCTCGCGTCCGGGCTCTCCTACAACAACCGGGAGAAGACTTTCAAACATGGAATTCTGGTACGCGCCGCGGTCGTAGGAAGAAGCGCCGCCGACGACAAACATCCCGTTGCCGTCCTGAATGTAGTCGCTGAGCCGCGTGACATCGTCGTCAGAAATTTGCGCGCCGTACACGCCGTTGACGACCACGGAATAGTAGGGCGACAAGTCGGTGGTGAGCGTGCCGCCGCGCGTGACGTCGTAAATCTGGCGCAGGAGCGTTTCAATCGGCGTGTCAGGCGCCTGGCTCCAAAGGAAGACCTTGGGTTTCGGGACGACCTTGACAGTCTTGTAGTAGACATTGTTCTCCGCGAACTTGTCCTGCGCGTCGATGCGCGCCTCAATCTGGTGATAGCCTTCGGAGAACTGCTTGGTGATGGTGCGCGTGCGCTCGCCGTCGTTGGTATCGAGCGCGAGCTTTCCGTCGATAGTAACGGTCAAGTGGACGGAGTTGCCGCTCTGCGACGCCCAGCCCGTGCTGATTTGGAACGTGTTGTCGACATTCGCGACCGTCTTGTCCGCGCCCTCGACCGAAACCCACGCGTCGTCCGTCGTGGGGTGCAGGTTGATGGCGTTGAACGTGATGTTGTGGTTCGCGGCAAACAACGCGACGTCGCCGAGCCCCGCGCCGTTCGTCGCCTGCCCGTCGGTGATGAGGATGACGCTGTCGCCGTCCTTGACCGTGTTGAGGATGCCGTCGCCGAGAGGACTCGTGTCGCCGCTCGCGATGCTGTGGATTTCGACGTTCACCGCCTGTTCGAGCTTGGCTTTCAGATTCTCAGCGAGCTTTTCCGGATACAGCGTCATCGACGTCGACGTGTCGTAGAGAATCTTCAACTCAGGGTCGCCGGTGACGGTCTTGGAATGCTCGACGTACGGTGACGCGAGCGCAAGCACGAGCGCGCAGATAATCAGGATTCTCGTAAAGAGCATCACCCATTGCTGGCGTCTGCGCATGCGCTTCGTGAGTTGGTCTTCCGCGAGCCGGACAAAGTCCCTGCGCAGAATGAAGAACATGATGACAATCAAAATCGGCGCGAGCCAGAGCAGCTGCGGGTGTTCCAGATGAGAAAGCAGCGCGAGCCAGTCGGTCATACGTCACCTCGAATCTTGACGTAGAGCAATTCGATAAAGAGGATGAGCAGCGCGGCGAACAGCAAGGGCATTTCCCAGTCGAGCGTGCGGAGCTCCCGAACGGGCTTGAGCTGGACGGTGTCGGGCGTGTCTCCGACCGTCGTGCGAGGATTGATGTCGGATTCCTGTTCGTTCAACAAATTAACGGCGACCGTGCGGTCCGAGAGCGTGTAGAGTCCTGCCCTGTCGAGGATGATGCGGTTGGTGGTCTGAGAACCGGAAGGCGTTTGGACGTCTTCGGGATGGTCAAGCAGGAGAGTGTTGCCCGTTCGGTCGTTCATTCCCGTCACGTCTTTCTGGCCGGTGGCGTACTTGATGAGTTCGTACCAGAAAATCGGGTAGTACGGCGAGAACTTGAAGTCCGAACCCTTCTCGAGGATGCCGTACCAGATGAGCTTACCGCCGCCGGGCACGGTCGCGACGGTGATGACGGCGGTGCCGTTGCCGACGGTCGCGATGGGGACGACGCCTGCTTGCAAATTGGTCGTGAAGTATTTCGGCAGCTTGCCGAACTCGATGTTGGTGGTGAAGCGCGTCGGCGTTTCGACGGTGATGAAGCCGTTCTCGCCCTGGCCGGTGAGCCCGAACGGAACCAGTCCTCGGTAATCGATGTTGAGCGAGTCGTCCTGCGCCGCGACGATTGCGGTCTTCGCGTTCTTCTGGACGTTCTTGAGCATGTCGTCGTACGTTCCCGCGAGCACTTGGTTGCTGTCGACGTCGTGCACGATAACAACGTCGAAGTTGCCCTTCGCCACGACCGGAGGCTGGCTGACGGTCAAGTCCACGTTCGACCACGCCTTGAGCGCGTTGGTGAGGAACTGGCTCGGGTTGTTGGTGAGCAAAAGCACTTTGACGGGCTGGCGTTCGGGAGCGCTCGTGTACGCGGTGTTGTCGACGAGCAAATCATCGTCTTCCTCAATGTGAATCTTGGTGACTTTCGGCAGCGTCTCAAAAACGTAGGGAACAATGCCTTTTGCGGGAATGGTGAGCGGCTTGTCGTCGCTTCCGATTTGCAGCGTGACGGTTTTTTCTTCGTCGTTGAAGTTCTTGACGTACACGGTGGTGGACTGGTCGTCGACTTTCAAATCAACGATGCCGACGTTGTGCTTGCCTGCGGTGCCGACGTTGATGTAGTTCACGACCAAGTCGCGCGACTGCAGAACGGCTTTCGCGGTGTCGGGGTCGACGCCCGTTGTGGAGATAAAGTCGCTGATGACGATGACGCGCCCTTCCTTGCCACGGAGGACTTCGCCTGCGAGGATGATGGCGTCGCCGATGCCGCTGCCCGCATCCGTGGGGCGTAACAAGTTGAGCACGGCTTGCGCGTCGCCGCTGCCGATGTCCTGCGCGAGCAGTCTCGGGCGCTCTTCCGCGACGACGATGCTGTTGTGCGACGTGAGCGCGCCTTTCGCGGCGGAGATTGCTTTGTCGAAGCGGGTGGTCGCGCCTTCTTTGGTCTGCATGCTGGCGCTGGCGTCAATCACGATGACCGTGTTCGCCGCCGCGATGTCGTGCTGGACCTTGATAGACGGCTGGGCCGGGATGAGCAAGAGCGCAAGGAGGATGAGCAGCTGCACAATCATCATGAAGTCGTGCACGAACATGCGGAAAAAGCTCAGGAGCTTGTTGCGTCCGGTCGCTTTCATGAAGAACATCAGGCTGGGGATTTCCCGCATCTTCGGCTTCGGGCGGATAAGATAGAACAGGATGAGGGGCACGAGCAGGAACAGCCACCAGAGTCTGCTGGGTTCCCCTATTACGAGCGGTCCGAGTGCGAATGCCATGCTCACCAACTTTTCAGTATAGAAAAACGTATACTGATTCCCAGTTTATATAGTTATTGGTTGGGAATCTTGTATGATTTTGCTATGATGTTGAGGTAGTCGCGTGGCACGACGTTCAGTCCGCCGACCGCGACCGTAAGGTCGAGCCCCATCCATTCCTGCTTGTACGCGTTCTGGACGAGCTCGGACAGCTTGATTTTCAGCTGGGCAATTTCGTTCTCGGCAATGGGCTTGCTACGCTCAAACAGCCCGGGCAGTTCCAATTCCTTGTTCTGAATCGTGACCGCCGTCTGCATCACGCCGAGGATGGACGCCGTCGCGGTGTCGGTCATGCGCGAGTGGTATTCCTTCTGGAATTTCTCGGACGTGCCCATGCCGAGCAGCTTCATCCCGCGGACATAGTCCATGCTGTGGTGGAGCTTGACGGTCGCGAGAAATTCCGCCGCGCTGGCGGGGCTCTGGGAGCGGATGTCGTTCCACACGTCGAGGTTGAAGCGGTCCAGACTGAAATAGGTTTCCACCAGCTTTGCGCCGGTGTACACGACGCTGCCGTGTTTGGCGTCCGAGTCGAGGCGTTCGCGGCGCCGGTGCAAAAGCATGTCCCGCTTGCCGAGCGACCCGAGCTTGGACCATTCGAGAATGTTCAGTTGGATGTCTTTCTTGTTGAGGTCCCAGCCGTCTCGATCGTGCTTGCGGACGTGCTGTCCCGTCGGGAAAATGAGGTTGCCGTGCTCGTAGTCGAACGTGAGCGGTCCCGAAAGAATGCCGAGGTGCAGGTACGTGTCAAGGCTTTCGTAGCCGCTCCCGCCGAATCCGGTGCAGCCGTGGTGCGACGTGTCGGTCGTGATGACCAGCACGGGCTCTTTCGGATGGCTCGCGAGCTCGTCGCTCAACTGCCGAACTTTTTTTTCGAGGTCGGTTTCTTCCAGCATGCCTGCGATAATGAAGAAGTCGCGAATCTTGTCGCCGGTGCCCTTGCCTTTTCGGATGTCGGACTGAATCTTTCTGAACTCGTCTGCCTTCTTTTTCTGCAGCGCTTCCTCCTGCTTGGAAAGGTCGCCGAGTTTCTGCAGTTGTTCCTTCACAGGCATTCCTAGTGAAGGGCTAATTAAATCAATTATGGTAGTCAAGGATAGAGAAAGCGGATTTCAGCGGGGTTTTTATACTTCCTTTCATTTTTGAGGGTGTATGAACGTCAAAACGTGGTGGGAAACGCCGACAACGCGCTGGGCAAGCATTTTCTTTCTTGTTGAAGTCGCGGAAATCGCTTACTTGCAGTTGATGACGTGGTGCGGCGCGAGAGAAGTCGCGGCCTGCGTTACTCCTCCTCTCACGCTGCTGAGCACGGCTGCGTTTTCGCTCCAGATTCCGGCAGTCGTTTTCAAGGCGCTGCCGTTGTCGAAAGACGCAATCATGATTACTGCAGCAGTAGCAACGCTGGTGTTGTATTGCGTCGCCGGCTTCCTTGTCGGAAAATATATTGAGAAACGAAACGCACAGTAATTTTTCTATTGCGGCTCTCTTTGCATACGCGGATACGTTCCCGGCGGCATAAACACGGCGACAATCTTGGCGGCGACGCCTTTGTTTTTGGCTTTCAAATCTTCCGCGCCGAGTTTTGCTTTGCCTAACGCAATCAATTCGCCTTTCATGGTCAGCAGCGCGATGACGTCTTCTGCTTCGATGTCGGCTTCCAATTTGACAATGCCGGGAATGTGCAGCAAAGCGCCGTGGCACAGGCTTTCCACGGCAGAATCAAGGACCCAGATTTTCGGCAGGTGCGCAACGCCGTTCTCGACGGGCTGGATGCAGTGCCGGATGAATTTCTCATTTTTTTCCTCGCGCAAATACCACAGCGCGTCTTCAACGTCCTGTAGCGAAACCATCGTTTGCGCTTTGAACGGTCCGGCTTTCGTGCGGACAAGTTCTGCCATGTTGGCGCCGATGCCGAGCTTTTCGCCGACGTCGTGGCACCATTTACGCACGTACGTTCCTGCCTGACAGCCCATGCGGAAGAGCACATCGCGCCCTTCGACTTCGAGCACGTCGATGTAGTAGACTTCGCGTTCGCGCAACTGCCGCTTCACCGCGCTTCGGACGGGAGGAAGCTGTTTGATTTTGCCGGTGAATTCCTTGATGACGCTGTAAATTTTTCCCTGCGGAATGTCATCGTGGAGGTGCATCAGGGCGACGTATTCTTTTCCTGCGGTCAATAACGCCTGCACGACGCGCGTCGCGCGCCCGAGAGCAATCGGCAACACACCGGTAACGGCGGGGTCGAGCGTGCCGGAATGTCCTGCTTTTTCGATGCCGAGAACGGTTTGCACGTACGCAGACACTTGGTGAGAACTCGGTCCTGAAGGCTTGTTGAGATTGATGATGCCGTATGTCAGCAGCTCTTCGACCGGACGCTTGTCGGGAGCGCAGCCGAACTTCGGGTCGGTCTTGGACTTCTTCTTGTCAATGATTTCAGGATTCCGAAGTTCGAACGGGAGGACCGATGCCATCGGTTTCCGAGGAACAAAGAGGGTATTTAAATGGTATGTACAAGGTATGGAGAAAAGAAAAAAATAAGAATTTAGATTTCCGCGTGCACCGAAGCGTTGCCCTTCGCGGACGACTTGCCGCCGAGACCGACCTTGATTTCGCCGTTCTCGATTTCGACATCGGCGTCCGTGTCAATCTTCAGCCCGACGCCCACGTTGCCGTGCTCGTCCATCCCGACTTCCTCGTCAGAATCGACGTGACCGCCGGAGACCCTGACCTCATCGTCAGAATCGACTTCGACATCGGCGTTCGAGTGCGTCTTGAGGTGCACGACCGGAGCGAGAATGTAGCTGCCATTGCCCGTGACGTGCAGCGACCTGTCCGCAATGAAGTCGAACGTGACCGCGGAAGTGGTGTTCGCTGCAACAACGATCTTGCCGACAATCTTCAGTTCGCCCGACGGGAGCTTCGCCTCGTGCGTGCCGTTCGCGTCGGTGACGACCACTTTCGAGATGTCAAGCCGCACCTGGTCGTACGTTCCTGATGCCAGCTGGACGTCGGCGAGCGCGACCGTGCTTCCCTGCGCCTTCAACGCGAGCAAGTCATAGGTCTGGGCTGCCGACGTGACCGTCGTCCAGCTGTCGCTCGCGCCGTGGACGCGGACGCTGTCGACCGTCACCTTGACGCTCGTGACCGCGCCCATGCTTGCCGCTGCGTCCGTAATCGCGAATACGGCGCGTCCGGTTTTCGCGTTCGGCAGAGCGCATGCGGTCAGCAGAACAACTAATGCGATAATTGAGAGAATCTTTTTCATACATTCACCTCGTATTTTTAGGAGGGATTATGACTGCGTGATTTAAAAGCGTTTCGTCGAGAAACTAGTGCTTCTGTTCAGGGTTCTTCCTGACCGGCGTGGGATGCGGCTGCGCAGGAGTGTGACCGGGAGCGGGCTTCGGCGTCGGAGCCGCGGGCTTGTGTTCTGGCTTCTTCTCTTCGTGCTGGTGATCGTGCGCTGCGTCGTCGTGCTTGTGCTCGTCCTTCTTCGTCATTTTCTCGGCGAGCTTTTGCGCGACGCCCTTCTTTTCAGGCGCCTTCATGGCTGCTTCGGGGAAGGGCGTGCCGAACAACTGCACCGTAACGATTCCCTTGTCGTCCTTGCGGCACTGCACTTTGATGTGGTGCGGCGGGTTGCGAATGCCGTGCTTCCAGACAAAGTCGTTGACGTCGTTCAGAACTTTGACGTTCGCGACGGGTGTCTTCATGTGGCGTGCCGCAAACTCTTTGATGGCTTTCGCTGCCTTCTTGCTCCGTTTGTAGGTCGCGACCTTTTGGTATTCGCGCCTCAACGGAATCGTGTAGGTTCTTTCGAGCGTTGCCATAGGATTATGCCTTCGTCTTGATGCGTCGCCAGCTGCGCTTCACGTGGGTATGCCTTCCCGGGTGGACTCTCCTTCCCTTGCCGTACTTCTTCGGGACGGTCCAGAAAGGCGCCCACTTGGTCTGGCGTGCCTTTTTCGCGAGTCGCTGTTTCCGCGACGGGTGTTTGTATCGTGCCATGTTACTTGAACGTGATTTTTGTTTCTCTTTTCTTCGGGTCCATTTGCGTCAAAAGCTGTTTCAATGCCGCGTCCGTGACCGGCACCGAAAGCTTCTGTTGCTGGAGCAACTGCGCAACGACCACAAGCGTCTGCAGCCACTTCTTGGTGTCAGCCGCCTTGATGTTGCTCAGGCGCGACAAGGCGTCCTTGTCGAGCGCGCTCCTCGCGATGGAATCCAACTGCGCAACCTGCTGTGCAAGTTCGGCGTCGTTATCCATTCGCGGGAGTCTCTACCGGAGCCGCCGGAGCGACCTTCTTGACCGGTTTCTTGGCGGCAGGTTTCACGGCATTCGCCGCCTTGCGGGCGTCAGTTGCTGCCTGAATTTGTTCTGCCGTCGGCATTCTCGGGATGATGATGTTGTGATGCTTCATCAGCGCGTCGCTTGCCTTGTCGAGCATGCTGTGCGCCTTGGGCGTAATCATGCGGCCTTTGTGGACGCCTTTCGCGCCCTGCTTGACCAATCCTGCTTTTTCGAGCTGCTGAAGAATCTTGCGCGTGACGTTGCCGCTGCCCGGCTTGAACGTTTCCGGCTGGTGGCCTCTGTTTTGCGCGCCGCCGTAGTGCTTTCTCAACTTGGACGTGCCGACCGGACCGATGATGGCGATGCGGCGCAACATTGCGGCTGCGCGGACGTGCCACCAGTCTTTTTGCGTCGGCGGTCGTTGTCTATCGACGCCCGTCTTGACGAATGGACCCCAGCTGGGCTGCTTGATTTCAGGAGCGGACTTTTTCAGTTCAGAAGCCACTGCGTGGATGAGCGGATCTGCCGGAACGTCATGATAACTCATTGTTGTTTCCCTTCAGTTTGCGCTTGCGCGCGACGGTTGGATGTTCTTGCGAACCACCCAGATAGATTGGGTTCACTCGAGGGGGTATTTAAAGCTTTCGCGCAGCGCGAAAGTTCGCTGAGCGGCCTCAGCGTAAGTTACTGCTGATAGACGCGAGCGGCTTCTTCGCCTCAACCATCTGCAAAAACGTCTGGTGCGAATCGTAGAACCCTTTCGACGCGACGTACGGGTTCAGTTTTTCGACGCGTCCGACGGGATTTGGCGCAAAGCCGCGCTTGACGATGGTGTCGAGCGTGTTGTGATAGTCGTCCAAGAAGCGTTTTGCCGGTTCGGAGTCGATGAACTCGGGCGTGAGCGGCAGCGTGTACTTGGCGAGTCTGCGCGACCAATTATAGAGTTCGTGGCTTCCCGCCAGGCTCAGCCCAATTGTGTATTCCTCACCCGTGACGATGCCGAAGAATCGCCTGTGCCCGATGCGGTGCGCGTGCACGATGTCGACGGTGCGTTCTTTCGCGCGTTCGAGCGCGGTCAGCATGCTGTTGACTTCCTTGATGATATTCATAGAACTTCTTCCCCAGAACACCCTATATAAAACTGTCTTAAGAACCGTCGTACGCGCGCTGCAAGGAAGCGATGTCGATTTTCTTCATCTGCAGCATCGCCTGCATGACTCGCTGCGACTTCGCCGCGTCCTTGTCGCGCAGCATCTTGTCCAAAATCGTAGGCGTCACCTGCCACGACACGCCGAACTTGTCTTTCAGCCAGCCGCACGGTCCTTCCTGCCCGCCTTTCGACAGCTTCTTCCACATCGTGTCGACTTCTTCCTGTGACTCGCAGTTCACGACGAACGAAATGGCCTCGCTGAACTTGAAAACAGGACCGCCGTTGAGCCCCATAAACTCTTGACCATTGAGCGTGAACGTGACGACCAACACCGAACCTTTCGGTCTGCCGGACGCTTTCGCGCTCGCTTCGTCATAGTGGCTGATGTTGCCCATCTTGGAATTCTTGAAAATCGAGACGTAGAACTTCGCGGCTTCTTCCGCCTGGTCATCGAACCACAGGCACGGGGAGATTTTCTGCATAACCATAGAACGCAATCGAGCAGTTATAAACATTTCGCGGGCGCCGATTCACCACAACCTTTTTATCCCCTGCTTCTGCAGTCAAGCCTTATGTCCAAGATTACGCTGACGTATCCTGACGGCAGCAAAAAAGAGTTTGAAAAAGGCGTCACCGGAATGTACGTCGCCGAAAGCATCGGCAAGCGCCTCGCGAGCGACGCGCTCTCCATTAAAGTAGACGACCGCGTCCAATCCCTCACGCTCCCGATAGAAGCCAACTCAAAAATCAAGATTCTCACGTGGACGGACAAGGAAGGCAAGGAAACCTTCTGGCACTCCACCGCGCACGTGCTCGCCCACGCAATCAGCAGATTGTACCCGAACGCGAAGAACACCATCGGTCCGCCGGTTGAGGACGGATTTTTCTACGATTTCGACGACCTCAAAATCACGCCCGAAGACTTCCCGAAAATCGAAGCGGAAATGAAAAAGATTGTCGAAGCGAATTTCCCCATCGAAAAGCACGACTGGACGCTCGCCGACATCAAGAAGCATCAAGGCAACAACCCGTACAAGCTCCAGTTAGCACAAGAATTCACCGAGCGCGGCTGGAAACTCACGGCGTATAAGCAAGGAGAATTCATTGACCTCTGCGAAGGCCCGCACGTTCCCAGCACAGGAGTCATCAAGGCGTTCAAACTCATCAAGCTCGCCGCCGCGTACTGGAAAGGCGACCAAAAGAACAAGCAGCTGACGCGCGTCTACGGCATCGGATTCCCGTCGCAAAAAGACCTGACTGCGTGGACCACGCTTCAGGAAGAAGTCGCGAAGCGGGACCATAGAAAAATCGGCAAGGAGCTCGGCTTGTTTATGTTCCACGAATGGTCTCCCGGAAGCCCGTTCCTTCTGCCGCGCGGCACCGTCCTGTTCAACGAACTGCAAAACTTTGTGCGCGCAGAATACGTCAAGCGCGGCTACACCGAAGTCATCACGCCGCAGCTCTACAACAAAGCGCTGTGGGAAACGTCAGGACACTGGCAGCATTACCGCGACAACATGTTCACGATGACCATCGACGGCGAGGATTTCTCGCTCAAACCGATGAACTGTCCGAGCCACTGCCTGATTTACCGGGAACACGCGCACTCGTACCGCGACCTCCCGTTGAGAATCGCGGACTTCTGCTTCCTGCACCGCAACGAAGTCAGAGGAGCATTGGGCGGCATGACGCGCGTGCGCAAGTTCAGCCAGGACGACGCGCACATCTTCTGCCGCGTCGACCAGATTCAGGACGAAATTCATCAACTGCTCGACTTTGTCCGGTTCATTTACACGGACACGTTCAAGATGGAAGTCTCGGCAAGTCTGAGCACGAAGCCGCAGGATTCATTGGGCGACGCGCAGACGTGGCAGATGGCCGAAACCGCGCTTTCAGAAGCACTCAACAAGCAAAAAATCAAGTTCACCGTCAAAGCAGGCGAAGGCGCGTTCTACGGTCCGAAAATTGATTTCGAAGTCAAGGACGCGCTCGGAAGACTGTGGCAGCTCGCCACGATTCAGCTCGACTTCCAGATGCCGCAGCGCTTCAAGCTCGAATACGCAGACAAGGATAACACGCTGAAGACTCCTGTGATGATTCACCGCGCGATTCTCGGCTCGCTCGAGCGCTTCATGGGCGTGCTCGTCGAGCATTACGCGGGCAAGTTCCCGGTCTGGCTCGCGCCCGTCCAAGCAAGAATCCTCCCGCTCTCGGACAAGTTCAACGGCTACGCAGGAGAAGTCGGATTGCACTTGCGCAACCACAACATCCGCATCGAAGTCGACACGAGCGTGGAAACGCTGAACAAGAAAGTCCGCAACGCCCAGCTCGACCAAATCCCGTACATCCTCGTCGTCGGCGAAAAAGAAATGGCTGCGAAATCCGTCGCAGTGCGCACCCGCGACGGCAAAGTCCACGGCGAAGTCGCCACCGGCAAGTTTATTGACGCCTTACTCCGCGAGATTGCGGAGAAGAAGTAGTTTCTCGCCGCGATACTCCGCGCGTGCATACGCAACCACGTTTCTTTTCACCATCTCTGCAACATCCGCGTACGATTTTCCTTTCAGTTGCCGCGCGAACTCCCCGTCGTTGAGCTCCCAGGGAAGTTTGACGTTCGTTTCGTATTTGCGGCGGTGCATGCGGACTGCGTCGGTCAATTCTTCCGTTGTCGGCATCTCCATTCTGATTATTTTGCTCAGCCGCGGCGGGCGCAGCAGCGCTGCATCGACGTTCTTCTCCAAGTTCGTCGCCGCAATGATTATCCTGTCTTTCCGCGTTCCCACGCCGTCCAACTCGGCGCACATCGTTCCGACCAGTGACGCGGTCGCCTCGTGCGTGTCCATCGCCCGTGAACGTCCGAGCGCGTCAATCTCGTCGAGAAACACGACGCCCGAAACGTCCAGTTTCCGTTTCAGATTCTTCGCGCTCGTGCCGTACATGCACGACAATACGCCAGGAATCCGGATTTCGTGGAACGGCAAGTCGACTTCATTGGCGAACGCCTTGACCAAATACGTTTTGCCGCAGCCCGGAGGTCCGGCGAGCAGCACCGACGCCTCCAACGGGTTCAGGTTATACTTCGCGAACGTCTCTGTGTGCCGAAGGTCCTCGGCAATCGCCATCAGCTCTCGCTTTGCGGGATTGTTTCCCGCGACGTCGGAAAACCGCACGCGTTCCGTCATCTTTCGCGGCGCCATTTCATTTCCCTGCAGCGCGCAGAAATAGCGTTTCGTCAGCTGAATCAGTTCGTGCGCGTCGCTCGCGTGCCGCACGCCTTCGATGTACGATGACACGGCGCTTTGCACGACCAAGCGGCTCCGGATGTCCGGATCGGTCGCGTACACATCCGTTTTGAGCGGAGCGAACGCGTTTTCCTCGTCGAGCAGACTATCATCCGCCTGCGGGCACGCGCGCAGTAGCGTTTCGATGCCGGCGTTCGCTCCCGTGCGCGCGGCGCGCAACTCTTCGGCGGCAAGTGCTTTGCGGTCCTCGCCGATAAGCTTGCGCGCGCACAAATAGGCGCCCGTGAACGCGTGCCACGCCTCGTCGACAATCGCGGCCGCGTCTGATTTTCTCAGCCGGGCGTCCAACGCCTCGCGAATCTGTCCCGACGCGTGCACTGCTTCCAGCAAAAGCGCGCCGTCACGCGCCATACGCTTCTCGTCGGGCGCGGTCGATGATTTCGCGCACCGAGTTCCGCACTTCGCCGTTCACGTTCTCGAGCGCGTTCGACAACTCTTCGCACCGCGCCTGGTCTTTCGTCGAAAACGTGTAGCCGGGCGCGATGTCGAGCTTCAGCAGGTCGACGTTTGCTTCGTCCTGTCCCGTCGTGAATTCGGCGATGCCCTGCCCGAACCCTTGGTACTTCTTGACCAGTTCCAAGCCGCGCAGCGGCACGTCGATATCAACAATGTCCGTGTGCCGGACGCGGAAGTCTCTCAGGAATTCCTGGTCGCACTTCAACCGCGTGTCGAGCTGGTCGAGCACATGAGCGGCCATCCGCATGCTCGCGTGGTTGCGCTTCGCGTACTGCAAAAATACCCAGGTGTGGCGGATTTTTCCTGCTAGTTCGTCGTAGCGTTTCTGCGTCGGCGCCAAGTCCTTCGCGACGCACGCGCCAATGTCCCTGCCTGCGTTGTATTCCTCGCGCGTGACTCCCTGCTTGTGACGCTCGCGCTCCAAATCCAGCTGTTTCTTCGTCGCGAGCAGGTACTTCTCGCACGACTCGAACTCGTCGCCGAACTTCAGTAAATTTTCGTAGAGTTTGTTCCTGTCATCTTCGAGCGCGTATTCTTTCGCGCGCGCCTTCCGCAGTTCACCCGCGTTTTCGTCAATCGCGCTTTGGTACTCGCCCACAATCTGGTCGATTCTCCGGAACGTGAGCGTCTTGCGCTTCTCCTCGACAAACGTCACGGCAAAATCAGTCCTGCGACCGACGCTCTCCACAATTTTGTCCGCGACGGAATACGCTGCACGCTGCAGTTTCTCAGGCAGCGTCAAATACGCGCTCAAGTCGTTCGCCGTTGGATGCGCGCCGGAGTCGTGCTTCAGCACGAGCCCGCTCAGCGTTACGTAAAGATCGTCGACTTTTGATTTGTAGCTGCTCAGCTTGCTCTGCGTCACTTGCGTTTTCTCGACGCTGACGGCGTTGTGGTTTTGGTCGACGTACGCCTGCCGGTCTTCGGGGCTCTTGGAATTCCACAGCCCGATGGCGGCGATACGGCTGCTGACGTCGCCTTTTGCTCGCGCGACCGCGACAAAGTCGTCCATCGCGCGGTCGTCCACGCGGGAATCGATGGATTCGTGTTGTCCGTTGTTCATTTTCGTTCCCTCAGGTAGTCGCGTTTTTCCTTGACGCGGTCTTCCAGCCATTCCAATCCGCGCGTCGTGTAGTGCAGCGTGTCCTGCGTGAGTTTCAGCCCTGTTTCGGCGGCTCGCTCGAGCGAGCTCGGCGGCTGTTTCTTTGTTTCACAGCTCGCGAGCGTGTACAGCCCCGCGACCGTGATGCCGCCGTACACGGCAATGTTCTTGACCAGTTTGCAGATGCCCATGGTATAATCACCAATCGTTAACGAGTGACTGCCTTTTAGGTGGGTTGCGCCTCAGAAGACGGAAGAATTGCGGCCAGCGCCGTAAAACAGGCTCTCCGGCAGTATGGTCGTTCGTCATTCTTGGTTGGAGTAAGACTTATAAACCATAAGACCTGTTCTTCGGGAAAAGGGTGATTGATTGGGAGACGAAACACTGATTCCGGCGTTCGTGCAGGCCTATGCGGTCGGGCACGTCGCGATGGAGTCCGGCGATAAGGGCGCGGCAGTCAAGGCATATCAGGACTTGCTGGCGAGCTACAAGCTCATCACGACCAGTTCTTTAGGGAAACCGCACAAGGACCTCGCGTACCAGCAAGTGCAGTCGCTCTACCACGACATTCAATCAATGCCTTCGGCAACCGTGTTGAAGAATGCCTCTCCCGTCAAGACTGCTTCAACGGCTCCCGTGGAATCATCATACGCGTCAACGCAATCCTCCGCTGCCAAAGACTCCGCTCCTCGCGATTCCTTCCTTTCCAAACTTTCTCCGCGCGATTACGTCACGCTGAGCTTCTTCGCAGTATTAATCGTGCTCGTCCTGTTTGTCAAGCCCGAGTTTCTCGGTTTTGCCGCAGGCACGCCGAACGCCGCTCCGAGATGGTACGCGCCGACGACGCTCACGGCAACCGCAGGACAGGCGTTTGTCTTTGATTTGTCGACGGCGTTCCGCGACCCCGACGGCGAGACGCTCGTCTATCTCGCGTCCGGAAGTCCGGGACTGCAAGTCACGATTCGCGGCAGCGTCGTTTCCGTGCTTCCGTCCGCGGCGGGCAATTACGTTCTGACGATGATGGCGAGCGACCTGTCGCACACGACAAAAGTGCCGGTCGCGCTCCAGGTCTCCTGAGGCCCGATGGCCAAGACCTCGTTTATTCTCACAACAATTCTCGTAGTAGTCCTTGCGCTTGCGTTCACGGTTTCGCCATCCATTACGGGTAACGTCGCAGGCGCGCAAAAGCAACGCGCACCGCGCGAGACTGCTCCTCCCGCGTCGTTTCCCGCCATCGACCCCGCGATTGACGCCGCATTGAACGCAAACGGCAAGGCAAAAGTCATCATCACGCTCAAACCCGACACGACCGCAATCGCCGTCGAGGGGCTCACGCCGCGCCAGCAAAAAATTCATTCAGTCCAGCAAAAACTGCTCGCGCGCATCACCAACGCGAGCGGCATCGCCGACACAGAAACCGAAAACGTCCGTACGCTCACCAACGCTCCGGTCATCACCGCAACCTTGGGCAGGCGCGCCATCGCGATTCTCACGTCAAGCCCCGAAATTCAATCAGTCCAGCTCGCGCGCACGCTCAGCATCGACCTCACCACGACCGTGAACGTCATCAAAGCCAGCAACGTCTGGGGCGAAGTCGTCAACGGCGTCAACGTCACGGGCGCCGGGCAGAGCATCTGCGTCATCGACACCGGAATCGACCCGAGCCACGCCACGTTTGCGGGAAAAATCGTTGACCAGCATTGCTACTGCGACAACAACTGCTGCCAAGGACTGAACGAGTCAACCAACGCCACCGACGACAACAGCCACGGCACGCACGTCGCCAGCACGGCAATGGGCAACGGCGGCGGCGTCATCGGCGTCGCAAAGGGCGCGAGCGTCGTCGCGATGAAAGTCTGCGACAGCGGCGGCAGCTGCTCCGACTCCGACATCGCGCTCGCCATCGACTACTGCATCAACAAGTCATCCCAATACAACATCAGCGTCATTACGATGAGCCTGAGCGACGGCGGCGCGTACGCGACGCAGGGCAGCTGTCCGACAGGAATGGACGCGCTGATTTCTTCCGCAATCTCAAACAACATCTTCGTTACTGCGGCGTCCGGTAACCAGTTCAGCACGACCGGCATCGGCTACCCCTCGTGTTCCCCGAACGCGACGAGCGTGGGCGCAACGACGCACGACGGCAGCAGCATTGAAACGTCGTACAGCAACCGCGGGCCGCTGCTCGACGTCGTTGCACCGGGAACGAGCGTCGTCGCCGCAAACCTCGGCGGCGGAACCATTGCAAAAACAGGAACGAGCATGGCAACGCCGCACGTCGCGGGCGTCGGCGCATTGCTCGCCCAAAATGCGCGCCTCCACAACCAGACCTTTGACCCGCAGTTGGCGGAACAGATTTTGAAAGAGACGGCACAGTCCTCATCAAGTTTCAGACTCGTCAACGTCCAAGCCGCGTTGCTGCGTTTCAATTCTAACTACACCTACAACAGCACCAACAATTCGCTCGCGAACCCGAGCGTCGGGCGCGTGTTCTTCCGCGGAACGCAGAACGTCAGCCGATTGGCGGACTGCTTCAATCTCACGGCGAACAACATCACGCTGCGCGACACGAACGCGAACTGCACGCAGTTCAACAACTCCGCGACGGTTCGGCTTGAAAACCTGCCGTTCCACGACGCCAAACCGTTCCTCAACGGCGCGCCGTGCTCCTCGCTCGAATGCCAGAACAAAACCGTCAACAACGGCGCGCTTACCTTTGATGTCACGCACTTCTCGAGTTATACTGCCGGCACGGCCGCGAATCTCTCGATTTCCGACGACACGGACAACGAGAGCCGATTCATCGGCGACCAAGTCACCTTCCGCGCGAACTTCAGCAACTCCACGGGACCGGTCAACACGACCGCGGGCGCGTGCCTTATCGCCATCAACAGCACCGGCGCTTACGGCGCGTTCCAAAACATGACCTCGACGAACGGCGCGTACCGGTACAACCAATCGTTCGCTTCAGTATTCACCGGCACGTACAACGTGACGTGCACGAGTTTCAACGAAACGCTTTCTACTGTCGACGGCGTCAACCTGACAACGGACGCGCTCGCTCCCGTCGTCACGCTCCTCGCGCCGGCAAGCACCGTGACCACAAGCAGATTCGTCCGCTTCACGTACAACGTCAGCGACAACAGCACGCTCCAGAATTGCGCGCTCTACCTCAACAGCACGTTGAACTCGACCAACACGAATGTCGTGAGGAACATCAATCAAACTTTCAACGTCACGCTGATGAACGGGAACTATTCGTGGAACGTCACCTGCACGGACGCAAGCGGCAACATCGGTTCAACCGCGACAACCGTGCTTGTCAACGTCACGAATTTCGCACCGTACCTTCTCACGCCGATTGCCAACAAAACGTTCACGGAAGACACGAACACAACCGCCAATCTCTCGGCGGCGTTCAACGACAGCAACGGCGACCCGCTCACGTTCACGTCGGTCGCGAGCCTGAACATCAGCGTCGCCATCGACAACACGACCGGCGTCGCGACGCTTTTGCCGCTCGCGAACTGGTCGGGCTCAGGCAGCGTCGTCTTCACCGCGATTGACGTCGTCGGCGCGGGCAACACGTCAAACAATGTCTCCATCAACGTCACGTTCGTCAATGACGCTCCTTCATTGCAATCCTCCCTCCCGAGCCAGAGCTGGTCGAGCGCGAGCAACGACAACGCGTTCGACCTCGACACCTATTTCACGGACTCGGACAACGCGACGCTCCTCTTTACGAGCAACGGCACGAGCAGCATCACTGTCAGCATCGACCCGTCGACGCACGCCGTGAACTTCACGCAGTCCTCAGGATTCACGGGCACGGAACTCGTGACGTTTACCGCCAGCGACGGCAGTTTGAGCACGCTCAGCAACCTCGTCACGCTCACAGTTTCATCGTCGGGCGGCGGCGGGGGCGGAGGAGGCGGAGGCGGTGGCGGCGGAGGCAGCAGCTGCGTCGACACGTGCACCGTTTCGGGAACGCACCTCGGCTGCACCGCGGCAGGGCAAGATATCCAGTGCGGCTACGGTTCAACCTTGTGCCTGCATCCCATCACGCTCGACTGCGCCGCGGGAACCACCTGTCAGTCAGACGGCTGCGCCAAGAAAATCTGCTCGGAAGAATGGTTCTGCGACGAGTGGACTGCGTGCGCGGACGGAAAGCAGACGCGCGACTGCACCGAAGCCAACGCGTGCGGCACCGAACTCGCGAAACCCGCGATGACGCGCAACTGCACAATCGAACCGAAAACCTACGAAATCCAAACGCCCGCTGCAACCGACCAACCGATTGAAGTCATCAACACAACGTGCGTCGGAAACGCCTGCGCGAACGTCACGAGCTCCGTTGTCGGGCCGGGAGCAATCGAACTGAAGGCGGTCATCATCGGACTCATCACCTTGCTGATGGGTTCCTACCTGTTTTTCCGCTTTCACCGCTTCAGCAAGCACTAAACGGGCTTCTTTCACCATATAGTTAGTGTTAGCAACATTTATATACTGAAAACCAGGATTCCCCGAACATAAAAGAGGGTTGTGATGAGGAAAGGACAGCTAACCATATTCATCATTATTGGCTTGGTCATCGTTGTTGCGGTGGGCACGGTCATCTTTCTCAACGCACGGCTCGCCAATCCCGCGTACACGCTCCCGCAGGCGGAGAAAGTCGCGGAGCAGGCGCAGCCGGTCCAGGACTACATCAACAACTGCATCGACATCGTCGCCCGCAGAGGATTGCAGGAAATCGGCGACCACGGCGGCTATCTCTCCGTCAAAGACATCCCTGACGCAAAGCTCAATCCGTCCGACCCGACGGAAGGCGACGTCCTGTTCCTTTCTCCCGACAGCACGTACGGCGTGCCGTACTGGTGGTCCATGACGTCCAAGAACGACTGTACCGGCGGCTGCGCGTTCGCGAGCAAGCGACCGGCGCTTACCGCCCGCCAAGGCAGTCCGAGCATCGAAGGGCAGCTCGCGCAGTACGTCAAGGACAATCTCGACACCTGTCTCAAGAGTTTTGAAAGCTTCTCCGCCGACGGCATCAACGTCCAGCAGCAGACCGACAGCGAAGTGAAGGCCATCGTCACCGACGACAGCGTCGTGGTCGCGGTCACGCAGCAGTTCGACGCTTCATCGACCGCAGGACGCAATTCGCTCCACCAGTTTGTCGTCACGCTTCCGGTTCACCTGAAAGACATCTACAATCTCGCAACCAACATTACGGTGCTTGAATCAGAAAACGCGTTCCTCGCCAAGCACGCGCGCGACCTCATCTCCGTCTACGGACGCACGGACAGCGACGCTCTCCCGCCGGTGGGCAGTGTCGAGTTTGAGCTCGGTCCGGGCACCGTCTGGGTCAAGAACACCGTGCAGCAGCGCATTCAGCAGCTGTTGCAGGACGATGTTCCCCTGCTCCAAGTCTTCGGCACGCGCAACTACCGTCCGATTGAAGTGCAGGGCGCCGTCACGAACAAGGACACCGTCTTCAACGCGCTCAACCGCAACGCGCTTATCCCCGAACTCAAGGCTTTCCCGAACGTCGAGGCGCGCTTCGCCTACCTTCCGGCGTGGAAACCGTACTTCGACCTCAACTGCAACGGACAAGTCTGCAGACCGGAAAGCATGATCAACTCATTCGGATTCCTTTTCGGTGTGCAGCGCTACAATTTCGCGTATGATCTCAGCTATCCCGTGATGGTCGAGCTCTCGGACCCGGACGCGTACAACGGCAACGGATACTCGTTCCGGTTCGCCCTCGAAGGCAACCTGCGCAACAACGCGCCCGTGACCGCAGATTGGAGCGCGCTCGACGTCCCGCAGCCCGCCGAGACGACGAGTCTGCTGTGCGATGAAGCGCAGCGGTCTTCCGGATTGGTCAACATCACGCTTACCGATAGCGTCTCACGCAAGCCGGTTGACGGAGGCGTCCTGTTCCGGTGCGGAGCCGAGGGATGCGTCGTCGGGCAGACAACCGACGGCAAACTCAGCACCCGCCTTCCGCGCTGCATCGGCGGCAGGATTTCAGGAGTGCAGACGGACTACGTTTCCGACATTGCGGACATCCAGACGGGCACGGACGACAGCCAGCGCGTTGACGTGGTCATGCATCCGGTGGTCGCACTCAACGTTTCCGCAGAAAAGTTCCGCCTCCGCAAAGACCCTGTCTCGCAGAGCTGGAATTTCGACGACACGCCCGCGCCTTTCGGCATGTACGACCAGGCGCTCATCACGATGGTGCGCAAATCCGACTACGACCAGGAACAGTTCAGCACGTTCGCGTCAGTCTGCGGCAATGTACTTGTCAAAGGCGCCGAGCTCAGCAAGGACATCCGCTTCACGGCGGGAAACTACTCCGTCACGATTTCAACGCTCTACCACGCGAACCTGACGATTCCCGCGGACCGCAGGCACTACACGATTCATCATCTTTTGAGCACCGAGACGAAATATTATTACGTTCCTGAGAACCCGATTTTCTTCGGCAACAACACGGACAACCCGTGCGTTTCCGAACGACCGTTCCCGTCTGGGCTGATGCAGTTCAACTGGGAAATCACGCCCGCCATGCTGAGCCGCGCGCGTTCGGTGCTGTTCAAGACCGTCGTCATCGGCGCGGAAATCCCCGGCACGGTGCTCAAGATTGAAGACCTCGACCAGTTGCGCGCCACGCAGGCGTACTTCGACAGCGAGCGCGACCTGATGACTCCCGAGGTGCGCCCGTGAAAAAGTTCTTTGCGGTGTTGTTCATTGCCCTCCTCGCGTCGATGCCGATTGCGTTCGCGCAGTCGCTCAACATCCAGCAGTTTGCGGGCAGGGACAACGTGCGGAACGTCGCCCAGCCGACGGACACGCTGGTCATCAAGGCGCTGGTCAGCATTCCCGGCGATGACACCATCACCAACGACCAAGTGCGGCTTACGACGAGCAGCGGCATCACCTACCTGTTTGATTCCTGCGGTCAGCAGGGCGCGACCGCGACGTGCACGCTCCGGTATGACCTCGTCGGCGAAGGCGGCACCGATTCCTACGCCATCTCGCTCTTTGACGACGACAACAAGGAAGTCACCAGCGACGTCGAAGTGCTCACCAACGACTTCATCGACCCCGCGCTCACGTCATTCTCCGTCGACCCGTCGGTGCTCGGCACCGGCCCCACGACCGTGACGTACGCCGCAGAAGACTACGCGTTCTCGCCCGGCGACACGAGCGCGTGCGCCGGCGTCGGTAAAATCAATCTCTACGAAGGCGGAACATCGGGAACGCCGACCGCGACGATTCCGGGCGGCGCCGACTGCACGTTCTCGGGCACGTTCCAGTACGCGGCTCACAACTCGGGGAACATCAACTTCTGCGCGCAGGCCGTTGACCGCCTGAACCGCAAGAGCCTTCCGATGTGCACCAATCTTTCCGTCGACAAGAGCCCGCCGCAGTTCACCGGCTTCCGAGTCACGACCAAGGACGGCTTTGCCGTGCACGCCATTCCTCCGGACGGCATTCTCTCGGACGTCGCGGTCACCCTCAACGAGCAATCGCTCGACGTGAACAGCGTCCGCGCCGATTTCAACACGCTCACGCAGGACGGACAGCACGGTGACACGTCACCGCAGGAAATCGGCTCCGGAACTTCTCGCGAGGTCATCTTCCACGACATTCCCGTCAACAAGGTCAGCCCGTGCGAGTTCACCGTCAAGGCGGCTGACGTTTTCGGCAACATCGCTTCCCAGAAGTTCACGTGCGCCATCGTGCAGGACACCAGCCCGCCGCAGGCGCTGGGCGCAACGACCGGCTACACATCCGCCGACGGCACCGTTTTGCTGGGCATCCAAGGCGTGCTGACGGTTCGATTCAGCGAGGCGTCGATGGAACGCGCGAACGCCTACCTCGACGCCACGCCTCTCGGGCTGGGCTCAAACCGCAAGGCCGAAACGTGCGTGCAGTCCGGCAGCGAATGGGACTGCCAATGGCACCTGCCGGGAAGCGTTCCGGCGGGGCGTTATGCGGTCACCATCCAGAGCAACACCGCCGACGACTTGGGCAACCAACTCGGCACGGCGGCTTCCTATTCCATCGACTTTGACCGCGACCCGCCGCGCATTATTTCAGGGCCCTCATTCCAGGCGTTCCACCCTGCGGTCGATTACGGCACGCAGGTCGTGAACGGTGACACGATTGAACTCTCGTACAATGTTTCCGGCGGTACAAGCGCGGTCGGCAACTTCAGCCAAATCGGCGGCGGGCAGACCGCGGGCCTGTGCGACTCGGAGCTGTGCACGTTCTCGGCGCAAATCCAGCAGTCCGGCGGTTACACTGCAAAACTGCCCCTGACCTTCTTCGACGACGCGGGCAACTTCGTGACCGCCGTCTACAATCTCACGGTGTACAGCGTCCTCAACGAAACCGACCCGCACTGGTGGGGCAATCCGGTCGTGGACTGCTCGCCGAGCGTCGTGGACCGCAGTTCAGCGGCGCTCATCAACCACCAAGTGTACTGCCACATCAAACTGCACTCGTACGACCCGAAGGCGGACATCGTCGCGACCTCGATTGTTCCGGGCGAATGCACGGGCAACCTGCAGTCTAGTATCGCGGACGTCTCGCTGGTCAACAACGGCTTCCTCAGCAAGGACCCGTATATGCGCGTGCTGCTCGCGACGCGCGAGTATCCCGAACAAACGCTCAACATCACGTGCCCCATCTATATCCTGACCAAGATTGGCAACGGGTTTACGCAGTTCCCCGAAAAGGAGAACGTCACGATGCGCGTGTCGTTCGGTACCTCCGCGATGGGTTCGTTGGGCGCAGGGCTCGACGACAAAATCAACAACGCGGTCGCCAGTGCCGACGGATTGAGCAAGTGGCTCGACACCGCCGTCAAATTCCTCGACTTCGGCAACAAGGTCTGCACGCTCCGAAACCTCCTCGTGGACGTCATGGGTGCGTTTGAAGTCGTGCACGCCGTGCTCACGGCGGTGGCAACGGCTGCACCTCTCGCGGAAGGAGTGCGTGCGGCGTGGTGCGGAACCAAGTCGAGCTATGAAGGCACGTTCGGCGGCATTGACAAAATGCTTGCGCCCTTCTGCGGATTTCTGAACTGCAAGGGCATCGCTGGTGGATTGCTCGGCGACTTTAACTACGGCGGGCTCACGGCAGGACAGGGCGCGGCGGGAGAATCGGGACAGCTTCCCGCGATTATCGACCCCAAGCAAAGCTTTGTCTGGAGCGCGCTCACGCTCTGCGTGCCCGGCTTGATTTACAACGTCGACAAATACCGCCAGATTCAGTGCCGATACGCGACGTGCCTGCTCCGCGACGTCAAAAAGAACGGCGTTCCCGTAAGCGTGTGTGACGACGAGAAATCGTACCTGACCTGCAATTACTTCTGGGGTCAGGCGTTCAACGCAATCCCCTTCGCCAACATCGTGCAGTACGGCATCAACCTCGTCAAGGAAGTCCTCGCAAACCCGTTCGCGGCGCTTACTCTTGCGATTAGCGTCGTGTGTCCGGCGACCTGCCCCAGCGGCACGCTGAACATCGGCTGCGCGTTCGCCAAAGTCTTTGAAGTCGTCGGCAGAGTCATCGGCGACGTGCAGAGCATCAAGGGTCCGGGCTTCTTCAAGCTTGGTCAGGGACCGTGCAATGATTTGAAGCAGGCGAAATCCGAAGCCGCAGCGCCGGCGGCGGGTGCGGCATGACGCGCGCGAAACTGCTGACCTTGTTGTTGCTCACGCTGTTCATTCTTTCCTCAGTGCCGGCGTTCGCGGACTTGTACGTCGCGCCGCCCGCGGCAGCGCCCGGCACGCCCGCCGCGTCGGCAGGCGGCACGCCCTCGGCGTTGACGCCGACCAGCTCCGCGGCGCCGAAAGTCTACTACGCGTTCAAGACGCAGGACGGACGGCAGGGAGTCTGGGACGCGCCCAGCGGGACGGCGTCCGCGCAAGTGCTGCAGCAAGTGCAATCGCAGTTCGGGGGAGCGAGCCTCATCTTCCCGACGCCGATTGCGAAATCGCTCGCGGATTTCAAGAAGGCGCACCCGAGCGCGGAATTCGGCGCGTACGGAGAAGGCACCGCGCAAAACACGCGCTACCTCAATCTCGGTCCGCTCTTCCTCGACCAGGATCCGGTGACGGGCGAAGTCAGGACGCTCGTGAAAATCGGCAACATCCAGTACGAGTACAGCGGCGTCGTCAGCCAGCTCGGCGTCCAGACGGACCTGAAGACCGGCGCGCAAACGCTGACGTACGCCAACAAACCGGTCAATCCGAACGTCGACGACAATGGCAAGCTCTACTTTGAAGTCATTGACGCAAAAGGCGCGGCGACGGGAGAAAGCATTCAGCCCATTCCGCAGGGCGCGATTGATTTCGCGCCGAACGGCGAGCGGCAGATTCTCGACTCCAAAAACAACGTGCTCGGCACGTTTAGCATTGCAGAATGGCAGAGCGGCGGTTTCGAAAGCAAGCAAGACACGCTCGTTGCGGCGGCGGCGCAGCTTTCCGCGCAGGGAGCGTCATTGCAGGGCGCAAAGCTCGTCAACGGACAGTTTGTCTATCATTCAACGCTCGGCAAGGACGTGGTCGTCAGCGGCGACGCCCTGACCGTGACGCGCGGAACGCTCACGACGGACGGCAGCGGCATCGACACGACGAAAGACTACCAGACGACGACGTTTGGCGATAAAGGGCAAGTCGCCGAGCGCGTGGTAAAGTCAGGCGACACCACGACAACGTACACGTTCACCAAGGAACGCTGGACTATTAACGACAATCAGGGCGAGCTGCAGTCATTGACGGTGCTCCGAAAACCCGACGGAAGCCTTGTCGGCGCCGAGGTCTCGTCCGGACTTTACTATAACCCCGAGAGCGGCAAATACTTCGATGTAGCCGGCAAAGAACTGGCCGGCAAGGACCTGGACAAGGCGCTCGAGAACAACGAAGGCGCGGCAACAAACGTCAAGCTGGCGGACGCGGGCCAGGAACAGCTGCTCGCGGCGCAGCCCGGCTTGTGGTCGCAATTGCTGACCGGCGACAACATCGGCGGTATGCTCAAACAGCTCGCTTCGGGATACGAAGAATGGCGCGGCATCGGCGCGTACGGCTCCCTGTTCATCGGCAATCAGCAGCTCGCTGAACGCCGCCAAAGAATCAACGACGCGTTCTGCAGCGTCGGACTCGGCATTGACTGCATCACCGAAAAGATTTGTGAAGGCTACAGCGACCGGACGTCCGGCGCCAACACGATAGTGACCGTCGTGCCCGGACAAGCCGTGCACGCTGCCGCTCATCTCGAGGCGGAAAAATCCGAAACCACCTACGTCCAAAACGCGTCAGGCTCGTACGCCGTGAGTTTGTACCATGTGACATTCTACGCTTCCAGCCCCGACGACGCAAACGACGTCCAGCTCACCTTTTATTACGAGGGCGGAACGTATAACTGGTATCCTGCTCCGGGACAGCACATCGAAAAAGGAGGTTCGGTCAGCGCGCAGGGCAACGGCGCCATCGTGAAGTACAGTCCTCGAGAGTACACGCAGGTGTGCATCATCCTTGCGCAAGGAATCAGGACCGGCACGGGTGGAAGCGCGAGCAGGCTGTGCGTTCCGATTGTCGCGAGCGGCATCTCGCCCAGCGGAGTGGCGCCCGCGGCGGCGCAGAACGCGTCGTCAACATCGTCGGGAGGAGGCAGTTCGCCCGCGGCTCCGACGTCGATTCCCGGCGGCGGATTCTGATGCCGTATTGGAAGAGCGTCGGAAAGGTCTTCCTCGACGCGTTTCGTCTTGACATCCGATTTGTATTCGTGCTCGTCTATGATATTCTGTTCTTTCTTTTGCTTGCCGGCGTCGGCGTTCTTGGCGGCAAAGCGCTGGGAAGCATTGCCTCGGGATTCACCGGCATTAACACATCGATCATCACTGCGGAAACCGCCGCGGCGGTTAAGTCATTTTTCGTCACCAGCATTGCAGCGATTCTGGGATTTCTTGCGCTTGTCTTTATCATTTACGCAGTCTTGCAGGCGCTCGCGTGGGCGACCATTATCCAACGCCGCCCGACGATAAAGTACCTCGTGCAGTTTTTCCTGCTCAACTTCGGCTGGCTTATAGGTTGGACTGCCGTCGGCTGGTTTTTCACCGCGGGACTGCAGGGCGGATACGTGACTGCGGGCGTCATCGTGCTCGCCATCCTGTTCACGCATCTTACGTTCGTGATGCAGCACGCGTTCGTGTTCGAGAACAAGGGCATCAAGGCGTCGATGGGGCGCGCATTCTCGCTCGGGCTGGGCGGCATCCATCGGTTTATCGTTCCGTACCTGCTTGCGGCGGCGGTTTTCTTCATCTGGGCGCAGCTTTGGCGCCTCGTGCCGGTCCAAACTCCTTCGGGGTTCGCGTTCGCGGCGCTCGCGTGCATCATTTTCGCTCCTTTCTTGGCATGGCTGAAGTTCTACCTGCACGCGCTGTTGCAATCGTTCGCTCACACTGCCTGAACAGTATATATAGAGTGGAGAACAACATTTATAAAGCGTGAAAGCCGCGCGTAGGTAAAGTAATTCGAGTACTTGAAAAAGTGGTGAGTTCGTGAGGAGAGGGCAGCTAACCATATTCATCATCTTGGGACTAGTCGTCTTGCTGGCAGTAGGCGTCGTGCTCTACTTCACCGCCACGCAGGTCGTTTTCCGCGGAGGTACACTCGTTCCGCGCGAAGCCCAGCCCGTTTACGACTTTGTTTCCGCCTGCGCTTCGTCCATTGCGCAGGACGGTATCATCCTCCAAGGCGCGCAGGGCGGCTATCTTTCCCTGCCGCGCGACATCGAGCGCACGCCGACCGCGTACGTTCCGCTCGACAGTCAAGGCGTGCTGAAAGTTCCGCTGTGGTTCTACGAAGGCAACAGCCGTATCCCGACGCTCGCGCTCCTTGAAGCCGACCTCGGCAACTATGTGGAGAACAATCTCGAGTCGTGCCTCCAAAACTTCAGCGCGTTCAAGGACCAGTACCCTGTTGTCGAGAAATCGCCTCCGAAAGTGCAGGCGGTCATCAGTGACGCAGGAGTCACGCTCAAAATCACGTACCCGATTGCCATTCAGCGGCAGGACAAAACCATCGACGTGCAGGACTTTGTCGTCGAAGAAAAGGTCCTTTTGAAGCAGGCGTACGAGCTCGCGGTCAAGACAATGCAGCGCGAGGACCGCGACGCGTGGTTCGAGAACCTCACGATGGACCTGATGACCGCAGACCCCGCAATCCCGTTCGACGCGCTCACGTTCGACTGTTCCGAAAAGACGTGGAGACTGACGGACATCCGCACCGAAATGCAGGAAGTGCTGCGCGTCAACCTGCCCGCCATCCGCGTGCAGAACACCGTCACGGCGCCGTTCCAGGAAAAGGATTCCGCGTACGTGGCCGCGACGAAGTTCAAGCTCGACGACTTCTTCCTCGGTCGTACGCCCGCGCACACGCCCGACGACGTGTTCGAATACCAGCGCCAGCGCCTCGACGTCGGGATTCCGAAGTCCTCGCTCGCGGCGGCGTTCACGTACAACCCCGCGTGGGGGCTGGACGTCAACGGCGAACCGAACCGCGGCGGCGTGCTCTCGAGCAAACTCACGAAGGGCGCGGCACAGTATCTCAGCTTTCTCTGTACGAACTTCTACCACTTCAGCTACGACGTCATTTATCCCGTCGTCATGACCGTCCGCGACCCGAACGCGTTCCTCGGCGCCGGATTCACGTTCCAGTTCGCCTTCCCTGTCATCATCAACGGCAACGAGGGCGCGAGAAAGTCGTTCGGCTACTCGCAATTCCAGGGTTTCGAGACGTCGCAGGGATTCTGCGACAACCTCGGCAACCAAGTCGTCGAAGTGCGCGCGTCAGGTCTGGAGCCCGACATCGGTGTGGTCGAACAGCCCGACGTCACCGTCGACTACCAGTGCGTCACGCAATTCTGCACGCTCGGCACGACGCGCGCGGACAACGGATTCTACCGCCTCGTCACGCGCCTGCCGGAAGGGTGCAGCACACCGTTCATCACGGCGAGCAAGGACGGCTATCTCCCCGTGACTGTGCCCGTGCGAGACAGCCTCGTGCAAGTCACGCTCCCGCGCCTGCGCGAAACGCACGTCAACGTCCTCAAGCACCCCTACGATCTCGCGAGCAAAAAGTTCCTCGACCCGCAGCCGCTGAGCGAGGGCGAGAACGTCACGCTCTTCGTGCACGTCCAGAACACGACCTTCGACCAATTCATCACGTTCCCGAGCGGCAACAACACCGTTGAACTTGTCGACGGCACCGCGACGTACGGCTTCAACGCCGTGCTCACGCTGTTCGGCGACCTCGTCGGCGGCTACCAGACCGAGAATTTGACCGTGCGCGGCCGCGACCTCGACGGCAGGGACACGCTCACGCTCCACGTCGTCGAAGTCGTTCCCGCGACGCAAAGCGACCAGTACCGCGCCGACACCGGCACGTTCCTCCAAAGCGGAACCTATGCGGATATGCTCAAGCCGACGTTCACATGATACCCCGAAACGAAAAAATCTCGAGCAACCCCGGCAGTGTTGTCGTAGGTGCAAGTTCTGACGCTCACAACCAACGACAAAACTACCGGAGAGCCTGTCACGACGGACCAAACGGCTTGGGGCGCGGAGCACGGCTGGGACTCCTCACGCTGTTGCTTTCGCTCTTCCTCATGTCATCCGTTTTCGGTCTTTCGATTTCCATCAACGGCAACCCTGCGAAGAACGTCAACGGCAACTCCGCGACGATTCAGTGGAACACCGACGTGGACGCCACCAGCAGAGTAGATTTCGGCAAGTCCATCTCCCTCGGGCAGAATGTCGAAAATCTGACGTTCACGCGCTTCCACAGCGTCCTCATCGAAGGGCTGGACGTCAATGTCAAGTATTACTTCCAAATCACCAGCATTGCCCAGTCGGGCGAGTATAAGGTCGCGGACAACAACGGGCAGTTTTACACGTTCACGACGGTGCCGAATGCCAACACGGTTCCGCCCGGATTCGCGAACATCCGCGCAACGGCATTGGGCGACGACAGCACGACATTCCAGTGGAGCACGACCAAGCCCGCGAGCACGCTCGTCTCGTTCGGCGAAACCAAGCCCTACCAAATCAGCGAGGACAGCGCGCTCGTCGTTGACCACGTCGTCACGATTCCCACGACGTCAGGCAAACTCTACGCGGTCTTCATCGGCGGATGCGACAGCGACAGCAACTGCGTGAACGCGACCAACAGCGTCAAGTTCCTCGCCGGCGCGCAGACCGGAACGCCGCCGCTGACGACGAGCATTCCGCAGTACACGCGCGACAACCGCCTCGACGTCGCGGGCGTCACGCGGCCGTTCTCGACCGTCGATATCTTCGTCAACACCATCAAGCAGCGTACCGTGACCGCGGAAGGCAACGGCACGTTTCGCGCGCCCAACATCATCCTCACCAAGCCGTCGGCGTCAAACGACGTCAAGCTCGTCGTGACCGATGCGGCGGGCAACACCGTCGAGCAAACGTACACGGTGAAAGTCGACCCGACGCCGCCGAACGTTCAGCTGAACCCGATTCCGGCGGTCGCGAGCGCGACGCCGCTCACGATTTCCGGCACCGTCAACAAGCATACCAAGATTACCTATGAAGTCCAAAGCGCGTTTGACACGACGCCGCCCGCGCGTGCAACCGGTCTGAAAACCTCAAGCGTCCAGCCGAACAGCGTCGCGCTTTCGTGGACGGACAATGCCGAAGCGGACCTCGGCGGGTATGCGGTCTACCGCGACGGCGTCCGCATCGCCACGACCGCGAAAGCGACGTTCACCGACACCGTCAGTTCCGGTTCCAGTTACACCTACCGCGTCAGCGCGTTCGACAAGAGCTGCAACGAGGGTCCGCTGAGCGACAGCATCATCGTGCAGGCGCCGAACGGCGGAACGCAATTGACGAGCGAGCCGTCCGAAGTTCCCGTTGCGTGCGCGTCGCAAAAGCAGACGCTCGACGCGAGCGGACCGTTCTCGTTCGGCGCGGCGTTGCAGGACGGCGACAACCACATCCGAATTACGGTCACCGACGACGCAGGCAACAAGGTCGTCTTCCTCAACACGACGCGTTTGGACAATCAGGCGCCGCGCATCCTCTCCGACAACCTCGACCGGCTTTCGCCGACGTACATCCCGCAGGTGACGGTGAAAGGAAAAATCAGCGAGAAAGCGACCGTCTTCATTTACGTCAACGGCGACCGCAAGCATCCGTTCTTCGCGGTCACGGACGACGACGGAACGTTCTCGATTGATGTCGCGCTGCAGCACGTTATTTCAACGGGCAACGGCACCGTTGGCGTTCCCAACCTGCCCGGTCAGGCCGCGATTGAAAGCGGCGCTTCTCGCGTCACGGGCGCGTTTGTCGTCGACGCCGGAACCGGCGGCTATCCCAACACGCTCACGATGGAAGTCATCGACCAGGCAGGGCTCAAAACCACCAAAGGACCGGTGAACGTCCTGTACGCATTGTGCGGTCAGGGCTCGTGGTTCAAGGTCGACATCGGCGAGCTTTCGCCAACGGTCGTCATTCCGCGGCTCATCATCGAAGGAGTCCAGCAGGTCGGATTCCCGGTCAACGTCACGTATCAGGGCGCCGGAACCGCGGTCATCCAGCGCGTCACCGTCACGCCCGTTCCTCTCAGCAACGCCGAAGCCGACAATTACGACACGGGCTGGGCGCGCATCAACCCGATTTTCCCGCGCAAGACGTACGGCAACAGCGCGGCAGGATACATCCAACTCGTCTTCGACGCTCAATCGCCCGCGACGGGACAGACGACCTCGCAAAAGGAAGATGAGCTGTACAAGCACCGTGCGGGCAAGGAATGCCTCACGCCCGGCGTCGGCTGCGCAAAGTTCTTCCTCGAAGTTGACATCGAGGCGCAGGAATCCATTCCCAAGAAGTTTATCGACATCCGCAACGACCTTACGACCGGCAACGTCAGCGTCGAAACCATCCGCCAGAAGAACTGCCTCCCGATTGAAGTCCAGATGGACGTTCCGCTGCACTTGAGCGACAAGATTCCCAAGCACTTCCTCGAGGCGACGAGCCAGTTCCTGACCTCAGCAATGGACACGATTGACTCGCTCCTGCGCCCGCTCACCACCATCGGCACATACACGCTCTATACGTGCTTCGCGATGAACGCGTGGCTCTTTGTCAAGTTTATCGACGAGAGCTGGAGCTGCGACATCGCGAGTCACGTTCCCAGCACGAGTTTCAATCAGGCAGTCGCCCAAATCGGCGCCTGCGACCAGGCGTATCCTCCGGACAAAGAGTCCGGCAAGAACACCGCGTGCACTTCGTGTTCCAAGGCCGTCAATAACCGCGTCAGTTTCGAGCGCACGCTGCGCAAGGTATGCGACCGCGTCGGCTGCCCCAGCGTTCCGACGCTCCAGACCTACATCGGCGACCAGCAGAAGAAAGGCGTCGTCGACACGGGCGTCGTTGACACGGCAGGCAACAAACTCTACGCAGGCAACAGCTGCGGATTCACGGGGAAGGAAGTGGTCGGCACGAACACCGCAATCACGAGCGAGAACGAACACTTGCCGGACTTCACCGCGTCCCTCAAGTCTCAACCTGTCGGATTCGGCTACGACTCCATCAAGAACCAGTACGTCTCCTACCAAAAGCACAAGGACGACGAAGCGCCGAAGCTCGGCGCCGCGCTCCCGACGACCACGCCGACGGCAGGCACGTCGACGGTGAACTGCGCGGGCATCCACGCCGCGAGTCCGGAGTGCTGTGGCTACGATTACTATAAGGAATGGGGCAGCGCGTGCGGCATCCCGGGCATCCTCGAAACGTACGACGAGCTCGAACAGAGCGCGTGCCTCGCGGCCCAGTCGGCGAACAAGATTCCCGACTTCGAACAGGCGGCCAGCGCCGCGGCGAATTCGCCGGTCAAGTGCAACTCCCTCTTCAACTCCGCCGCGGGATTCTGCGACCCCGCAGGCAAGCCCGTCGGCGACACGATTCCAACGGGCGTGTTCTACAACAGCAACCCGACCGCGAGCGCGAACAGCCGCGAAGTCTACATCCGCATCGACCCCGTTCCGCCGGAAGACCCGAAGTCCTACAAGATTTTCCGCGGCTACGTCTTCCAGCGCTTTGTCGAGGACCGGCTTCCTCCGGGACAGCGCATCAACGACACGAGCCAGGCGCGCACTATCAACCAGAAGAACGACTTTATTCCCGACAAGGAACTCACGTCATTCTTTACCGACACATCCGGACCGGTGACCGACGCGCAAGTCGGAGCGTTCGCGCACGCGCTGTGCGATGACTTGGGTTCGGCAAACGTCGGCGTGTGCAACTCGAAGGCCAAGGACGTCTACACGAAAGTCCGCAACAGCATCGGCATCCCCGACCGAACGTATCTTGTTCGTCCGGACCTCGACGGCATCCTGCGCAGCGTGCAGTGCGTCTGCCTCCCCGCAGTCACGAGCTATTTGACATTCTGGCGCACAGTCCTGAGCAACGTCAAGGGCTGCGTCGACCACATTCGGCTCACGGGCGACGGCAGCTCCGGCATCTGTCAGGCGACGCTCAGCACGTACGTGTGCGACATGCTCTACGACCTTCTCCGCTGTTTCATCCAGAAGTTCGGCAATTCAGGAGCCGGCACGCGCGAGGAAGGCGCGGGCGTGGGCAACCTGCTTGGCGCGCTTTCAGGAGCGGGCGGCAAGATGCAGCAAAGCGTCCAAGGCAGATACGGCGACACGGCATTGTGGAAGACGATGTTCCAAGATCACGCTCTCTTGCACAGCATTTGCGCGTTCGCGTTCACCGGCAAATGGGACCTGAACGTCGCGGGCATCTTCCAGCAGACCGTCAACCAAATCCCGATTGAAAGCCAAGGACTCATCTATCCCGCAGACCGAAGGTACGTCGCGTACAACCCGGTCACCACGCCGAAAGGTTTGACAACGTGGCTGTACCACTTCGGCGTCGGGCTCATTGCAGGAGCTGACCTCGACTACACGCTCACGCTCAAGTGCTCGAGCGGACTGCAGTGCAGCGAGAGCGACGGATTCAAGGGCGGCAAGTGCGACTGCTTCGGCGCGCAGGAACAGACGCTCCCCGTCATCGCGCCCGGACTCGGCAACGGCAAACTGCGCAAGAACGACGCGCTCAACACCGAACTCTTCTATTCCGTGCAGGCGGGCGACTCCGGCAGCGGCGTCCGGTACGACACCGCAATCCTGCAGTGGCAGTTCAAGGATTCGCGAGGACAAATCCTGACGGGCAAGGCGGAATCGAAGATTCACCTCACGGGAGGGGACGCGCCCAACTTCTGCTCCATCCAGCTGCTCGGAACGCCGCTGTACCTGTGCAAGTTCAGCGTCGGCGACATCTCGGGAGTCAGCATCACGAAAGACCCCGTCATCACGAGCCCCGCGGGCAACGTCACGCTGTTGAAGAGCCCCATCGAGTTCCGCATGAACGTCAATCTCTTCGGCAGCCCCGATCCTCGACCGCAAGGCGGCGTCAGCGCAGGACAAAACACGAAATTCCTCGTGTACGAAATCCGCAACGGCAACGGCATCATCGTCGACCAAAACAAGCAGATTCCCGTCAAGATAGACACGGAAGGCGACAAGGAATATGTCATACGCTCAAAGACGATTTCGGAAGCGATGTTCGGTGTCGCGGGCACGGTTGATTACTCAAATGCAATATCCTTGAAAGTTCCGCCCGGCACGCCCGCAGGAATATGGGACGTCAACAATTACCGCAAGAACGGACAGGTGGCGCTTTCGCCCGCGCCCGCGACGCAAATCGGCGGTCTCGTGCAGGGACAAAACATCAATCTGGTCGTTGTCTTCAACGGAGCCAGCGCCGATGTCTATGAATCGGACGGTCTTGCCGAAGTGCAGGGCAACCCGCCGAAAGGCAGCGACGCCATCAACCCCGGCAGATGGGGCTTGTACGCGAAGCTGGTCGGAAGCGTCCGCACGTTCCCCATCCAGAACGGCAACGGGCTGTACTTGACGGGACCGATTGGCATTTCGGGACTGCCGCCCAACGCAATCGTGCAGTTGAGCTTCCTCCGGCTTCCGCCGACAGGCAGCGAAATGCTCATTCATTACACTCCTGCCGCGTCCAACCCCTGCGCGAACTATCAGAACACTCCCGACACGTGGAGCGCGACGTTCACGGTCTTTGACGGACGAAAGCCGCTCTACGGCGGACTGTTCGAGCCGAACTTCGACCAAATCAGCGTTGACGCGGACGGCAACCCTGCGCAAAAGAGCATCCGCTTCCAGTCGGTGTGCAAGGACTCGTACGCCGGCGCCGGTTCCATCAGCACGCCCGGCTTCCCGACGAATTTGCGCATCTGCTCGCCCGATCCGACGGTCTCGAATGAGAACGCGTGCTTCTGTGGTACCGCCCAAGAAGCGCTGCGCGACGCTCAGCTCGGCATTCTCAAGCACAACTGCGGGCAGGGCAACGACGTCCATCCAGGACAGAATTACTGCGGATACACGATTGACAACCTGCGCAGCTGCAGCACCGGTCCTGTTGCGGGATTGCCCGTGCTCTTCAACATCTCGTTTTTCGAAGTGGATACGAACGGCAATCCGACAAACGTGGAACGCCGAGTCGGAACCGACAACACCGTCACGCTTCAGGCAAACAGGCAGTACGGTCTTTCCGCGATTGGTTATTACGCGTCGCCGTACGACCTCACCGTTACCTCTCCGAGTAGCGAGCCTTCGACGTTCCAGGCGTCCATTGACTCAGGAAAGCGGCAGCTTCCGCTGTTTGGCAGCAACGGCCTCCTCGGAACGGCACAGACGCTGAACGTCAACACGGGCAGCTACACAATCACCGTGGCCGATTCCAACGATCCCGGCAAGACCAGCATCTATGCGCTTCGCGTGACTGCGCAATGAAATCCGCTTTTCTCAAGACGCTCCGCGATATCAGAGCGCGTTGGTATCTTGTGCTCGTTATCGTGTTCGTCGACGTGCTGTTCTTCTACTTTTTCGGCAAGACGTACGCCACTATCTTTCAAGAAGTGTCCGTGCATCTTGACACGATTAATGCGCTGCTGCAGACGAGCATCGGAGGGCTGACGCAGAACCAGGACCCGAACGCATTGCAAATCGGCATTGAACAGTTCACGGCGGAGTTCACGGCGGTGAAGCTTGGCATCGTGCAGATTCTGACCTGGCTGTGGGGCTTCTGGACGTTCCTGCAAGGGGGAGCGTGGTACGCCGCGCACCAGATTGCCGGAACCGTGCGCGAAAAGCGGTTCTTCCGGCGCACGTGGACATTTATCTGGCAGTTCGTGGTCGCGACGCTCGTCGGGTACGGCGTGTTTCTCGCCCTGCTCGGCGGCATACTGAAGTTGTCGTTCATCGCGTTCTCCAACCCCATCCCCTTGCTCGGGCAGACCGGCATCAACCTCATCGCGGGCATCGGCGCGTTCGTGTTCCTGTACTTCCTGACGACATCGTATGCCGCCATCGGCGCGGGATTCGTGAAACGCTTCCTGCGCGCTGCGTTCTACAACTTCACGGACACAGGGCTCGCGTACGTCATCACCCTGGGAATTCTGTTCCTGCTGGGGCAGACGCTCGCGCTCATCGCCGCAAGCAACGTGATTCTCGCGCTCGCGTTCGGAATCATTATTGTCCTGCCCGTCGGAGCGGCGCTCCGCGTATTCTTGGTTGAAGTCGTTCGAGAAACGACGTAAAAAGTGAAACGAAGAGAAAAATAAGAGTAAAAACAAAAGATGCTGCTTTACGCAGCGGGTTTCTTCGGAATCGCGCTGTAGTCGTCCGACAATCCGCCCACGATGCGCAGCCAGAGCTGCAGGTCGCTGTGCGGGTTCGGCGAGGGACCGAGCTTGACGCCTTCCGCGGCCGCTTTCTTGAGCTCGTCTTCGAGACTTGCCTTGTTGTCGGTCGTGACTTTCGTCATGTACGCGTGGAAGTTCGCGGCGCCTTCGGCGCTGTCGGTTTTCTCTTCCATCTTGGACACGGTGTACTGCGTGCGCAGCTTGCCCATGCTGTCGTTGAGCGGCTTGACGTAGCTCTGCACGTTGAGTGCGGAGAGCGTCTTCGCGTCTTTCAGCGAGGTCGCGAAGCGCTTCTTGTCGAGGCCGAGCAACTGCTTGAAAATCGCCCAGTCGACGAAGTCCTTGTCGTCCTTGCTGGCGAGCATCGCGTCCTTGGCTTCTTTCGGAGCGTTCGGGAAGAGATAGTCGTTGAACAGGACACGCGCGCCGATGTCGGTCAGCTTGTTGGCTGCTTCGTCGTCGAGCTTCAGAATCTTGCTGTCCCCGCCCCTTTCGCCGATGTAATCAACCGCTCCTTTCAGCAGGCTGTATGCCGGCTTCGTGAGCGCAGGATGGCGTCCTTTTTCGATGTTCAGGACGTCCTTCGTGATTTTCTCGTATGCTTCAAATGCGTGGGGTTGTGCTTCGTTTGCCATAGTCGTTGTTCCTCTTTGTCATTGCTGACACTTGCCTCTCTGGTGGCGCCCAAACTATATAAGCCTTTCGCTTTTGTAGTCCCTATTAAGTGACACTAAATAGGGACAGTTTTCGGACCGTTATCGTCGAGAGGCGACTGCGACACTAAAGTCACACAAAAGGGGAGTATTTAAATACTATGTTTGCTTTGTCCCAGTCAGCATGGCAGTTCAGAACCTCGAAAAAACCATCGAAGAGAAGGTCAAACCCTTGGTAGCGGACGCCATGCAGAAATTTCTCGGCGTGACCATCAACGAAATCGAGAACGACATTTCGGGCAAAATCAAGCGCTCGCCGCTGATGGACTATGACGCGGATGTCAGCCTCGGCTTCAAGCGCGCCAAACTCGCGTTCAAAAAGTACTACTTGACGCGCCTGCTGCAGAACCATCTCGGCAACGTGTCCGAAGTCGCGCGGATTGCCGGCCTCGACCGCCGCAGTATTCATAGACTCATCACCTCGCTCAAGATTGATATTAAGCGCTACCGCGAAGAACTCCTGCGCGGCTCGTACGTGAAACAAGAGGCAGTCAAAGGCATCATCGAACAAACGCTGGACCACTACCGCACCAGCCTGAACCCCGATCGACTTGCGCTTCTTTACCGATTTGCGCCGACGCTGAGCAAGGACATCGTTGACCAGTTGCCGGAAACTCCTCTGTCGCTGGCTGACGCCGAACTTGAATTCGAGCGCAAGTATTTCTCGAAGGCGCTCGGCTTGTTCAACCGCAACATCTCGAAGACGGCAAGAGCCATCGGCATCCGGTACGAGACGTTGCATAGAAAGCTCAAGTCGCTCGGATTGCTGCCGTCGATGTTAGAAGCGCTTGATGTTCACCAGTGAGACGAGCACGGTGAACTGGTCCCAGCACGGCACGCAGCCCGTGCGCAGGTGCGTGTTCACGCGCAATCGTTCTTCGTCAGGCACGTTCTCTCCGCGAAAGACGTAGTCAAGCAGCAGCGTTTTGACGGGCGCGCACACTCGTTCCGGAACAGCAGCGCGCGTCTTCTCGGTCGCGAACTTGATGATGGCGTCCAGCCCTTTGTGGTGACGCGTCACTCCTACCCGCACGGCCGGCGCAGTGCCCTGAAAATAATCGTAGAGCGTTTCGTGCTTCTTTCCGCCGAGCCGCAGCGCATACTCCGCAACAATGCTTGCAGCCATCAGCTGTGGTCCGGCGTAGAGTTTGATTTCCGGCGGCATTGCCGAACGGAACGCGCTCGCAAATATCAACCTTCCTTCCGCATTTCCGTCACAAGTCGGTGATTAAACCCTCGTCGACAAAAGTGGTTCTGCACTACAACAATGTTTAAATAAGCCGTTGAATGGATGCAGTGGAACGAGAGAAGTCCCGCGAATTCTCTTACACAAAGACGGTATATATGAGGTGGCCTTGATGAAGACCGGAATTGTCGCGCTTCTGCTTGCTAGTATGTTCATTCTCGCAGGATGCCAGTATCTGAAGCCCGCGTTCGCGCCCTCGGTCGATTGCTCGGCGGGCGTGCTGGACAATTCCACCATGACCAAGACGCCCACCGGCGCAGCAACCATCGCTCCCGCGGCGCCGAAGGCTGCCGCAGTTGAGAAGTCGCGCGACGGCGTTCCGGTCAAGACCGTCACCGAAGGCGACCTCGTCTCGTTCCCGAATTTGCGCGCGTCCGACCCGGACGGCGACAAGCTCGCATACTCATTCACGTCCCCGTTGAACAAGTCCGGCGTTTGGCAGACCAAGCTCGGCGACGCGGGAGAATACAAAGTAGTCATCACGGCAACCGACACGAAAGGCGCTGCAGTCACGCAGGACGTCATCCTCAAGGTGCTTGCGGGCAACCACGCTCCGACGATTGACATGACGGACGTTTCGGCGAAAGAAGGCGACAAGATCGCGCTCGCGCCGAAAGTCGCGGACCCCGACGGCGACAAGGTCACCGTCGCGTACAGCGGCTGGATGACGACGAACACGAAGGCGCTCGGCTTCACCGACGCCGGCACGCACCAAGTCACCATCACGGCAGACGACGGCAAGGGCGGCAAGACGTCCAAGACCGTTTCGGTCAACGTCGCTGACGTCAACCGCGCTCCGGCCATCGCTCCGATGCAGGACATCGCAATCAAAGAAGGAGCTAAGATTGAGCTCCAGCCCAAGGCAACCGACATTGACGGTGACAAGCTCACCTTCACGTACACGGCACCGTTCGACGCGAGCGGCGTCTGGCAGACGAAGAAGGGAGACGAAGGCGTCAAGAAGGCCTCCGTCACCGTCGACGACGGAAAGGGCGGCAAGGCAAGCACCAGCTTTATCATCGCGATTGAAGCGCTCAACGCGGCACCGACCATCTCGGGACCGACACAGCTCGCGGTCAAGGAAGGCGACAGCGTCAACCTCGGCACCAGCTACACGGTCTCCGATGCGGACAAGGACGCGGTCACGGTCTCGTACGCGGGCTGGATGACCACGGCGACCAAGCAGGTCACGTACGCCGACCAAGGCACGCACGACGTCACCATCACGGCGGACGACAAGAACAACGACCCGGTCAAGAAGACCATCCAGGTCGTCGTGGCTGACGTCAACCGTCCTCCCACGTTCGACGCCGGAAGCTTCAATTAATTTTTTATTCTCTTCTTTTTATTTTTCAATTGCTGCTTGAGAAATCGCTACGGCAATTCATCGTCGTCTTTCTTCGTCGTGCACTCGATGCACAGGCCTCGATGGTCCAATGGAATCCAGTCTTCGCCGCACTTCCAACATGTTCCGTCGGAGTCAGCCATAGAACTCAGCGTATCTTCGCGCCGTCGGGGACGTCGACTTTAATTTCTCCGGATTTTGTTTTGAGGGGTTTGCCGTTGTACACGGCGACGCCGCCTTTCGTGGTAATTGTAATCTTGGCAAAGTCGTCAATCGTGATTTGTTCTTGCTTTGGCGCGATGCCGTCCACGGTGACTTGGTCGCCGGGCTGCGCTTTTCCTGCGTCGAGGACTTTCACGACGCCCTGTTTTTCGGCGGCGAGCAGCATGCCCTGACTTTCGATGCCGCGGAGATTCGCGGGCTGCAGGTTGGACACAACAACAATCTTTTTGCCCACGAGTTCTTCGGGGCGGTAGTACTGTTTCAAGCCCGCAACCAGTTGGCGGTGCTCGTTCCCGAGATGAATCTGCAGCACGAGCAGCTTGTCCGCGTTCGGGTGCTGCGCGGCGCTCTTCACTTCCGCGACCTTGAGGTTCAGTATTGAGAAAGGATCTTCCTTGACGTGCTCGAGCTTCAGGAACGAGGGTTTCGTCGGAGCGAGCGTTCCTTTCGTCGTTTTGCCGAACACGGCGTCCGCGAGCAAGCCCGGTTTCTGTCCAAGCTGGTGCGTGACTTTCTCCGCAAGCGTCGGAACAAACGGCGAAATCAGGATAGAGATGATGCGCAAGCTCTCTACGAGCGAGTACAACACGGTCGCGAGGCGTTCCTTGTCGTCCTTGTGCTTCCACGGCTCGGTGAACGAGAGATACTTGTTGCAGTACCGCACAAAGTCCCATATTTTTTCGACGGCTTTGTGCCATTCGTACCTGCGCATCAGCGAATCAACATCCGCAGCAATCGCGGACTGCGCAATCAGGTCATTGTCAACGGTGAGGAACGTCTTCGGCGAGGGAATCTCTCCCTTGAAGTGGGTGTGCACGAGCGTCGAGACGCGGTTCAGTAAATTGCCCACGCCGTCCGCGAGATCGGCGTTCGCGCGTTCCACGAGCGCGGCTTCGGTAAAGTCGCCGTCTTCGCCGGCGGGGATTTCGCGCAGGAAAAAGTACCGGACAGCGTCAGCGCCGTATTTTTCGATGAGGTCGTGCGGGTCCACGCGCACGCCGGTCGTCTTCGACAGTTTTTCGCCGCCGACGTTGATGAAGCCGTGCGAGTGCACCGTGAGAGGACGTTCGATGCCGAGCGCGAACAGGAGACACGGCCAGATGACGGTGTGGAAGCGGTTGATGTCCTTGCCGACAATGTGCACGTCGGCGGGCCAGTACTTCTTGAATTTTCCTGCAGGATAGCCAAGCGCGGTGATGTAGTTCGGCAGCGCGTCAATCCAGACGTAAATCGTGTGTTTCGGGTCCGAGAGGACGGGAATTCCCCACCCGACGCCCGTTCGAGAGACGGAAATGTCTTTCAACCCGTCCTTGATTTGGTTGATGATTTCCTCGCGGCGCGGTTTCGGCAAAATAAAGTCAGGATGGGCCTCAATGTGGCTCAGCAGCCAGTCCTGGTATTTCGCGAGGCGGAAAAAGTAACTCTCTTCCTTGACCGTTTCGAGCGTGATTTTGTGCACGGGGCACTTGCCTTCGACCAAGTCCTTGTCGGTGTAGAACGCTTCGCATCCGGTGCAGTACTTTCCTTCGTACGTTCCCTTGTAGATGTCGCCTTGCTTCAGGAGTTTTTCGAACAGGTCTTGGACGATTTTGACGTGGCGCGGGTCGGTCGTGCGGATGTAGTCGTCATTGGTGACCGAGAGTTCTTTCGCGAGCGCTTGGAAGTGCTGCACCATTTCGTCCACGAAGTGTTGAGGCGTCTTGTGCGCCGCTTTTGCCGCGCGTTCGAGCTTTTGTCCGTGCTCGTCCGCGCCGCAGAGAAAGTAGACGTCCTCGCCCGCGAGCCGGTGCCACCGCGCGATGGCGTCCGCTACGACGAACTCGTACGCGTGCCCGAGATGCGGCTTCCCGTTGGGATAGTCGATTGCGCGGGTGATGTAAAACGTCTTTTTTGGCATACCCTCACGTACAGACGCGGTATATTTAAAGGTAATCGAGAACTACTCGTCGTCGTCCGGCGCTTCGTCTTCAGCGGCGCCCTTCTTCTTGGGCACTTTCATCTTCTTGGTGACGAGTAGTTTTTCGCCGCACTTTTGGCAGTTGTAAACCAGCGCTTTGACGCCGTCCACGGTCTTGCGCTTGTATAGAATTTGAATTTCGCCGTTGTGCTTGCACTTCGGGCAGGTGTAGGCGATGTTGGCGGTGAGCTTTTCCTCGTACGCGACTTTTTCTTCAGTATGCTTGCAGTTCGGGCAGACGTATTCCTTCGCGCGAATCTTGACAGAACCGGTCTTGTCGTCCACGGGCTTGCCCATCAACGCCTTGCCGCACTTGGGGCATTTTTCCTTGAAGACCCAGCACATCGTTTTCCCCGCGCCGTCGGCGCGCCGCGTGAAATAGATGCATTCATCCATCGATTCGGGGTGCTTCAGTGCCACGGTCTTCCCTCTCGCTGCCGTCATTAAAAACGTTTCGATTTCGGCATAACCTTTAAAAATCGCGTTCAGGACTGCCGACGGTATGGGGGATATCATTTACGTTACGGCGGACCAGCTCCAGCCGACCAAACGAATGGACGTGAAAGAGTCGGTGTACGACCGCAAGCTGCCCATTCTTCCAAGGTACGCACGCCTCATCCGGCACATCGCGGTCTACGGCGTTCTGTCCGCCCGCTCGGACCAAATCCCTCTGAAACTCCTGCCGCCCGCGCCGGTCACGGAAGGCAGATACCTGCTCGTCAAAGGCCACGGTCTCGCGCTCGCGTACCACGTGCTCGGCATGCCGATTCCCGCCAAGCACATGACTCCGTTTGATTTCATGCGCGGCAAAGACAAAGGTGCGGAAGACCAGCTCGCGGATGCGAAGCGGCGCATGATTCGCGCATACCATATGAAACAATGCCGTGCGGCGCGGCGCCAGCGGGAAGGCATCAGGACGATTGACGACCTCATGAACCGCCAGATATTGGGCGAGATTTTCGCGCTGGACGAGAAAGTGCGTGAGATTGTCCACGCGCGCGCCGTGCGGTCGGACGAGCAGTATCGGGAGCGCCGCGCAATCAACCCGAAAGCGCAACAAGCGCCGGTCTATCTTGACGACCTGATGACGATGTCCCCGGGAACCGAGATGCTGTTGCACGACCACATCCGAAAAGCAGAGGATATCATTCATGACTACTTCAAAAAACACCCCGTACGACGCAACGGCTCGCAACTATAACGAACTCCACGGCGCCGAGCAGGCGCGCAAGGCGAGAACGATTCTGCACTACTTGCAAAAGCACAAGCTGATTGACGAGACGACGCGCGTGCTCGACGTCGGCTGCGGCACGTGCGCGAGTACGTCGCTTTTTCCCGGCAGCAAGACGGGCATCGACCCGAGCAAGGAACTCCTGAAGCAGTGCAAGGACGCGGGCATCACGCTCGTGAACGGCAGCGCAGAGACGATGCCGTTCATTGACGACTGGTTTGACTTCGTCATCTCGCTCACGGCGGTGCACAACTTCACCAACATCGAGCAGGGACTGAAAGAAATCAAGCGCGTCGGCACCAACCTCTTCGTCATCACCGTTCTCAAAAAGTCGCCCAAGACAGCCGCCATCGAAGCCCTGCTCCGAAAGCTCTTTAAGGTCGAATCCATCCTGGAAGACGCAACGGACACGATTTTTGTCCTTCGCTGAATGGCACTCGTTTACAACCCGCGCGAACTTGTTCTTGTTTCCTGCCGCGGGCGCGCTACGATTGTGGGAAAAGGGCACGAGCATCATGACATTGTCGCGACCAGCTGGCACTCGCCCGCAAGCGACGAGCCCGCGCTCTACGCGGTCTGGCTCAGCGCGTCGCTCGACTTTCCGTTGTCCATTATCCGCCAATCAGGAGTGTTTTGCGTCAACCTGATGCCGTACGCCCATCGCGCCGAAGCGGTTTTCTGTTCAAGACACGCGGGCGAGCACATCGACAAGTTCTCGGAAACCGGACTCAGTCCAGGCGAGTGCGAAGCGATTGACTGCGTACGCATTGTCGAGGCGGTCGGCTATCTTGAGTGCGAGCTCGTGGAAGAGCGCACCACGGGCGACCACGTCCAGCTCATCGGCAAAGTGCTTCGCGCGACGATGACCGAACCGAACGCCCAGCGCCTGTTCCTGAAGGACTCGGCGTCGTTCACGACAACCAAAGACTAGGCAACCGCAATCTATTTATAGCCACGCGCGCGCAAGAAAGCTGAAAAAGAGATGGACGCCGCAACCGCAGAACGCATCAATAATCTCGCAAAGAACTTGAAAGAACTTCATCTCGCGACCTCCATCGAAGACGCGTTCCAGAAAGCGCGCGAAATCATTCTCGGCAACGCGGGAACGGGCAAGCCCATCAAGGAATTGATGGATGATGAGCGCGCCATCCAGCAGTCTGAACAGGTCCAAATCGCCGCAAACCAGGATATTCACGACGCAGGCAAGCTTTCCCGCCAACTCGACGACGTCAAGGAACTCCAGACCAAGGACGAGCTGAACAACGCCGAGCTTGCGCAGCAGGTCACCAAAGTCAGCGAGCAGTTGAAGCGCGAACAGGAACAGCTTGCCAAGATTCGGAACGAAATCGAGGCAGCGAAGCAGGCGCTTGCGGCAGCGAAGCAGACCGAACAGCGCTTTGAGCGTCAGACTCCTTCGATGGACATCACGCATCCGGTTCCGCAGCAGAATCTTCCGCCGCCGCAAAAGCCCCGCTCAACGCTGACGGACGAGGACAAAAAGAAGGCGGACTTGTCAAGAATTTTTAACTTCGGCAAACGTTAGACGTCTTGTTTTTCTCGTAAAATCCCGCGTCCTGTCTGCGCTTCTCGCGCGCGTAATAGTTCGGCAGCGCGCTCGCGGTCGTGCGCACGTGCTCCATCGCGAGCGGCGTCACAAGCACTTTCTTGCTCCTGCTGCGGTGGAGTTTCAGGAGTTCTTCGCGCGCGTCCTTGCTCAAGACGGGCTCGTCGATGTTGCCTTTGCTCGGCTTCCACGTCGGCTCGTACAGCACGCCGTCCTTGTGCGCCTGCAAAATATCGGCGACCAACGGCTTGACGGTCGTATACGGAAGACTGTTCTTGCAGTCCGCGTACACGCGCGCGAGATAGAGCGTGTCGATGTGCGTCACGGCAATGCGTTCGGCGCGCGTGCCCGCTCCGTTTTCCGAAGGAACAGTGTTGCGCGGCGTCGTGACTTCGAAGGACGCGGGAATTTGCAGCTCGCGCACGTACAGCTTTCCCGGCATGCTCATCGAGTCCCAGACGTGGTACTTTCCTTGGACGCAGCGGTCGATGCTCTGTTGCACAAGCGCGACTTTTTCGTGCGGCGCGCCGTCGAGCGGCAGGTTCGCGAGCCCTTCGTTCAATGATTTCTGGACGCACTTGAAGACCTCAACGCGGTGCTCCAGGTCTTCGTCCTTCAGGATTTTCGGGTCCACCAGCACTTCCGGATCGGCGAACAGGTTAAAATCGGGCAGCCCCGCAACGCCCACAACGAGGCGTGTGCGCGCGAGCGCGGCCGCGAGGTGAAGAAACTCGCTCATCGTGTCCTCATGATGTTGTTGTACACGCGCGCGACCTTCAGCAGGTCGTCCCTGCGGATGATGTCGTACGCGAGATGGTCCTTGATGCGCGGCAGTTCCTTGCGCCGGAACGCGATGACCTTCTTGTCCTTGGTCATCGTTTTCTCGATGCGCCGCACCGCGTTCGTGAGACTCGTGTCCAACGGTCCGTACTTGCCCGCGACTTCGATGGGAATGCATGTGCTCTGCAAGAGCAGTGCCGGTTCCTTCTGCTCGGCGTTAATGTGCTGGCAGACGTCGTAAAATACTTTTGCACGTCGCTCTTCGGGCAGTTTCAGGATTTCCTGTTCAATCGCGCCCAGCTGCGCGAACTCGGGAAGTGAGGTATGGTCAATCGCGTAGGAGAGTTTGCGCTGCACGGCAACAAGACCGTCCAGGCGTCCGGCAAAGTTTGTTGCGGATTCCAGGCGGATGGCGCGCTCGCGGAGTTTTCGCGCGTCGCTGCCCGCGACTTCGCTCGTGTAGCCGAAGCGCCAGCGGTTGAACGTGCCCGCAACCAGACGATAGTCGTCGCGGCTCAGGACTTTGTTCCACGTGAACTGCTGTCGAACCAAGTCCTTGCGCCACAGCGGCTTGTCGTGGTCGGCGACGGCGGCGAGGTCGTTCAGCACCTGCGCAAGCGTCGTGGAGTCGGCGTATTTTTCCAGCAATCGTTCGTTCTCACTGATGCGGAATCCGCGCACGTCGCAGTCCTTGAGCAAGTCGTACACTTTTTCCTGCGTGAGGTTGCCCGAGTTCAGCAACTCCACGCCTGTGCCTTGCCGCGCGAGCCCGCGCGCTTCCATCAATCCCAAATCTTGCGCAACGTGCTTGTACGTCGAGGCGGGAAATTCTCGATGTTTGCCAACGTAATCGAACAGCTGTTCGAGGTCTTTCTTCTCGGCTTTTTCTGCAAACTGATTGCTGACGCGGTCGTACGCCTGCTTCGTTTCCTCGGGCAGCGCGTCGTATCGGCGCTTGAGCCAGTTCATTTGGCTGCCGATGAGCGTGTCGCTCGCGTCGTCATAACGCTCACGGTCCGAGAAAAGCGGCAATCGCTTGCCTTCTTTGAGAATCAAGTCGTCCAGTTGTTCGATGCGCACGTTCGCGGTCTTGACTGAGGTGCGCTTGTCAGCGTCCGTCAGAACGCCTGCACGCAAACCGTAGCGCGTGAGGCGCTCGGCGCAGTTGTGGCCGATAAAGTCGGAGCGGTTGCCCGTGGGAGTGGCGGGAGTGCACGTGTAGCCGTCGCCGTGCGGCGTGCCGCAGAGCCAGCAGGAGTGGAGTTCGTCGGCTCGAACGCGGTCGCCGATGGGGAGCGCGTTCAAGAGGGAGGGCAGGTTTTCGGTTTTGCCGCGCTGGAGATAGAGCGTTTCCCACAACTCTCTCCCCTTGCTGTTGTGCGGGTTCGCGTAGGTTGCGCGGATATCCTTGCGGATGGCCTTGCGCAGGGCGCCGTCGACGTTCGTGACGGCCCAGTCCAGGATGGTTTCGTAGGTTGTCATGCCGTTCTTTGCGTGAGCGGAGGTATATGATGGTGTGGGGTGATGTTACTCACCACACTATTCCGTCCCTCTCGTAGTTTTCTAGTCCTTCGCGCATAAATAGCTTGCCGGAAACGTTTATATAGCGTCTCGTGGTACGAAGGGGCATGCACAAGCCCGTCAACGCCGAGAAGGAAATCGAGGAAATGCTCCGCGACATCGAGGAGGAAGAGGAAATTTCCGAGGAAGAGGAAGGCGAGCACCCGAAGAAGCGGAAGTCCGACGCGCGCGAAGAGGAAGAGTAGTTTCAGAAGAGTTCTGCGTAACGTTTATAAACCGACCATCGTGCCTTTCGACCATGGGAGTGTAGCTCAACCTGGCTAGAGCATCTGACTCTTAATCAGAGGGTTGGGGGTTCAAATCCCCTCACTCCCGTTCGAAAACATACAAATACAATACGGAGACATCATATGCAATCGGTGAGCGAGACATTAGAACTCTTAGTGGACCTGTTCCAGTTTGACAAAGCGCGAGCGGAAGCCCTCGCGCAGAAGCTGAAGCCCGAAGAAGTGCAGACGCGCTTCGATCAGCTCGACGCGCTGGTGGGTTCGGACAACGCGTGCAAGATTCTCGTCGAAGGCGAACTCCTCACCTACGAGAACGGTCACGTGCGGGACTACTTCGCGCTCGCGCAGCAGGCACGAGACGTCATGACGGCAAGCATCGCGGTTCCCGCGTTCTATTCGATTCCTTCGCTGAAAGAATTTCTTGGCGTGAAAGAGCAGCTGAAACTGCCGGACTTCACCACCGTTAACGTCGCGGAGTACCGCATCTTCCGTCCGGACGAAAAATCGCGCAGATATCTCAACGCGCTCGCGGACAAGGGCTGGCTGGAAGTGGAAGCGTACGAGCGCTGGAACACGACCGGCGCGAACTCGGGGCCGCAGGCAACGAGCATTCTCAAAGTCATCACGCAGCAGCTCACCAAGCTGTTTGACGAGCTCGATTTGGACCATCCGCGCTCGCGGCTGAGCCACGACGACCTGCGCCTGAACCTCCACAAGGACGCGCAGGAATCGCTCCAGCACATCCGTGATTATGTGCTCAAAAACAAGTAATTCTCGTCGAGCCAAAAGTACATTTAAATGAGTTTATGGCGCCCATAAACGTACTTTACGACAGAAAAGCTTATAAAGAAACTGCCATCCTAAAACCATAGAAAGTGGGCGAAGGTTGGGGAGCAATCCCGTCGGTTTTTCAGCCACCTTTTTTTATCATGTCAGAAGACAAACAGAGCTACGGCGCCAAGGACATTCAAGTCCTTGAGGGAATGGAAGCGGTGCGGAAACGCCCCGGCATGTACATCGGCACCACCGATGTCCGCGGGCTGCACCACCTGGTCTACGAAGCGGTCGACAACGCGATTGACGAAGCGCTCGCGGGCTACTGCACCAAAATCAAAGTCGTTCTGCGCCCCGACAATTACGTCACGATTGAAGACAACGGACGCGGTATCCCGGTCGACCTCCACCCCAAGTTCAAAATCCCTGCAGTTACTGTTGTTATGACTGTCCTCCATGCGGGAGGCAAGTTCGACAAGAACGTCTACAAAGTTTCCGGCGGCTTGCACGGCGTCGGCATCACGGTCACCAACGCGCTGTCGGAACGCCTCATCGTGCATGTCAAGCGTGACGGGCGCATCTGGCGCCAGGAATTCCACCAAGGCAAGCCCGCGACCGAACTCGAGGACTTGGGTCCTGCGCAGGGCACCGGCACCGCAATCACGTTCAAGCCCGACTTCACCGTGATGGAGAAAGCGGAATTTTCCTACGATACAATCGTCTCGCGATTGCGCGAACTCGCATTCCTCAACAAGGGAGTGGATATCACGATTCGTGACGAACGCGTCGACCCCGCGAAAGAAACGGACTTGAAGTTCAACGGCGGCATCATCGAATTCGTCGAATACCTCAACAAGACCAAGCAAAAGCTCTTCCACAAGGTATTCTACGTCGACAAGGAAGTCAACGCGCACCGCGTCGAAGTAGCGCTGCAATACACGCTCGACTACAACGAAACATTGTTTGCGTTCGCCAACAACATCAACACGCATGAGGGCGGAACCCACCTGACGGGGTTCAAGTCTGCCATTACTCGCACCATTAACACGTACGGGGACAAGAAGAAGCTCCTGGACGCGTCCGAATCGCTCACGTCCGAAGACGTGCGCGAAGGGCTCACCGCAATCATCTCGGTCAAAGTGCCGAACCCGCAGTTCGAGGGGCAAACCAAGACCAAGCTCGGCAACAGCGAAGTCAAAGGAATGGTTGACAGCGTTGTCTCCGAAGCGTTGAGCACGTTCTTTGAGGAAAATCCTTCGGCCGCGAAAGCCATCATCTCGAAATGCATGGAAGCCAGTCGAGCGAGAGAAGCCGCAAGAAAGGCACGCGAACTCGTCCGCAGAAAGGGCGCGCTCGAATACTCAACGCTGCCGGGCAAGCTCGCCGACTGCGCATCGCGCGACCCCGCCGTATCAGAACTCTTCCTTGTTGAAGGAGACAGCGCGGGCGGCTCGGCAAAGCAAGGCCGCAACCGCGAATTCCAAGCGATTCTTCCGCTCAAGGGCAAGATTCTCAACGTCGAGAAAGCCCGTTTGATTAAAGTCCTGCAGAATGACGAAATCGGCACGATGATTACGGCCATCGGCACGAGCATCGGCGACGAATTTGACGCCGCGAAGCTCCGCTACCACAAAATTATCGTGATGACGGACGCCGACGTCGACGGCAGCCACATTTCGTGCCTGCTCCTCACGTTCTTTTATCGCTATATGCCGGTGCTCATCGAGCAGGGACGCATTTTCCTCGCCACGCCTCCGCTGTACAAGCTCCAGCGCGGCAAGAACGCCCGGTACGCGTACAACGACGCCGAAAAGGACAAAACGCTGAAAGAAATGGGCGAAGACGGCGTTTCCATCCAGCGCTACAAAGGTCTGGGCGAGATGTCGAAGCAGCAGCTCTGGGAAACCACGATGGACCCCGACGCGCGCGTGCTGAAACGCATCGCGATTGAAGACGCAGTTCTCGCCGACCAGACCTTCACCATCCTGATGGGCGACGAAGTCGAACCGCGCAAGGAATTCATTCTCGAACACGCCAAAGAAGTCAAAGAGCTCGACGTTTAGTGTGACTTCGTGAGCTGAAAGAAGAGTCTTTCTTCTGCCGCAAGCAGCATATGACTTGCTTCTTGAAGCGAACGAGGAGCACCTCTGACCAAACGCTCTGAGCGTTTGAAGTCAAGGAATTGGACGTTTAACGCTTACTCGTCTTCCGAATCTGCGCCGTCGCCGTTCGTGCGCTTGTGGCGCTTGTTTCGTTCTGAGAAAATCTGTTCGTTCTCGGCCATGACTTCCGTGTTTCTCTTGACGAGTTCTTCGTAGCGTTTCGCTTCTTCAAGATCGCCTTTGCCGCGCAGTTCAGCCGCTTTCGCCGTTTGGTACGCAATGCCTTCCTCGAATTTCTTGCGCAGCTCCACTGCCTTGATTTTGTCGGTGAAATTCGCAAGGAATGTCTGGTAGAACTGCGCGCGCGGCTCGTCGCCGTGCTTGCGGCACAAATACGCGCACTTGGCGAACTGCCCCGCACGCTCGTATTCCCTGAGCGCCGGCTCGAACGCGGCGTCGGCGCGCACTTTGTCGTCGAGGTTCAGCGCGAGTTCAAACGCGGCGCCGTGCATTCCCGCTGCTTCGTAGAACGGCAGCGCCTTGCGCGCGTCGCCGAACATTTCCTCGAGCATGCCGATGTACGCCTTGCCTTCCTGCCCGTGCGATTCGAGGCGGGCTTTGAGCACGCGTATCTCGTTGTCGACGAGGTCGTGCTTGCCGAGCTTGTACGCGAGCGAGATGACGCGCTCGCTGTCGCCTTCCTCAAGGTACGCGTTCAGCGCGTCTTCGAGCCGTCCTGCCTGCGCATAGAGCTGCGGCAGCGGTCGCGTGATGTGGAGGCGGGTGTAAATCTCAATCGCCTTGTCGAACTTTCCTTTGCCGTGATAGTGTTTCGCGAGTTCGCGCTCGTCGCCGGAGCGCTTGAGCAGTTCGATGTATTTGCGCGTGTCGTGCAATCGCTCTCGCGCGAGCCACGCCGCGTGGCGCAGGTTGCTGTGCTCTCCCGCCTTTTCGTGGTGTTCCAGCGATTTCTTCCAGAGCGCCTTTGCGCGTTCGATACTGCCTTCGCCGCTCCCATACCCGGTGTTGTAACAGATGACCGCCGCGATTTCCCAGTCGGAAGGCTCTTTCGAGTCCAGCAGCGGCTTGAGCAAGTCATCGGTTGCGCGGAAATGGTGCGCGGCGTCCTCGCCTGCGATTCCGAGCAGTTCGAGCGCGGCTTCCCGCAGGCGGAAGTCGTGTTGAATGCTTCCTTGGCTTCGGAGCAGGTGCTTGACTTCGCGCTTTCTCCATTCGGGACCGTAAAGATACCGGCAGCATTCGGACGCCGAGTGCCAGTTGCCGTGCGCTTCGTCAACCGCAAGCTGCGCTTTTGCGAGCGCTTCGAATTCATTTTTCTTCATCTTGTCCTTGAGCTTCCAGAACGCAAGTCCGTCGAGGTGCGGTTTCTCGACAATTCGTTTCGGGTCTTCGCACTTGAACCGGTGCGCCATGGACTCCGCGTGCAGCGTGTGGTCGAGCGCATAGCAGAACTCGCGCGCGAACGGACCGAAAATCTTGTGCGCCGTGATGACTTCCTCGATGCGTTTCGCCTGCTCTGCGTTTCCGTCGTCGCGCAGCATTTCCGCAGTTTTGGACGCAATGGCGCGCGCGGCTTCTTCGCCGTGCTTGTCGAGCGCGGCGACGAACGCGTCCGCGAAGTGGCGCAGGGTGAGCAGCGACGGGATGGACTCGTTTTTCTGCACGAGTTCAACGACGTGGTAATACAGCGAGGACTTTGGGAATTGCAGCGCTGACGTCATCATGAGCTGCTCCAAGTCCGGTTCGTTGAACAGCGTCATCTGGTCGGTCTTGAGTTCGCGCTCGACGAGCTGGCGCTTCATCGCGTAATAGTACGCGTACCCCCTGCCTTCCTCCGTGAGCAGTTTGCTTGCATGGTCAACGAACTCAGGCAAACGCAGCTGTTTGTCCGGCCAAGGCGTCTTGAACACGAGCGCGCCGGCGTATTTCGGCGCGGGGAACGCGGTCAGCGTCGTGCCGTTGACCGTGTACGTTTTTGACTCGTTCTCGGCGGGAAGCGGTTCGGCGGCGAGCTGGTCGAGCAGCGTTTCGAATTCTTCGATGGTGATGATGGGTGAGGCGTATCGGTGCGCGAAGTGCGCGTGCTCGAGCGCGGCTTCGCGGCTGTTTTCCAGCGAAGCAGGTTCGGGAGCGCCGCGGTGGTACTTTGCGCGGAACTGCGCGACCTGCGTAATGTGGTGGAGGACCCGTTCCAGCCCTTCGCCCTTGAGGTCTTTTGGCGTGCCGTTGAATCCCGGCAGTTCCAGCGCGGCGATGAGCGCGGGCGAGATTTTGCGTTCCTTCATCTCGTCGTCTTTGATGGTGCGGTTGACGACCATCACGGGCAGGACGTGCGTGGGCTGTTTCAGATAGGCTTGCTTGAGCGCGAGGCCGGACTTCAGCACGTATTTGTGGATGGCGCTTGCGTAGCCGTGCGCGTGCCACGCCCAGACCGAGTCTTTTTGCTCGGGAAGCGATTTGATTTCCGCGACGAGCGCGATGCCGCGCACGTATGCGGCCGAGTCAAGCTCGATGCTGCGGCGGTGCTCGTCTTGGCGTTTGAGCGCCGCGAAACGCTCTTCCATGTCGTGGTCGGACGTCGTCGCCGAAAACGCGGTGAACAAATCCACTTCCTTGCTCGCGATGGCGTACTGCCAGTCCATCCGGTCGCCCTTGAGCTTGAGTTTGGCGTTCTCGATCTTGCGCGCGGTGAGCATTTCCTGCACGCGCATTTCCAGCGCGGCTGCGCGTTTGCTTGCCTCGACGCGGTCGTTGATGAACGTGTCCCTGCTCAGCTTGCGGAAGTACGTGAAGAACTGCGCGTTGACGCTCGGACTGGTGCCTTGGATGATGAGACTTTTCTTGGAAATTCCTTCGTCTTGTTTTTCGTTGGCGAGCACTTCGAGCGGGAGCGCGCCGATGAGCGCTTTCAATTTGGCTGCGGTTTCGTCGCGCGCGGTCTGGTCCTTGAACTTGATTTTGACGGAGTCGGTGAGTTCGCCTTCAAAGTCCTTGGCGTGGAACTTCCCTTGCTCGATAGAGGTCTTGTAGAGCGCTTCCAACGTTTCAACGTTGTGCTCGATGCGGTTGCTGGGCTGGCCTGGTTGCCGCTGAACGCGCTTCCGTTCCCCCATCGCATCGTCGAGAATGCGTCGCATTAATATGCGTTTCGCGTCGCTTTAAAAGTCCCGCAAATGCGAACTCGTGTACACGGTTTCGTTGTGCAGGCGTTCTGCGTTGGTCGTGTCGCCGCGGAATTTGGCGAAGTAACTGCCGATGAGCGGTTGCATGATGGGGCGCGATTCCTGATCCCAGTGGTTGAGCGTTTCCCAAACGCTGATGGGGTGGTATTCCGCGAGCAAATCGTTCATGCACCGTCGCTGGACGTGGAAGAGCGCTTGTGCGACCTGTTTCTCGCCGCCGAGTTCGAGCTTGCGGAGGCATTTGTGCGTGGACGTCATCAGGCTGCAGAGCGCGCGCCACGTTTTGCGGGCGTGGCTGCGCTGCACTCCCGCAATCTGGTTCATCTCCATCGATGCGGGAATAGTCGTCGCGTGCTCGGAAGAAGCCCGCGCGAGCCGGTCCCCTGCCTCGTATTTGCTCGAGGAAGGAGTCAGTTCGCGCAGTAGGTAGCCCGTGCCGTACGTCATCAGTCCGGCAAAGCTCGTTACATTGTCAAGCGTGGGGCGCTGGATATCGTACTCAACGCTCATCTGGGGGCGCAGCACGGGAACAATCAGCCGCGCGTGGTAGAGACTGCGTCGAGAATGGTGCGTGAAGAGGAGCGTCGGCGCGGGAAGCTCGTCCTCCAAACC
>JBGPOY010000003.1:0-148818 GCA_041488275.1 Candidatus Nanoarchaeia archaeon
AACCGCGGACGAGCCGTTGAAGCTTGATTCGGCGAAGGTGTTGTAGTCCGAGCCGTCGATGGCCAGCACGGCGTTCGAGTCGTTGCCCGCGTTCGATATGTTGATGGAATCATTGGCGAACACGTTGTACTTGCTTCCGTTCAGCGCTCCCGAGACGTAGGAGAACTCGACGAGCTTGAACCCGTTTCTCGGGTGGCCTCCCGTTGCCGAGACGGTGCAGGTGAGGTTGTTCTGCCCGATGGTGAACGCGCTCGACGGGATGGTCGCGGCCTTGTAGTCGCCGCACGTGTTCCGGTTGCTGCCTCCGAAGAGCAATGAGAAGGGGAAGAAGATGATGAACGAGAACCAACTGCGCCTCGGCGGGCGGCGTCCGTCGAGGTGGAGGATGTTGTTGGTGTTCAGATAGCAGTCGACCAGCTGGCCTCCGAGCGCGGCAATGCGGCCGCTGACCGGGATTTGCGTGAGCGAGAAGTTCACGAGGTTTTCAGTGAAGGGGCCGTAGCCGTAGGCGCAGGACTGCTGGCCCGCATACGAGGTGCATGTGACACCGGCGGAGTTGTTGAAGCACGTTCTGCACGACTGGATGTTGCCTGTCTCGTTGTCGCCGCACACGGGTGAGTCCCAGTAGCGTGTGCTGATGGCTGCGCTGACGACTCCGCCGACGTGGCCGGCAACGACGTAGAATCGCGCGCTGGGGCTCTGCATCTTGAGGCCGTAGCTGCTGCCGTTGGCCTGCAGGACGATGTTGTTGTTCGAGAACGTGCCGTTGTGGCTGTTCCGCAGCAGGATTCCTTTGACGTCGGTGGTGCCGTTGGGGAACAGCGAGTTGTTCGTGATGATGGGGTTCGTGAGGTTGATAAATTGGAGAGTGTTGGTTGATGCCTGCAGGCCGTCGCCGTCGCGGACGATGCAGTCGCGGACCGTGAGGTTGGACACGTCGGCGGCATAGAAGCCGTCTCCTGAGGACCCGTTGCTGTACGTGATGGTGGTGCCGTTGCAGAACATCGAGATGTTGTTGTTGTTCACCGTGAAGCACGTGCCGGCAGCGTTGACGTTGTTGAGCAGGATGTAGCTCGTGTTCGCTCCCGACAGGTTGCCGCACGCCGTAATCGGGGTGAAGCGGTACGGCGGGACGACGGGGCCGCCGTCGCTGCCCGCGAACGTCGTCCAGTGGCTGACGTTGAACACGAGCCGCTGGCTGCCGCTGGCGTTCCACGACTGGAAGGTGCACACGCTCGCTGCGCAGGCGACGAAGCCGGCGCCGTCGCTGAAGTTGACGACAGGAGTGGAGTTGAACTGGTTGGGCAGGTAGAGCGAGATGTTGGCGGACGCGTTCAGGCCGGTGATGTTGCTCGCGTTCAGGTAGCTGCGGTTGAGCGAGATGTCGAACACCGAGCGGTTGATGAAGCGCGTGCCGAGGAGTCGCGTGCTGTTAATCTTGATGGTGCCGTTCGGCGTTTCGTACGTGACGTTCGTGAGGTTGGTGATGACGCCGAGTCCCGACTCGTTCGTTTGGTTAATCCACGTGTTGAGATTCTCCAGCGTGGTGAAGTTGAAGAACGTCGTCAGCGTCTCGCCGCCAGTCTTGAGCAGGATTCCCGTGCTTCCGTCGCCTGCCACGGAGATGTTGTCGAACGTGAAACGGTTGTCGCCCGCCGTGTTGTTCGACTGAATCACGATGCCGTGGTTGTCACGCAGCCCTCCGGTAAAGATGTTGTTGAACGCGAAGCGGTTGCTGACAATGCTGCCGCCGGTCGTGTCGAGCCAGATGCCGTAGTTGTTGCCGAACGTCCCGTTCGTCTGGACGGTGTTGTTGATGACATTGATGCGGGTGATAATCGCGTTGGAGGATACCGCCGGCGCAAGCACGATGCCGCTGTTGTTGCCCGTGCCGTTCGTCTGGATGAAGTTGCCGGTTACGTTGCTGTCCGCCAGCGAAATCCCTCCGCCACCGACGGGCGTCGTGACCCACACGCCAAAGTTGTTGCCTTCCTGCGTGCCGTACGTATAGATAGTGTTGTTACTGATGGACGCGTTGTACGTGCGCCGGATGACGATTCCTGAGTTGTTGCCCGTGCCGTTGGTGTAAATGACGTTCCCCACGACTTGGACCTGATCATCTGAGGTGCCGGTGTTCCCGAGCATGATGCCGTAGTTGAAGCCCCACAATCCGCCCGTGCGAATGGTGTTGTTGTTGATGTTGTCTTTTTGCACGCCCGATGCAATGCCCTGCTCCCAGATGCCGTAGTTGTCGCTGCCGTTTCCTGTCGTGGTGATGTTGTTCTGCGTGACGTTGATTTGCTGGGCTGCGCTGTTGATGAGAACGCCGATGCTGGAGAAGTTGCTTCCGTTCACGCTGATGCTGTTGTTGAAGACGCTGACGTTGAGAGCGCCGTTGTCGACCCTCACTCCCACGCTATATTCAACGCCGTTCGTGATGAGCACGTTGTTGGAGATGTTGATTCCGGGACCGGATGCGACGTAGACCGCGGGCGTGCCAGTAAGTCCGCCAAACGTGGAGTTGGTGCTGGCTCGAACGGTGTTGCCGATAACCTGAACGCGGTACGAGGTCGGTCCTGCAATGCCGATGCCGCGCACCGTGGAGGTTCCCGAGACGGTAACCACGTTGCCCGTGAGGTTTGTCCCTCCTGCGTTGTTCAATTCCACGCCGGATTGTGAGTCGTTGCCACGAACGGTCATCGTGTTGTTGGCGAACGTCACGTTGGTGACTTCAGAGATATACAGACCATAGTTGCTCGTGCCGGTGGCATTCAGGAGTGCGTTGTTGCCAATGATGCGGTGCTTTTCTCCGGACACGACGTTGAAGAGGTAGCTTCCCGAACCGGTCTGCATGCTGATGTTGTTGTTTGTCACCGTCACGTTTTCAGGCAGGCCTCCGAAGTCGATGCCAATGTCGTTGGTGCCCTCGGTAATCATGCGGATGACGTTGCCCGAGAAATTTACGTAGTTGCTGCCTCCTTGGATTTGAATGCCTCGGTTGGTGCCGGCGGAGGCGTTGATGAAGATGCTGTTGTTGAAAATGGAAACGTTCATCATACCGCTGAGCAATATGCCAACGGAGTTCCCCGCGGTGTACAGCGAGATGCGGTTGTTGGAGATGTTGTGCCACGATTCACCGCTCATTGCGCCATAGATTCCATACCCCGTGTTGGCATAGTCCGTGTTGATGATGGTGTTGTTGACGATAGTCTCGTTGGTCATTCCGCTGCCGAGGTTGATGAGCGCCTGACTGGAGTTCGACGTCACGATGTTGTGCGAGACGTTCAAGTTCGATATCGAGTTAAAGTTCATGTCGAATCCGACGGTACTGGTGTGGTTGAGGTTGTTGAAGCGCACTTGCATATCACGGTTGCCTTGGGCGAAAATAACTCCTCCGTTGGTTCCCGAATTGTTGGAGAAAATAGTGTTATTGGTGATGTTGGCTTCACTGCCGCTGTCGATGTAGATGGCGCTGTCGCCCCGAGTGAGGGAGATGTTGTTGCCCGTGACTTGCGTGAAGTTGGCGTGGTAGAGGAAGATGACGCGACCGCCCGAACCGGTGCCGTTCATGCGGATGACGTTGGTAATGATTCTATTCCGATAACCCTCAGGACCGTTTGCGGAGATGTAGATGCCGTTCGTGTCGCCTTCGCCAATGATAGTGTTGTTCGTGATGAGCGAGTCGTTGACGTCACTTTCAAAGTAGAGAACCCCGTTCCCGCCGCTGATGTTCGTGGCGAGGAGGTTGCCGGTGATGTTGACATCGTACGACCGGCTCATAAAGATGAGCGTGTTTGAAGGAGTCGGGTACGCGAGGTCGCCGCGGAGCGTGTTGTCGAGAATCTCGACGTGGTACACGCCAGTGATGAGCTTCACCACATTCGAGTTTGTGGCGTTTGCAATCGTCACGGTGTTGTTGATAATCTTGACGCCGACGGCGGGCGTGTCCGCGGCTCCCACGATTTGGATGCCGACGGGAGCGGAAGCTGCCACGGTCGTCTCCACGTGGATGATGTTGTTGTAAATCCGAGTGTCGTTGATACCCAGATCCGCGTAGATGCCGAAGTTTTGGCCGCCACCGCTTTCGTTTGCGGAGATGAGGTTTTCGGAGATGTTTGTGCCTCGGATGCGGTCCGTCAGGTAGATGCCGTATTCGGTCGTTGCCGTGCCGTTCGGCAGGAACGTGTTGTTCCAGATGCGGTTGTTGTCGGCGCCGGCCTCAATTTGCAGGGCGCTGTTGAGAGTATTGCCGTTGGTGCTGACGACGTTGCCCGTGACGTTGTTGCTGGTGCTGTTTGTGAGGAAGTAGATGCCGTAGTTCTGTACTGACGTGCTCCACGTCGTCACGATGTTGCGGATGAGCGTGTTGTTGGCAACGTTGCGCTCGAGCTGGATGCCGCGGTTGCGGGTCGAGAACGTCGGAACTCCCGTCGCGTTGACGACGTTGGCGTCAATGAGGTTGCCGGTGACGCTGTCGATGAGGTACAGTCCGTAGGAGTCCGCGTAGCCGTTGACGTTGAGTGAGTTATTGCTGATGACGTTTTGGATAATGGCAGTTCGCATGACGATGCCGTCGGCGCGGTCGCCCTCGTTCTGGCTGTAGATGGTGTTGTTGGTGATGATGCTGCCCACGACTGTTTCCTCGAGCAGGATTCCCTGAATGCCGGGGTTGCTGCCCGCGCTGGCGTTCACGAAGATGAGGTTGTCGCTAATGCGGTTGTTGGTAAGGTTACCCATTCCCTGCACGCCCGTCACTTGCGCACTGCCGCCGACCGTGGCGTTCGCCTCAATGTTGTTGCCCGAGATAACGGTGCTGTCGACGTGGTCGCCCAGATAGATTGCCGTGACATTCGTGGAAATGGAATACGCCTTGATTGTAAGGTTCGCCAGCACGTTGCCGGTCGAGCTCGTCAGCACCTGAATGGCGCGCACGTCGGTCGTGCCATTGACGCGCGACGACGACCGCGTCAGCCGGTTGTTGGACGAGTTATAGATGTACACCGAGCGGTTGGCGGTGCCGTCCATCGTAAAGTTGGTGAACGTGTTGTTGATGGCCTGCGTCATCAGAATGGCGAGCGCTTCTGCGCCAGTGGTCGTCATCGTCGTTCCGGCAAAGAGGTTGCTGGAGCTCAGCGAGTTAACGTTGATGCCGCGGTCAGTCAGTCCCGCCAAAGTGAACGTGCCGATCATGCCCGAAAAGTCGTTCCTGCTCGAGTTCGACAGCGAGAGCGAGCCCGTCAGGTTGAGCGAGAGCGGGTGGAACTTGTTGTCGTTGCTCGACGTGAGCGAAATGCCGTTCGAGCTTGCGCGGATGCTCATGCTCGACAGTTTGTTGCTGTCGCTGCGGAGGAGCGTGAACGCGTTTACCGAGTCCAGACTGAGCGGCACAAGGGTGTTGTTCTGGCTGTCCGTCATCGCGACGCCGGAGCCCGAGCCGGTGGTCGTGATGTTGCCCGGCGGACCGGTGAGGTTGTCGTTGAAGCTGTTGGTGAGACTAATGGCGTCAGCCGAGGTGCCGATGTTGACGGAAAGGTTGGTCCACTTGACCAGGTTGTTACCGCCCGCGCCCATCGTGATGGCGTTGCCGGTGCCGCTGATGCCCAGGCGCGTTCCGTTCACCGAGTTGTTGTTGCCGGCTACCGAAATCGTGCTGAGCAGGAACTGCACGTCCGCGACGCTGTTGTTGTTTCCGTTCAGCAGGATGCCTCCTCCGCTTGACGTGACATTTCCTGAGAGGTTGCGGAAGCGGTTGTCGTTGCCGCTGATGTCCAAGAGGTGCGAACCGCTCATGTTCATGCGCACGCCGATGACGAGCGTTCCGTTGGCGTCGGAGAAATAGAAGGGAGTGAACACCGCGGAGATGACGGTGTTGTTCGCAATGATGTTTCCAACCGTGCCGACGAGGGCGATGCCGTAATCGGATGTTGCTGTTGACGTGATGTTGTTCTCCGTGATGTTGACGCCATTGCCGCCGCTCAGGTAGATGCCGTATTCGGTCGTCCCAGCCGTGGTGATGTGGTTGGTGGTAAAGAGGAAGCTGCTTCCGACCGAATTCAACCCTGCGGATAACGCGCCTGTCGTGGTGAAATTGGTGAGAGAGATATTCGAAGCATTGGTATTGTTGATGAAGATGCCGTGGCTGGAGCTTCCGCTCGTCGAGATAACCGTGCCGGTAATGACGCCGTTCATGACGTCGCTGATGTTGATGCCTGAACTGTCCGCGGTGGCCGCGCCTTCGGTCACGATGCAGTTCTTGAGCGTGACGTTCGTGGCGTTGTTGATGATGACGCCGTTGCCCTGCGAAATGAGCGCGTACGTGATGGTGCGTCCGAGGCAGTCGAGCGTGATGTTGTCCTCGATAATCTGCATGCACGTGTCGTTGCTTGACACATCGTTGAGGAGCGTGTACGAGCCGGGGAGGTCGAGCGCTCGGCACGTGGACACGTTCGTCGTGCTATAGTTCGTGAATCCTGTGACGTTGTAGACGAACACGCTGCCGGTGAACGAGCTCGCCGAACATCTGCTCGCCGCGCAGCCCGTGAACGTGCCCGTGTCGCCGATATCAACGGATGCGGTCAATGCCTCAGGGAAGATGTTTCGGAACGTGAGGAACGCGCTCTTGTTGAGGCTGGGCGCCTTGCTGCTGTTGACGTCGATGCTGTTGAGCGAAAGGTTCACGACCGTTGACAGATTGATGCCGGTGGTGATGGACAGCGGGACTTTGTAGTCAAGAATTGCATCGGTCGCTTCAAGATAGAGGGGGTGTTCTCCTGCGATGTCGGTGCTGTTGAAGTACTGGTCGAGCGCATTGATGAAGCGGTAGCCGGAGCGCGTGTAGTTCACCGTGTTGTTGATGAAGCTGTTGTGCTCGGAAGAATCTGCGAACACCGCGTCGCTGAACACGCCTCCTGAGGAGTTGATGCTGTTGCCCGTGAAGACGTTTCCTTCGGAGTTGTCAATGATGCGGACGCCTTGGGTGGAGTTGCCGCCGGCGGACGCGTTGATGAAGTTGTTGGTAAAGGTGTTCTGCCGGCTGGCGTTATTGATGCTCACCGTGCTGTTGGTCAGCGTGGACGTGTAACTGAACGACACGAGTTTGAAGCCGTCGTACGCGGCGCTACCGCTTCCCGCCACGCTGCAGGACAAGGTGTTGACGGCGCCGCCGCCGGTGAAGTAGTTGGCGGGGATGCTGCGACTCACATAAACGCCGCAATAATCAACGCCGCCGATGGTTTCCGGCCCGCCGATGAGGTTGCCGTTGAGGTAGCAAAGGACGACTTCGCCGCCAATGAGTCCGAGGGTTCCGCCCGTGACGGTTCTGTTCACCGTGAACTGCAGGAGCGTGTCTGACTTGAAACCTTTGCCGTGCCCGCAATAGTTCGGCGCTCCTCCGCCAAGGCTGTTGCAGGAAACGTGCGCCGTGTCCGTGAAGCAGGTCTTGCACGTGTAGAGCGTTGCCGATGAGTTGTCGCAGCTGGGGTCGTTGATGTCCGAGTCGTAGCCGACGATGGAGAAGATGCCTGCGTACGAGAGCGTCCCGTGCGGCGCCTGCAGCATGATGCCCGCGTTGCTGATGGTGCCGTTGGTGACGACGGTGTTGCCGCTGACGGTGTTGTTGTTGGACGCCGTCAATTGGATGCCGTAGTTTTCGCGGGTGCCATTCGTTCGTATAGTGTTGTTGGTGATGGTGCTGAACGTGACTCCGGTCAGGTTGATGGCGCTGCTGAACCCGTGCGTGCCGTTGCCTGACTCGATAACGCAGTTCTTGACGGTAACGGTGTTCGCTTCGGTGGCGCGCACGCCGTTCGCTTCCTGCTGGGTGCCGTACGTGATGGTGGTGCCGTTGCAGTTCAGCGAGATGTTGCTCGCGACGATGTCAAAGCACGTTCCCGTGCTGGTGACGCTGTTCAACAGGACGTATGCCGTGTTCGCTCCTGAGAGGTTCGTACACGCCGTGAGGGAGGTGAAGAGCGTCGGCGGTTCGGGCGGCTGGAGAAGGGTCGTGTTCTCGGTGACGTTCGCGGTGAGCTTTGCGCCCGTGTTGTTGTAGTAGGTTGCGTTCGCCGTGTTGTTGACGAGCGTGTTGTTGGTAATGTTGCCGAGCACCGCGACCGTGATGTTCAGCGAGTACAGCTGCCCGCTCGTCAGGTTGGGCAGGATGAACGTGTTGTTCGTTCCCGTAACGGGGGAGGGCGATGCCGAAACGTAGGAGAGTTCCGGCGGGTAGCTGTCGCTCAGCGTGATGTTGCTCGCGTTGCCCGCGCTGACATTGAACGTGATGGTGTAGTTGAACTGCTGCGTGGCGTTGACCGGGTCGCGGCTGTCGTTCATCGTGAGCGTGAGGTTGATGTTGCCCGCCGTGTACGCGGAGAAGTGCGTGACCGTGAACGTGATGCTGTCGCCGTTGTCGGTGAAAGGGACGCTCACGGGCACGAACGCGGACGGGCACGAGAAGTCCGAGACGTTGAAGTCGGCGCACTCCAGGATTGTACTGACCGGGCCGGTCTTGGGCAGCGTGATGGTCGCGTTGTCCATCACGACCGGGTCTGCCGCGAACACGGGGCTTCTGAAGTTGGGGTCAGGGAACGTGTCAATCACGGCGTTCACGGAATCCTGCAGTCCGCTGAACTCCACGCGCGGCGGCACCGAGACGACCGCGATGCGGGAACGCGTGCTGACGACGGTCAGGTTGAGATCGAACTTGCCGTCCTCGCCTTGCCGGGAGGTGCCGTTCGCGAGCAGGCGTCCGAACCGGTCACGGATGACGACCACGGGGGTGATGTTGGTCGCGTTCGTGTTGTTCAGCGTGAGATTGAGCGAGGTGTTGAGCGTCAGGTTGGTTGCGTTCAGCGTCGCGTTGAGCGTGAGGTTCAGGGTCGTGTTCAGCGTCACGTTCGCTTCAGGAATCGTGACGTTCGTTTCGAGAACAGTCACGCTGCGAATCGTGACGTCCTGGCGCGTGACGTCGATGCCGTCCGTCGCGACGAGCGTGAGCGTGTCCTGCCTGAAGTCAGGTTCGAGCGTCAGCGTAAAGGAGTCGCCGCTCAGCGAGACGTTCGCGCGCGACGGAGCCGTAGCGAGATAAGACATGCTGTCGAAGTCGGGGTCGAAGAAGCTGTCGCTGAGATTCAGGCTGAGCGTGCCGTTGACATCGTACGAGTATTCGCCCGTGTACGTGGGTGCGTGGTTGTCGCGCGTGTCGTACGTGACTTGGTCGAGCGTGAGCTCGGCTCCGTCAGCAGCCTCGAGCGTGACCGTGATTTGCTTCGAGGCGTTGGTGATCGCGCACGTGTCTGCGCACGCGCGCGTGAAGTGGAGCGGCGCGCCGGCGGCGAGCGTCGCGGTATCGACCGCGAGCAGTCTGGTTCCGTCGGCGAGCGTGACGTACGCCTGGGCAGAGCCGGCGCCGTTCCACGTGCCATCAAAAACCAAGGAATCAGGGACTCCATGAAGGGTCAGAACAGCGGTGGAGCTGCTACTGCTGCTGAGAGCAAGTGCCTCAGAAACAGACCGTGTTCCGATTCCAAGAAGTCCCGTGATTCCTGGTCTCAAAAAGAGCGTGAGTGCGATGAGCAGCGCGAAGCCCAGCGGCAGGAGCCATCGCGGGGGGCGAGGCGGCGGTTCCTGCGCGAGCTGGTAGACGTCGCGCGTTTTCTGGTACGCGAAATTCTTGACGGCGGGGGTGGTTTCCGTCGAGAGAATGCGTTCGTAAATGCTGAGAAGCGGGTGATAGTATTTCCGCGCGGACGTGGTCGATTGAATCGCTACATCATAGAGAATGTCGAATTGAGAGGCAAGCCTAGGAGGCGCAGATTTGTAAGACTGGAGCCCGCTTGCGCGAGCACTATCCCCCCTTTTACTCACTACCAACCCCCCTTTTAATCTATCGACCCTCGCATGATTCGTAGTCTAACACCAACTACGAACGGGTGTATGAGTTACTCTCGTCCATCACCACACCTTGTGTGAAGAATGGTCAACAGTAGCAGCCTATGACTGAGGGGAAGGGTTTTGCTTTATAAATTTTACGCTCGGTCATTATAGTTAGTCATTCCCGAACAAATCGCGTGACAACCTTTAAAAGCCACCGCGCTCTTGCGGAATGCAAAGAGGAACCATGGCGCTTTTGTTCTCGCGGCTCGCGGACGTGTATGAGGAATTGGAAAAGACCAGTTCCGGCAACCGATTGCGCGAAATCCTCTCCTCTTTTTTCAAATCTATCCCAAAGGATGAGATTGAGCGCGTTTCTTACCTCACACTCGGTCAAATCGCCTCCGATTACGCGGACGTGAATTTAGGCGTCGCTGATAAGATGGTGCTGCGCGCAATCGCCAGCGCTTCCAAGATTCCCGTTGCCCAACTGGACAAGCGCGCGAAGCAGACCGGCGATCCGGGCTTGGTCGCGCAGGAAACGGTCGGCAGACGCAGAAAGGCGCTGATGGTCAAGGAAGTGTTTGAACGATTGCACGCGCTCGCGGACGCCGCGGGTGAAGGAAGTCAGGATGAAAAAATCGAAATTCTCGCGGACCTCTTGCGCGACACTTCTTCGAAAGAAGCGAAATATTTGGTGCGCATCGTACTCGGAACGCTTCGCTTGGGAGTCGCGGACCAAACGGTCCTTGACGCGCTGAGCATCGCGTTTACCGGTTCTAAATCCAACAAGAACATTCTTGACGCCGCGTTCAACATTTGTCCGGACGTCGGCATCATCGCAAACACGCTCGTGTACAAAGGATTGCGAGCCGTAGAAAAAATAGGCGTGCGCGTCGGGCGCCCGATTCAGTCGATGCTCTGTCAGCGCGTCGATTCACTTGCCGTGATTCCGGAAAAGCTCGGCACGCCGTTTGCTGTTGAAGAAAAGTACGACGGTGAGCGGATTCAGGCGCACAAGGACGGCAAAAAAGTCGTTTTGTTTTCGCGCCGGCTGGAAAACATCACGGCGCAATTTCCCGATGTCGTTGCGCACATTCTGCGCCAAGTTCGCGCGACGTCCGCGGTACTGGACGCCGAGGCGATGCCGACCGACCCGAAAACCGGCAAGCTGCTGCACTTTCAAGTGTTGATGTCCCGTCGGAGAAAGCACGGCGTCGAGGAATTCGCAAAGAAAATTCCCGTGACGCTGTTTGTGTTTGACATCATGCATCTCAACGGAAACTCATTGATTGACGTCCCGTACGAAAAGCGTTACGCATTGCTGAAAAAAACCGTGAAGCCTGACGCGCGCGTCACGTTCGCGAAACACACGACGTGCAGCGACCCTGATTGCGCGGAAAGTTTGTTTACCGGAGTGGTCGGGCACGGCGGTGAGGGAATTGTACTCAAAGATTTGCAGGGAAAATATGAGGCTGGCGTGCGCGGCTGGCGCTGGATAAAATGGAAGCCGGAGTATACGAAGGATTTGCGCGACACGTTCGACCTCGTCATCGTCGGCGGGTTCTACGGCACGGGCAAGCGAGGCGGGATGCTGAGCAGTTATTTGTGCGCCGTGTACAGCCCTGCGAAAGACCGCTTCGAGACGTTCACCAAAGTCGCGACCGGATTTTCCGACGCGGAACTCGCCGCGTTCCCGCGCAAGCTCGCGAAGTTCAAGACCGCGCACAAGCCCGCCCGCCTGGACTGCAACCCGTCAATGAAACCCGACGTCTGGTTCAATCCGGGAGTCGTGATGGAAGTGCTCGGCGCGGAAATCACGAAATCTCCGAACCACACCGCCGGCGGTGGACTCGCGCTGCGGTTCCCGCGCTTCCTCCGATTCCGCGACGACAAATCGCCTGAAGAAGCGACGACGGACAAGGAAGTTCTGCAGATAGCGAGGAAGAAGTAACTCTGACAACAAGCTTTAAAAAGCACCCGTGAGCAAATGCGTATAAAGAGCATATACGCGAAGGTGCCGGAGTGGCCAAACGGGGTAGGTTCAGGACCTACTGGCTTAGCGCCTACGCAGGTTCGAACCCTGCCCTTCGCATCCTAGTTTCTGTCGTTCCGAAATGCGTATAAATCCCAACGACATTCTGCCGCGCATGACTGACGCATTGCAGACCATTTTTGGCTTCGGGCTCAAGCCCACTCCTAAAGTGCCGGTCGTCCTCGCGACGCGGTTCGGCGAGAACTCGCGTTCGTTCCTCACGGATCACGGTCCGGTGGCGAGCGACCAGCAATGGTATCTGGTGAAAGTGGACGGGCATGAGGTGCAGTTCCAGGATCATCCCGCGTCGATGAACCTGTTTGACCACAACAAGGACAAGTATAAACTCCTGATTCTCGATTTCGGCAACAAGCTGTTCATGCAGGACAAATTCAAGGGAAGCATGCACGGCTATTTCGAAAGCGCGGGGCTGCGCGCGCTCGACCGAAAGGTGCCGCTGCTGCTGGTCGCAGACCGCGACACGCTGAACGAAACCGGAACGTGGAAGCGCGCGCACGAGTACGCCACCGCCATCGTCGAAAAACCGGCAAACTTACTGGACTTGGAGCACGCGGTGCGCGAATGCACCAAGCTCACGCCGGCGTCAAAGCCGCGCATCCGTCTGGAAAACGTCACTGATGAGTTCATCAGGTTTCTGCGCGATTACGGAAGAAAGGCTGCGTCGCGGTACTCGCTCGCGTTCCCGAAAGGACAACGTGTCGTCGTGCAAGGTCCGGAACCGTTCGCGGTGACGTACGACGACAACGCCACGCTGTCCACGCCGACGGAACGCTGGCTCGACATTGAACCAGCGCCTCCGACAAAGCTGGGCGCGCTGCATTTACTGGTGCGCGACTGGGTGTACCAGTACAATTCCAACGCAAACGGCTCGCTGAAATCAAAACTGTACGCGGAAATCAAGAAGTGAGCGTTTCCTGCTCGCGGTGGCGCTCGACGTGTTTCTCGTCGTAAATATGGTTCACGGTCCAGCCCTGCTCGACCAGCGTATCCGCGATGTGGGCGCGGTGGCAGCGCGAGTACACGCTTTCAGAGCACATGATGGCTGCCTTGCTTGACAACGCAGTGTCCATCAATTGCTGCATGCCGAGCGCGTATTCTCTCGTCTTCTGGTGCGCCTCGAAGCCTCCCTTGCGGTAGCCGCCGAGCGTGTCGCCCATCCAGACGTAGTTGATGCGGAACTTGGGCAGCATCAGCTGGAGATATTCTTTCTTGAACCACGGCATCCGGATGCTTTTGGGAAAGTGCCGCACGTCAATCACGGTCTCGATGCCTTGCTTACGGAGAATGTCAATGAACGAATCAAACTGCCGCGTTGAATGCCCGATGGTCCAGACTTCCATAGTTCTGGAGAAAGAGCGGACGCGCTTTTTAAGGGTTATGGCTCGAGTTCGCGCTTTTCGCGCTTGCGGGCAAGCATACATCCTTTCGTTCCGTCATGATTGGCGCCGAGTTCGGCAAGGAAACCCGCGCCCCACGCAGTTTTGATGTCGTCCGTAAGTACATTTCCTACAGACTGATTCCAGCTCGGGCACGGCAAGATGTCGCCGTTCGGATTGATGGCTATTTCCGTCCGGCCGGCGCCGCACGCGGCGGTCTGAGACACCAATTCTTCTTCAAGGAGGAACGCCGTGTCGGTCGGTCCTGCGAGATAGATTCTTGCCTTGACTGTTTTCTTCAACTGCTCCAGCTCGCGGATGAACACAGCGTATTCGTCGCCGGACACGACCAAATCCCGCCACGATTCCAGCGCCTTGCCCGCGGGATAGAGCCGTGTGAAGCTCGCCGTGTCGACGCCGATGGAGTCGAGCAACGCGAGATACGATTTCAAGCAGTGCAAATTCCTTTTCGTGATGACAAAATTCGCAAACAGGTTTATGCTGTGTGCTTTCACGCGCCGCATCCCCGCGACAATCGCGTCAAAGGAATCAACGCCGCTCAGCATACGTTGTTCCTCGCGCAGTCCGTGCAGCGAAATCTGAACGCCGTCGAGAAACGGCTTGATTGCAGTGAGGAATTTGTTGGTCAGAAACGTGCCGTTGGTTTGCAGGAGCGTTTTCATGCCAAGGGAATGCGCAAGTTGAATTAATTCTGCAAGTCGAGGATTGAGCGTCGGCTCGCCGCCGGTGAACGTCATCTGCGTCACGCCCGCGTCCTTAAGCTGTTGGATGGTCTTCTGCTGCTGTTCAAATGACATCTCGTCGTTCGGCTGCGCTTTCCCGCGCCACGCGTTCAAACAGAAACCGCAATTAAGATTGCAGGCGTATTTGACAAGAAAGGTTGCGCTTTTCAGTTCCCGTCCCGCCTGAGCGCTGCCCCGGGGAGTTGGAAGCGGGTTGTGCAAGTCAGAATGCAAACCTACCATCCTGCCTGGGCCGGACTCATGCGCAGCAGGGTTATTGAGGACGGGCAGCATGGGTCTCGAGCGCGGCGGAAAGTTCGTCGTCAGGGAGTGCGCGTAAGTGGCGCTGCACGAGCGAAAACCAAGGCCGCGTGCTGGGCGTTTTCTTCGCCAGCGCGTCCTCGAAGTCGTCCATCGTGATATCGCGCGTGCGTTTGGTGACGAGGAACTCCTTGAGCGGGATGTCCGTCGCGGCTTCTGCAAGAGAAACAATGTCGGCACCCGAGAAACTTTCTGTAACCTGCGCCAACTTGGCAAAATCGATGTTCTTCGCCAGCGGGCGTTCTTTCATGCGGGACGCGAGAATGCTGGTGCGCGCTTCTTCGTCAGGGGGAGGAACAAAGACCGTCGTTCCGAAACGTCCTTCGCGGCGGAGCGCGATGTCAATCGCCCAAGGCACGTTCGTCGCCGCGATGAGCAGAATACGTTGGTGCTTGTTGCCGACGCTGTCCATTTCCGTGAGCAGTTGGCTGACAAAATTGCGCTCATGCACGCCTGCCGTGTCGCGCTCGCCCCCCAGCGCCTCAAATTCGTCGAAGAAAATAATGGCGCCGCGCGGCTGTTCGCGCGCGGCTTTGAACAACGCGGCGATGTTTTGCTCGGTTTCACCGACGTATTTGCTTTTCAAGTCGGATGCCTTGACGTTGAAGAACGCGACGTCGGCTTCTCCTGCGGTTGCCTCGGCGAGCAGCGATTTTCCGCAGCCGGGCGGCCCGAACATCAGAATACCGCCGCCGACTTTCTTGCCGTATTTCTTGAAAACTTCCGGGTGTTTGAACGGCTCGATGATTTTGAGGCGGATGTCCTGCTTAACTGACTCGAGTCCGGCGATGTCCTTGAACCGCGTCTGCGGCTTGGCAATCAGCATGCCTTTGATGCGCTCGTCCACGGCGGACGCGCCGCTTTCGCCGGCGACCTGCACGCCGCCGTCAAGCGTTTGCGCGCGCCAGTAGAGCGCGTTCGCGACGTCAACGTAACGGCTCTTCGCTTCGGTGACGGTGGACTGCTTGCTCGCGTCCACGAGCAGTTTGGCAGCGGTGAGAAACGAGCGTTTTGCATCAGGCGAGCCTTGCTGTTCGAGTTGCTGCGCGTGCACGATGTACTGTTTCGCGTTTGCAACGAGCGTCAGTTCGTCCATCTTAGCTCCTCAACACGTCGCTGATGCTTTGTGACGGCAGGAATGCCTGCGCGATTCTGTTTTCGAGCAGACGCTGCTTTGCGTAGACGTCGTCGAGCTGGGTAAGTTCACGGATTGCATCTCGCGAGTCATACCGTTCGACTCTTGCGATGGCATGCTCACTTTTTCCGACAACGCTTTCAATCGTTGTAGGGGAGAATGTGCGGGGAGCGTCTCGTGAAATCGAGTACACGCGTTCCGGTTCCGCAATCGCGGGCGTGCTGACGTAGATGCGCTCCGCGGCGTAACTGCGCCCCGTCTGCGTTTTCGGCAGCGGCGAGTCGTTTCCCGCGTACCGCATCGATACGGCGTAGTTGAACGTCTGTCGGGCCGCGCCGTCGCTTCCTTTGTAGCTTTCGTGCGCACTGGTTCCGGGCGTGCAGCCGCAGGAGCCCAGATCGCCGTTCAGCAGCGCGCTGCCTCCGCACGACATCAGTTCCTCGGGACGGACAAGTTCGTCATACCTGGTAGGAAAGACGTCTAGAAACAAAAGCAATTGTGCGTTCCGCGCGACAGCGGTGGGACAAACGAATCATCGTCTCGACGATACTCATTTTTATAAACCCGCAGAACGACAGGAGCAGTATGGGTGAGATGCCGAAGGGGCTGAAGCAGCATGAAATCCAGCAGCAGGTAGACTGGACGCTCACGGACGAGGTCAAACAGCGCGCCCAGCACTATTATGACCTGCACCTTATCACCGACCTCAACAAGTACACCCTGTTTCAGTGCTCGATGTTTTCCGTTCTTGCCGCGCGGCAGGATTACAAGAATCACGTCAAAACGTACGCGCGTCTGCTGAGCCACGGCTACGGCGACCCCGCAAAGATTGTGGCCGACCAGAAAACGCTGCACTGGCACCGTCTCACGTCAGGATTAAGCGCGCCCAACCAAAAACGCAAGTACCTCATCGGTTTGGCGAATTACTTTCTCAAGTCTCCTTTACCTGCGGAAATTGTCGCAGACGCGACGAACGGGCAGCACCGCGAGTTTGAGCTCCGCGACCAGTTCGCGCGCGAGGCTCCGGGAATCGCGGACAAGGGCTCCTCGATGCTGCTCGGACACATTGGGTACGAAAATGTCGTGCCTATTGACACGTGGATGGTCAAGTTCCTCCGCGAACACGGATTTCCCGAGGTCAAACAGCCCAATTACCGCACCACTTCAGGACCGAAACACGACGTCTACCTGCGTTTGGAGACCGCCATCACGGAGCACGCCGAAAAGAACGGGCTCACGCCGTTCCGATGCCAAGTGTCCCTCTGGGTTGCGGCAACGCGCTGGACGCCGCAGAAATTCATCAATCCTCAGGACTTCATGAACACGCAGCAGCACGAATTGTGGATGCCGCGCACGCTTGAAGACGTACTGCCTGACGGCAAAGTCCCGCCGAAACCGTTCGAACACTTCAAGACCGACCGAAAAATCCAGCGCGCGGGCATTGAGGAAAAGGTGAAGACCGTCGATGCGTCTGCATCACAATTATTATTATATAGTTCTCTCGACTAAACAGGCGCGGGGCGTATGTTACTCAAATCGCTGTCGCTAAAAAATATTCGGAGCTATGTCGAACAGCAGGTGGAGTTTCCGTCCGGCACGCTGCTGCTCGCCGGCGACATCGGCTCGGGCAAGTCAACGATTCTTCTCGCGATTGAGTTCGCGCTGTTCGGACTGCTCCGCGGCGACGTCGATGGAAGCGCGCTGCTCCGCAACGGCAGCCGCGAGGGTTTTGTCGAGCTCACGTTCACGCTGGACAGCAAGGAGCACGTGCTGCACCGCGCGCTGAAGCGCCAGAAGGAGCGAGTCAGTCAGGAAGCGGGCTGGATGCAAACGGATGGCGTCCGCAAGGACGGCACCGCCCAAGAGCTGCGCGCGTGGGTGCTCGACCTGCTCGGCTATCCGAAGGAGTTTCTCACCAAGAGCAAGAGTATGCTGTTCCGCTATACGGTTTTCACGCCGCAGGAAGAGATGAAACGCATTCTGTTCGAGGAAAAAGACGCGCGCCTTGAGACGCTGCGCCGCGTGTTCAACGTCGATAAGTACAAGCGCATCAAGGAAAACGCCGCAATCTACGTGCGGGAACTCCGGGAAGAACGCCGCTCGCTGGAAGGGCAGACAATTGACCTCGAATCAAAACGCAACGCGCTGGCGCTGAAACGCGAAGAATCCGACGCGGTCAAAGAACGCTCGGAACGCGTCAAGCACGCGCTCGAGATTGCGCGGCAACAGACGCAGGCGCAAAGGACAGTCGTTGTGCAGCACGAAGAGAGCGTGAGAAACGCCCAGCGCATCCGCACCGATCTTTCCGTCGTACAGACCAGCGTCCTGCACCAGGAACAAACGCTCCAGCGCGCGCAGGCCGACCGCCAACGGCTGCTTTCCCAGCAGGAAACACTTGCCAAGGAACTTCCCGCGTCGCTTCCGCCGATTGAGCACGCGCGAGCGGCTGTCGCGCAGAAGGACGCGCAGCTCGCCGAGTTGGAGAAGACGATTCGCAACTTCCACGCGGCAATAGCCCAGATTAGCACGATGAAGAAAATGTCGGAAGACTTGAAGCAGAAAGTCGCGTCCATCTCCAATTGTCCGACATGCCTGCAAGTGGTCACGCAGGAGCACAAGAACCGCATCGCGTTTGGCGAGGACCAGAAACTGCACGAGCACGAGAAGCACCTTACCTATAATACTGCGACCAAGGAACAGCTCGAGACGCAGTTGGTCATCATGCGGCAGGAACTGCAAGGGTTGCGTCTGCAGGAACAGCAGGCGTTGCTCGCGCACGCCAAGCAAAAGGCGCTCGCGGACCTCGCGCAGCAGGTCGCGGCAAAGGCGGAGCAGATAACGCAGTTCCACGACGCGCTCGAAGGATTACGGCAGAAAAAGACCGAACTCATATCGATGGTTGAAGCGAACGCCAATACGGAGCAGGCGGCGACAAAAGCGAAACAGGCGCTCGATGTTCTGCTTATCGAGGAACGGAAATATGACGTCGATTTCGCGCGGCTGACGCAGGATTATCACAGCATTGAGAAATATATCGCGTCGCTTGCCGATGAGCTCAAGCTCAAGGAACAGGCGCGCGAGAAACTGCAGCGCATCGCCGGCGTGCAGGCGTGGCTCACCGACCAGTTCTCCAACTTAATGGACGTGATGGAAAAGCACGTGCTCTCGCGCGTGCATCACGAGTTCAACGACTTGTTCCAGCGCTGGTTCGGCATTCTGGTCGAGGACGAACTGCTCTCGGCGCGGCTGGATGACGCGTTCAGTCCGATCGTGGTGCAGAATGGGTTTGAAGTTGACGTATCTCATCTGTCCGGCGGAGAAAAGACCGCATGCGCGCTCGCGTATCGTTTGGCGCTGAACAAGGTCATCAACGACGTCATCGGCAGCATCCGCACGCGGGACGTCCTCATTCTTGACGAGCCGACGGACGGCTTCTCGAGCGAACAGCTCGACAAGGTGCGCGACGTGCTGGAACAACTGCATCTGGGTCAGGTGATTCTGGTCAGCCACGAAAGCAAGATTGAGTCGATGGTTGACTCCGTGCTGCGCGTGCAGAAGGACGGGCACGTGTCCCGCATCGCTGCGTAGTCATTCGTAATGTTTATAAATAAAGACGCGCATACGGAAGAAGGATGGCAAAGAGGGTGCTGCAGACAATTCTATTGCTTGCCACGGTTCTCGCTCTCGCCTCGGTTGCCTTCGCGTTTGAATTCCACGTGGACATCCAGCCCAGCGAAGCCAGCACCAAAATCGGGCAGTCCGCCAACTATACGCTCACCATCTCGCACGACTCTCAGAAAACAGAATCGTTTGACATTTATTCTCCCGACGTTGAATGGGACATCACGACCGACGTGCTGCGTCCGGTCGCGGTCGCGAAAGGCGAAACCAAGATCGTGAAGCTGATGGTGCGCCCGCTGTACGCCACGCCCGGCTATTACGCGTTCGCGCTGCACGTCCGGCACGCCGGCACGGGCGACTTGATTAAGAATGTCATCATCATCGGCGTTCAGCCGAAGAACTACGTTCCCGGACAGTACACTCCCGCCGTGCGCATCACGCCCGTCATCGCGCCTTCCGTTGACCCGCGCGAACCGATTGTCGTCACGCTGAACGTCAACAACGCCAACAACCGCGACCTCAAGACCGTCGCGTTCAAGATTCGCAGTAATCTTCTGAATACTGACACCATCATCAATCTGAACGGACTGGAAAAGAAACAGCTCGTCTTCCCCATCAGGATTCCCGCCGACACGCCGCCGCAAAAGGACACGCTCCGCGTCACCGCGCTCGTGCCTGACGGCGACGAAATCATCCCGTTCACCGCAGAACCTGTCGACTATGCCGTGATGGAATACGGCGAGATTGCCTCTTCCGTCGCGGAGAAAGACACGTTCCTCAAGCGCGAGTGGGTCTACACGCTCACGAACAACGGCAACGCGCCGAAAACGACCGAATACAAACTCCGCAGCAACTTCTTCCAGAGCTGGTTCACGACCGCACCCGGAAGCCACGAAATCAAGCTCGCTGACGGACGCTACAACGCATGGGACATCAGCCTCGGCGTCGGCGAACACACGACTGTCGCCGTCACGACCAACTATCGCCCGCTCCTGATTATTTTCCTCATCGTCGCCGTCGCGCTGGGCGCGTACTACCTGTTCCGCAGCCCGCTCGTCGTGCGCAAGAGCGCCGTCGTGATTGCCGCCCGCGAAGGCGGCATGAGCGAATTGAAAGTCCTGATTGAAGTCTCCAACCGCAGCGGACGCCCCGTCAAGAACGTCCAAGTGCTGGACAAAGTGCCGCACATCGCCTCGGTCGTGCGCGACTTTGACGTCGGCACCATCCGCCCGGTGAAAATCGCCCATGACGACAAGAAAGGAACGCTGATGAAGTGGGCGTTCGAAGAACTCGACGCGGGCGAGGAACGAGTCATCGCGTACAAGATTCGCAGCAAGCTCAGCATCCTCGGTCAGATGAGGCTGCCTGTTTCCGTTACGAAGTGCGAGACGTCTCCCGGACACGAAAGAAGGACGAAGTCGAACATTTCTCAGATTGGGTTCGGGCAGTGACCCTCTCGCAAAAAGAATGGAACGAGCGCAGACAGCAGCTCTTGGATTCCATGACTATTTCGGTTCAGGAGAGCGGCGGAAAAATCGTCACGAAGACGGTCTACTTTCCCAACAACGATGTGCCTGAATTTCTTGAACGGTTACAGGCATTTGAGCGGCGCAGCAGACGTTCCACGCTCCAAATCGGTCCGTGCTACGACCGCAACGGGAAGTATTTGCACTAGCTAGAAAATATTATTTCTCCCAGCTCTTGAAAATGTCGTAGAAGACCAAAGGACCGCGCTTTTCTTTGCGGTCGTATTCCGCTCGCTGTGACTGAGACATTGCCGCCGTTTCTCGCTTGTGGTCTTTCACGAGCATATAGCCGATGCCGAGCCACATGCTTCCCAAGACCGCGCCGATGAACAGTGTTTCGGCAATAGGGTTCCAAACGTATTCGCGCTTGGGCGCAGGAGCGCGAGTGACTGGAAGAGGAGCGGGCATCGCCGTTGCAACGCGCACTTCAAGCGCAGCATCGGGCGCAGAAGTCGCTTGTTCGCTCTGCCCCATCCCAAAATCTTCAGGACAACAGCACGGGTACCAATAATCCTCAACATGCCCCATAAAAATCATGAAATGCCCTGAACATAATAAATCTTTTGACGAAAAAGGAAGAAAATATCCCCTTGCCCGGATTTGAACCGGGAACCTTGCGGGTTCTGCTGACTCACTGTCATCCTTGGCGTTGCGCCACGTCGGTGAGTGACTCTCGTCTACAGCCGCACGCTCTGCCGTTGAGCTACAAGGGGCTGAGTGCTGATTTCGGGGATTTCCTTTTAAAGGTTGCTACGCGGAGTTACCATAACGTTTATATAGCGTCTGCTGAAAACGAAGGTCATGCTCTGGTAGTCTAGCGGTCAGGATGGGACCCTGTCGCGGTCCCGACCCGGGTTCGAATCCCGGCCAGGGCGTTTTATTATTCTTCACACCATGGCACTGCTCATCCGGGATGTCAACGATGAACGATTGGACGAGATTGTGAAGTCGTCGGCATCCACCGTGATTGGGATTGCGTTTCTCGGCTCGGAGTCCGAGCCGTGCAAGAAGTTCGTGCCGGAATTGGTCGCGGCGGCGCAGCGGCTGGAGCATTCGATGACGTTTTACCGCATCGATGCGCTTGAAAATCCGGACATTACGGATAAGCACGGCGTGAAGGCGGTGCCGACCCTGCTGATTTTCAAAAACGGAAAGGAAATAGGAAAATATGAGGGACCGTACAGCAGAGAAGCGCTTTACGCGCGCATCACAAAAATCTTGTAGAGGAAACCATGAAAACCGAACTGGCGACGTTTGCGATGGGCTGTTTCTGGCACGTCCAGCTCGTGTTTGACCAGGTGCCGGGCGTCATCAAGACGCGCGTCGGCTACACGGGCGGCGCGATGAAGAACCCGACGTACGAAAACGTTTGCTCCGACGAAACCGGCCATGCGGAAGCCGTCGAGGTCGAGTTCGACCCGTCAAAAGTTGATTACGGAAAACTCCTTGACGTCTTTTGGCGCAATCACGACCCGACGACCGTCGACCGGCAGGGTCCTGACGAAGGTTCGCAGTACCGCAGCGCGATTTTCTATCACGGCGCCGCGCAAAAAGCTGCGGCGGAAAAGTCAAAGGCGGCCGCGCAAAAGAAGCTCGGCACGAAGAATGTCGTGACGCAAATCGTCGAGGCAGGGCAGTTCTACGCCGCCGAGGAATATCACCAGAAGTATCTGGCGAAGCGCGGGCAGACGACCTGCCGCATTTAGCCACCATTCGGCGATTACAGAGTATTATATAATGTCAAGACGTAGGACGAACCAAAGGTGGTATCTATGCTCGGCTGTAGAAAATGTCAAGGAATTGCGGGATGCATGTTCCTCGTGCTCGGAGTCCTCTTCTTGCTGAGAGACTTCAACGTGTGGAACTTCTGGAACGTCTCGTGGTGGAGCGCAGTGCTCGTCGTGTACGGCATCACCGTGCTCGCCCAGCGTTCGTGCGGTGACTGTCAGGCGTGCATGGGCTGCGGTCCGTCTGCCTCGATGGCCATGAAGAAGAAGTGAGCGTTCCTTCGTGTTTTTTATTTGGCTTCTCCAAAACAACGGTTGGAACGAAACCTTTATAAACAACCCCCTTGTTTCCCGTATTGCAGTTTATATAGATTGAGTGCGCACACATGGAGGGAAGGTTCATCGGTTCTGGCAGGGGGAGTCGGCTCATTCGCAATCACGCAAAACTATCTGGCGTGGTTTGCATTAAAGGGCTGCTAGCTCAACCTGGCAGAGCAGCTGGCTTTTAACCAGCGGGTTAAGGGTTCAAATCCCTTGCAGCCCGTCAAGTGACGGGGTGCAAGCTCACCGAGCGCAACTCGGTGTTTGCTTGCAGCCCGTTCCATTCATCGGCACATCCGCGCGGGGCAAAAGGCCCAATAGTCCGTCAAGTTCATAGCAAGTGGGGAAGACACGCGAATGAAAGCTAAATACGACGTGACCAAGCACATCCTGGTGCCAAAGCACGCCAAGGCCAGTGAAAAAGAGAAGAAAGACCTTCTTGAGTCCTACAAAATCACCATCCGCGAACTTCCGCGCATGGTCAAATCCGATCCCGCGCTCCAGCTTCTTGACATTGACGAGGGCGACGTCATCAAAATCACGCGCCCCTCCCCGACGTCGGGCGAGACCGTCTTCTATCGCCGCGTGGTGAACGGGTAAATGGCAAGCTACAGCAAGCTCCTCTTCGAGAAGTATTTCCAGGAGAACTCGCTCGTCGCCAGCGACATCGAGAGCTTCAACCACTTCCTCGAAAAGACTTTGCAGCGCGTCATTGACGAAAACAAGATTATCGAACCGACCATCATTCCGCCGAACGTCGAATCCTTCAAAATCCGTTTGGACAAAATCATCGTCGAGAAGCCGGAAATCACGGAAGCCGACGGCAGCAAGCGTCCGATTTATCCCATCGAAGCGCGCCTGAGAAAAATCAGTTACGCCGCTCCCATTTATCTCGAAGTCTCGAGCCACATCAACGAAGTCCAGCGCGAAAGCATCACGACGCAAATCGGCTCGATGCCCATCATGCTCAAGAGCAATCTCTGCCACCTCAGCAAGCTGTCGCACGACGAACTCATCGAAAAGGGCGAAGACCCCAACGACACGGGCGGCTACTTCATCATCAACGGCACCGAACGTGTCCTCGTCAACGTCGAAGACCTCGCGGCGAACCGCATGATGGTCGAAAAAGACGGAAGCGACACCATCGGCAAGATTTTCAGCGAGTTCGGCGCGTACAAGATTCCGCACACGTTCGAACGCCTCAAGGACGGACTGTTCTACATCAGCTTCACGCGCGTCAAGCGCGTCCCGCTCATCATGCTCATCAAGGCCCTTGGTCTGACGAAGGACGAAGACATCGTCAACGCCATCAGCAAGGACCGTCAATTCGACGAAGTTCTCATCAACCTGTTCGAGTTTGTCAACCTCAAGGATCCGGAAGACGCGATTGACCAAATCGCGAAACGCATCGGCATCACGCAGGCCAAGGACGTCCGCATGGAGCGCATGGACGAACTCATCGACAAGTTCCTGCTCCCGCACATCGGCACGACCAAGGATGCCCGCGCGAAGAAGGCGCTCAACCTGTGCAAGATGCTCAAGAAGATGATTCTCGTCAGCCTCAACGAAGCCCCTGTCGACGACAAGGACCACTACTCGAACAAGCGCCTGAAGCTTTCCGGCGACTTGCTCGCAGACTTGTTCCGCGTCAACCTCAAGGTGCTCATCGGCGACCTGATGTACAACTTCCAGCGCATCGTCAAGCGCGGCAAGTTCCCGAGCATCAAGGTCATCATCCGCGAGAAGCTCCTCACGTCGAGAATTTACAGCTCGATGGCGACCGGCAACTGGGTCGGTTCGCGCAAGGGAATCTCGCAGCGCATCCAGCGACTCAACCACTTGAACACGCTTTCACACTTGCAGCGCGTCGTTTCCCCGCTCAGCTCGAGCCAGGAAAACTTCGCCGCACGTGAACTCCACGCGACGCACCTCGGACGATTGTGCCCGTCGGAAACGCCGGAAGGTACGAACATCGGTCTGAGAAAGAACCTCGCCCTGCTCGCGCAAGTGTCGCGAGGCATGGAAGACGCTGAAGCCATCCAACTGCTCAAGCACGCCGGTCTCAAGGAGGCCCACTAATGGCGAGCGAAGTCTACCTGAACGGCCGTTTTGTCGGCGACATTGAAGACAAGGACGGATTTGTCAAGCACTTGCGCGCCGAGCGCAGAAAGACGCAGGGCACGATGAACGTCCGCTACGACGAAGCCCTCGACCAAGTGATGGTCGAGACGACGCACGGACGCCTCAGACGCCCGCTCATCATCATCAAGGACGGCATCCCGACGCTCACGGAGAAGCACATCAAGCAGCTCCAAAAGAACGAACTCGGCTGGAACGACCTCATCGAGCAGGGAGTCATCGAATTCCTCGACGCGGCTGAAGAAGAAAACGCGCTCGTCGCGTTTAACGAAGCCGACCTCACGCCGGAACACACGCACCTCGAAATCTCGCCGCTCGCGATGCTCGGCTTGACCGCGTCGTTGATGCCGTACGCAAACTATTGCCACGCTCCTCGCGTCATCATCAACGCGCGCAACCTGCGTCAATCGATTGGACTGTACACCGCGAACTACCACGTCCGCATGGACATGGACGTCAACCTGCTTCACTATCCGCAGTCGCCGATTGTGAAGAGCATCACGCACGACCTTGCCAAGTACGACAAGCACGCGGCGGGACAAAACATTGTCGTTGCGGTGATGAGCTACCGCGGCTACAACATGGAAGACGCCGTCATCATCAACAAGGGCAGCATCGAGCGAGGATTCGGACGCAGTAGCTATTTCCGCCCCGCGGCGACCGAAGAACTTCGTTACTCGGGCGGCCTGATGGACCAAATCGGGATTCCCGACAAGGAAGTCAAGGGCTACAAGTCCGAGAAAGACTACCGCCTCCTCGAAGAGGACGGCATTATCTATCCTGAAGCAAAAGTCAAGGAGGAAGACGTCATCATCGGCAAGTCCTCACCTCCGCGATTCCTCTCATCGCTCGAAGAATACTCGCTCGCCGGCAACGTTCGACGCGAATCCAGCGTTGCGTTGCGACACGGCGAAGAAGGCATCGTTGACTTCGTCCTCATCACCGAAAACGAAGAAGGAAACAAGCTCGTGCAGGTCCGCTTGCGCGACCACAGAATTCCGGAAATCGGAGACAAGTTCACGTCCCGCCACGGACAGAAAGGAGTCGTCGGACTCATCGTTCCGTCCTCGGACATGCCTTTCACGTCAAACGGTCACGTTCCTGACTTAATTTTCAGCCCGCACTCCGTTCCTTCGCGTATGACGTTCTCCCACTTGATTGAGCTCGTCGGCGCAAAGGCAGGCGCGCTGGGCGGACGCTACATCGACGGCACCGCGTTCGACGCCGAACCCGAAGAAGCGCTCCGCAAGGAATTGCTCACGCTCGGCTTCCGCGAAAACGGCGTCGAGACGATGCACAACGGCCTCACGGGCGAACAGTTCCAGGCCAAGATTTACGTCGGTCCGATGTACTACCTGCGCCTGAAGCATATGGTCGCCAACAAGATTCAGTCCCGCGCGCGCGGACCCATCCAGCTCCTCACCCGCCAGCCGACCGAAGGCCGCGCGAAAGAAGGCGGTCTCCGCTTCGGAGAGATGGAGAAGGACACGCTCGTCGCGCACGGCGCCTCGATGCTGCTCAAGGAGCGCTTCGACTCCGACAAGACGGTCGTTCCGGTCTGTGAAAACTGCGGCGTCATCGCGATTCACGACCCGTACAAGAACAAGCGGTACTGCCCGATTTGCGGCGAGAACACCGAAGTCAACGACATCGAAATCAGCTACGCGTTCAAGCTCATCCTCGACGAATTCAAGTCGATGGGCATCTATCCGAAATTGATGCTGAAGAGCAAGTACTAACATGCCAAAAGCAAAAGCAAGCGCGGAAACGAAGAAGGACATCGCCGAGATGACGCCTGACGTCGCCGAAACGGTTGACGAAGACGAAGTCATGCTGAAGTCCGGAGACGTCGGCGCGGGAATGACGTCCGAGGAAGCCGCGGCTCCGGTCGCGGAAGTCTCTACGGATGCGGTTGAAAGCGCGAGCGCCGCTCCTCGTCGAGAACTTCCGATTGCCGCGCCTCAATACATTTTCAAGCAGGTCAAGTCCTTGGTGTTCGGCGTTCTCTCGCCGAAGATGATTAAGAAGATGGCGAGCGCCAAGATTGTCACTCCTGAACTCTATGACAAGGAGGGGTATCCGGTCGACGGCGGCCTTATGGACATCCGCCTCGGCGTCATCGACCCCGGCCTGCGCTGCAAGACGTGCGGCTGCAAGTTGAAGGAGTGCATCGGTCACTTCGGCTACATCGAGCTTGCACGACCGGTCGTCCACATCAAGTTCGTTCCCGTTATCCTTTCATTGCTCCGCAGCACCTGCCACGAATGCGGCAAAGTCCTGATTCCGAAGGAAAAAATCGAGAAGGCGAAGAACGTCCTCTCCAAGATTGAGCGCGAAGGCGGCTTGCGCGCGCGCAGAAAGGCCATCAAGACGATTATTGATTCTCTCAAGGCGGGCGCGAAGTGCGCGCACTGCAACGCGAAGCAGGCGAAGGTCAACCTCGAAAAGCCCACGACGTTTGTCGAGGGAGAACGCCGCGTCTCGCCCATCGAAGTCCGCGCCCGTTTGGAAAAGATTCCCGACGAAGACGCGGCGTTGTTCGGATTGAACCCGAAGACCGCGCGTCCGGAATGGATGATTCTCACGGTCTTGCCCGTTCCGCCGGTCACGATGCGACCCAGCATCACGCTCGAAACCGGTGAGCGTTCGGAAGACGACCTCACCCATAAGATGGGCGACATTGTCCGTATCAACCAGCGCCTGTTCGAAAACATCAACGCGGGCGCTCCCGAAATCATCATTGAAGACTTGTGGGACCTCTTGCAGTATCACGTGACGACGTTCTTCGACAACGACGTCGCGCAGCTGCCTCCCGCCCGCCACCGCAGCGGTCAGCCGCTGAAGACGCTCACCGAGCGCATCAAGAGCAAGGAAGGACGCATCCGACACAACCTCGCCGGAAAGCGCACCAACTTCTGCGCCCGTACGGTTATCTCTCCTGACGCCCGCATCAAGGTCAACGAAGTCGGCGTTCCGAAGGTCATCGCGATGAAGGTCACCGTGCCCGAAGTCGTGCAAGCGTGGAACATGGTCTACTTGAAGAAGTTCATCGAGCGCGGTCCGCACACCTATCCTGGCGCGAACTACGTTGTCCGTCCTGACGGCAAGAAAAAGAAGATTACCGAGGAAACCAAGGAAGCCGCGATTGAGGAGCTCCAGCCCGGCTACGTCGTCGAACGCCACATGATGGACGGCGACATCACGATTTTCAACCGACAACCGTGCCTGCACCGCATGAGCACGATGTGCCACCGCGTCAAGGTCCTGCCTGGACGCACGCTGCGATTGAACCCGACCGTCTGTGCCCCGTACAACGCGGACTTCGACGGTGACGAAATGAACCTGCACGTTCCTCAGACCGAAGAATCGCGCGCCGAAGCCGAAATCCTGATGGACGTCCAGACGCAGATTATTTCTCCGCGTTACGGACTGCCGGTCATCGGCGGCTTGCAGGACGCGCTGTCGGGCAACTTCGCGCTCACGCGCGGCGGGGAAATGCCCCGCGAGGAAGCCATCGAATTCCTGATTCACATCGGTCTCACCGACGTCAGCAAGCTGCCGCACAAGAAGACCGTCAACGGCCGCGAGATTTTCAGCGTGCTCATGCCGGACGACTTCAATTTCAACGGCACCTCGCGAGCCGGAACGCCCGTTGTCATCAAGGACGGCAAGCTCGTCGAAGGAGTCATTGACGAAAACTCGCTCGGCGAGGGTTCGGGACACTTGCTCCGCGCGCTCCACCGCCAGTACGGTTCGGAAAAGACGATTGACCTGCTCTACAAGATTTTCACGCTCGGCAACGAATTCCTGCAAAAGACGGGCTTCAGCTGTCACATCTCGGACTACGACCTGCCCTCGTTCGTGCAGGAACAGATTGAAGCGACCATCAACGAGGCCGAAAACGAGATTCAGGGCGTCATCCAGCAGTTCCACGACGGCAAACTGGAAGCGTTCCCCGGACGCTCGATCGGCGAGACGCTTGAGTTCAAGATTCTCGAATTGCTCAACAAGGCGCGTAACAAAGCCGGACAGATTGTCCGCGAGCACGCCAAGAAGGACACGGACACCCGAATCATGGTCGACTCCGGCGCCCGCGGTAACATTCTCCAGCTCTCGCAAATCTCCGCCATCGTCGGCCAGCAGGCATTGCGCGGCAAACGCATCGAGAAGGGCTACCGCGGACGCACGCTGTCGTGCTTCAAGCGCGGCGATATTTCGCCGTTGGCTCGCGGCTTCGTGCGCAACAACTTCAAGCGCGGCTTGACTGCCCAGGAGTTCTTCTTCTGCAGCATCACGGGTCGCGACTCGCTGATGGACACCGCCCTGCGTACGCCGAAGTCAGGTTATCTCTATCGCCGCTTGGCGAACGCCATGCAGGACTTGCGCGTCGAGTACGACGGCACGGTCCGCGACGCGACGGGCAAGATTATCCAGTTCGCCTACGGAGAAGACAACATCGACGTCTCGCGCAGCGAGGCCGGCAAAATCAACATCAAACGCATCATCGAATCGGTGGACTAAATGCACGCTGACCTGAAAGAATACGAAGGCAAAGTTCCGGACAAGCTTCTCCGAGACCTCGAGGAACAGTGCCCGGCAGGCAAGCTGAAGAAGGCAGCAAAGAAGCTGCACGAGGAATATCTTCACGCGAAGATTGACGCCGGCGAAAGCGTCGGCATCGTCGCGGCCGAATCCATCGGCGAACCTTCCACGCAAATGACCCTCAACACGTTCCACTTCGCGGGCGCCGCTGAAATGAACGTCACCGTCGGACTGCCGAGAGTCGTCGAACTGCTCGACGGCCGCAAGGAAATCAAGACGCCGATGATGGAAATCTATCTCAAAGCCCCGTACAACAAGGGCAAAGACTTGAGAGAGCTCGCGCTGGCGCTCAAGGAAACGAGCTTCAACGAACTCGTCAGCGAATTCAACCTCAACGTCGTCGACCTCAAGATTGAGTGCAAGCTCAAGAACGACAAGATGAAGGAATTGAGCGTCACGGCGAACACGATTGCCAAGGCGCTCGAGAAGGCGGTCAAGGGCATCACGATTAAGGAAGGCGACGGCGAAATCACCATCAAGCTCAAGGGTGCGGAAGACAAGAGCCTCAACGAACTGTACAAGGTCAAGGAAGCCGTGCGCAAGGTGTACGTGTCGGGCATCAAGAGCATCTCGCAAGTCCTGCCCGTGCGCCGCAAGGAAGAATTCATCATCATCACCGCGGGCTCGAACCTCAAGAAGGTCCTCGAGCTCGACTTTGTCGACGCAACCCGCACGACGACCAACGACGTGCAGGAAATCCGCGAAGTCCTCGGCATCGAAGCCGCCCGTCAGTCTGTCTTGAACGAAGTCACGCGCGTGTTCGAAGACCAGGGTATCGACATTGACATCCGCCACATCATGCTGGTCGTCGACACGATGACCGTCTCCGGCGACGTCAAGGGCGTCACGCGCTACGGAGTCATCAGCGAAAAGAGCTCCGTCTTGGCCCGCGCGTCGTTCGAAACTCCCATTTTGCACATCATTGAAGCCGCGCTCGTCGGCGAAACGGATGAACTCAACTCCGTCGTCGAGAACGTCATGCTCAACCAGCCCGTTCCGATTGGCACCGGTCTTCCGGGACTCGTGGCAAAGGTCGAGAAGAGCAAGCTCAAGGAAGCAAAGGAATAATCTCATGGCAACGCACACAACCGACATCAAGAAACTGCTCGACGCGGGCAAGCTCGTCATCGGCGGCGAGCGCACGCTCAAACTGCTCAAGCAGGGCCACGCGAAACACGTTTACCTTTCCAAGAATTGCAACGCGGACATGTGCGGCGACGTCAAACGCTACGCGCAGATGAGCGGCACCGAAGTCAGCCAGCTCAATGAGTCCAGCGAAGAGCTCGGCGCGCTGTGTCGAAGACCGTTCGGCATCAGCATCATCAGCGTCGCGAAGGAGTAAGTCTTCTCGTGGTTGTCAGAAATTGCGTTAAGGAAAAAGAAGAGACGCAATTTCTGAACATGCTCCCAACTTGCTCCAATTGGGATGGCAGGTGAGCAAGTTGGGACATATCAAGTTCGGCATGGACGAAATGAAGTTCATGGCGTTGCTTGAACAAATCTCCGGCGTCATTCCGAAAGACGTCATTGTTTCTGAAGAACGCATTGTCTTTATCGTTCCCGCGCAAAGCATCGCCCGCTGCATCGGCAAGGGCGGTGTGATCGTGAAGAAGCTCGAGAACCTGTTGAAGAAGAAGGTCAAGTACATCGAGTATTCGGACCAATTGCCGCAGTTCGTGCGCAACGCGGTTGCGCCGCTGGAGCTCGCGAATGTCGAGGAAGAAGACGGCGTCGTCACAATGCACGCAGCCGACCACCAGACGCGCGGATTACTCATCGGACGCTCCGCAGGCAACCTTCGTTCGACGGAAGCCCTCGTGCAGCGCTATTTCCCTATCAAAGAGCTGAAGGTAGCGTAATCTTTAAATACCCCCTCTCGGGGTGTGAATGACAATGGCAAATAAGGCAAACGGACTGAACGTGGCGAAATCGCTTATTGCCAGGCGCCACGCCGGCCGTTGGCACTCGAAGAAGTACGTCAAGCGCATTCTCGATCTCAAGACCAAGGCCGACCCGCTCGAAGGCGCGTCGCAGGCAAAAGGAATCGTTCTGGAAAAGGTTCAGCTCGAAGCCAAGCAACCGAACTCCGCGATGAGAAAGTGCGCCCGCGTCCAGCTCATCAAGAACGGCCGCCAAGTGACTGCGTTCATGCCGGGCGACGGCGCGCAGAAGCTCATCGACGAACACGACGAAGTCATGATTGAATGCATCGGCGGAAAGAAAGGACGCGCGAAAGGCGACATCCCCGGAGTCCGCTGGCAGGTTATCAAAGTCAACGATCAAAGCCTCGACGCATTGCTCGACGGCAAGATCGAGAAGGCACGAAAGTAATATGGCAGACGAAGTTGCAGCCCACTCCGGAATTCTCGCGTTCAACACGTGGAACACCGAAGGTATCGTGGTCGAGGACCTGGGCTTGCAGCGCTACATCATCACCCAAGCGCGTATCGTTCCCAAGACCGGCGCGCGCTACGCGGGCCACAACTTCCACAAGAGCAAGGTCTTCATTGTCGAACGCCTGATTAACAAGGTCATGAACCCCGGCACGAAGTCGGGCAAGCACTGGCACAGCTCCGGCCACATGACGGGCATGGCTCCGCAGGCGTACGACATCGTCCGCCGCGCGTTCATCCTGATTGAACAGCGCCTGAAAGAAAACCCGATCAAGGTCTTCGTCAAAGCGTTGGAAAACGCGGCTCCGAGAGAAGAAATCGTCACGATTGAATACGGCGGCGCCCGCTATCCGAAAGCGGTCGAGTGCGCTCCGCAGCGACGCATTGACATCGCATTGCGGTACTTCACGCAGGGCGCGTACGGCAAGAGCTTCAACTCCAAAGTCTCCATCGAAAGCGCGCTCGCCGACGAAATCATTTCCGCGTACCGGCTCGACCAGAAGTCAACCGCCATCCAGAAAAAGCTGGAATTGGAACGACAAGCGGACGCGAGCAGATAATTCTTGCGACTTCGTTGAACTAAGAGAAGAGTCTTAATCCTGACTGCGAAGCAGTCAGTTATGACCTGCTTCTCGCAGTGGAACGAGGAGCAATTTGCTCAAGCTTTTCGAAAGCTTGCGACATGCGGACGCGAGCAGATAATTCTGACTCTTCGTGCATAACTCTTTAAAGACCACTCTTCGGCGCTTCTTCCATGAAGTTTGGGAAGAAAGTCATCGCCGGCGCGCTCGTGGCCGCCGCAAGTCTCTTGTCGCCTGCCTACGCGCAGAATGAGCCGGAAGTCTACGACAAGAACCCGTCGATTTCCGTCCCGATAAAGAGCCCCGTCACCAACGCCGACGCGAACACGCTCTTCAACGCGGGCGCGAACACCGCAACAGGCCTGCTCCTCAAAACACTGTCCAATGCGATTGACGTGGACAGCCCATGGTACCGCGGCGGCGAAACACTGACGCAGGTGTCCATCGACTCGTTGACCGCGGCAGTCTTTCACGAATTAGCCCATTACCGCGAAGCAGGCAACTTGGATAACTCTCGGCCCGGATTGCACGTGACGCCGCAGTTCGACCTTCGCCCCTTCGCGTACGGCATCTTCAGCGGAGGCGAGACCTCAATGATTGCCCAATATGATACTCCTGCCGTCCTGCCCGTAAGCGCCGCTGAACTGCTGGGCGTCATCGTTGCGGGACCCAACCAGCAGCACTTGAACGCGGCGCACATCTGGCGCACGAGCCGCGCACCGACGCGCACGTATCAGGATTCGGCGTTCCTGCTGTCGCAGCTTGCGGAAACAACCAGCCTTTTCTTCGACCCGCTCGCCAACGATGTCGTCGTGTACGGCAGTTTGATGAACCAGACTGGCATCCCCGTCAGCACCGCGCGGCTCAAGCGCAGCTCCGAAATCATCACCTTGCTCAATCTGCCCGTCTATGAATCCATCGCGCACTTGGTGGATTTCATCGCGACCGGAGAGCGCGAACACACACCGCTCAGTTTAGAATTGGGCGACTGGACCATCTACGCGCCGCTCTTCACCAAATACATGACCGCGAAAGGCGAATTCGCGAACATTGAATTGCTCATCGACGGACCGGTGAAGTTCGACATCTCGTTCGGGAGAGACCTGAAGTTTAACCAACCGAGTGCGCCGCTCGACTGGATGCGGTTTGGCGGCACGGTCACGATTCCGCTGGACGGCATCAGGCCGGGATTGACCGTCGCTCCGTTTGTCTACCTCAACAGCAAACGTTCGCAGCTGACGTATGAAGGCATCGCGACCGGGTTCGGCGTGTCGTATCCTCTGGTGCCGCGGTTTATGATTGATGGAATGGTTGAATACCAGAATAAAGACATCATTGAGCGCGTCGTCAAGAACTACCAGCAGCACTTTCAGTTCTTGGCGGGGTTCAGCCTGCGCTTCTAAAGGTTTAAATACGCCACGCGACAGAGCAGAGACCGCAAAGAGGTACTTATGAAGTTCCAGGTCTTTTGGGAGAATCCGCAGTATCGCCCGCGAAAAAAACTCTCGGAAGATATCAGTTGTGATTACCTTATTGTCGGTGGCGGGCTCACGGGCGTGTCTCTTGCGTATTTCTTGCACCGTTCCAAAAAGATTGTGCTGATCGAGAAAGACACCGTCGCAAGCGGTGCTACGGGCAGGGCGGCAGGAATCCTCACCCTGAAAGGCGAGCTGGATCTCCAGGACATCATCCAAAAATTCGGAAGAAAGCAGGGACTCATTTTTTGGAAGGGCAATCATCAGGGGCTGCGGCTCGTCAAGAATATCATCACGAAAGAGAAAATCTCTTGTGACTTTGAGCCCCAAAGCACCATTTACGCCTGTTCGGAGAGCCACGAAACGAGCCCGCACGTGCTGGACGAATACATCACCGAGAAAGACATCGAGCGGTCAACGAAGCTCGTGGTCGGCAAAGAGTTGGAAAAGGAAGTGAAGACGCCGGTGTTCCGCTACGCCATCCTGTCGAAAGGACACGCGGCATCCATCAATCCCCTGAAACTGACGCAAAACTTATCCAAGGTCGTCGAGCGAAAGGGCGTCCGGATATACGAGCACACCCCGTTCACGCATCTTCTCGGGCATACCGCCGTAACGCCCCGGGGCAAGATTCATTTCAAAAAAATCATCTTCGCGATGGACGCGGACACGCGCAACAAGAAAATCAAACGAATCGAGTCGACGATTGTCGTCACCGAGCCGCTGACCCGCAAAGAACTGCACAGCATCCACCTCGACAAAAAGAAGATTATCTGGGACTCGAAGAAAATCTATAACTACCTGAAAGTCACTCCTGACCGCAGGATTCTTCTCGGCTACGGAGACCATCCGGTGGGCAGACACCATCACAACAAGGGACCGCACGCGCCGCATCTCGCGAGAATCAAGCTCTTTTTGGCGCGGCTCTTTCCCGATCTGCACGAGCGCATCGAGTACGCCTGGTCCGGCACGTTCGGCAAAACCGACAACAAGGTGCCCATCATTGAATGGAAACGAGACCGCATCGTCGTTGCCGGTCCTGCTTCGCAAGTCGTCAGCGTGCTGACCGCAAAGCACGTCGCAGACCTGCTTCAAAACAAACGCTCCGTGCTGGAAGGATTTTTCAGGCGTTAGAAACTACTTTCTCTTCCGCTCAAACGTCCACTTCATCGCCGCGAGGACGATGATGCAGACGCCGACGAACGCGTTCAGAAACGTGATGAAGAAGTCGCCGAGATGCAGTCCGTAAAAGAAGAACAGGGTTGCGCCGGTGATGCCGAAGAACGTCAAAAGCCAGTTGAGGTCCTTCAAATGCTTGGTTTTCCACGCCTGCCAGAGCTCGGGAATCCATTGGAGCAGGACACAGATGCTTCCCAGCGTGGCAACGACGTCCCAGACGTTCATGCTCCCAAAGGAGCGTTCTCCCTATAAATAGGCTTGGTTTGTTCGTGGAAAACCGTAACCTTTATATATAAACCATCACTCCTGATGAATAACAACACTAGTATTAGTGGGGGTAACGCACATGAAGAATCTGACTCTGTTGTCCATCGTGATGCTCGTTGCCATCGCGCTCTTCTCCGTCGGCGCAAGCGCACAGCTTGCAGTCACGGGAACGACGCTCGGCAGTGACAGCACCAAGGCAGGACAAAACGTCACCGGCACGATTACGTTGACCAACAACGGCAACGTGACCATCAATAACATCGCACTCTCCAGCACCGCTGCGAGCAAGTACTTTATCGGCTTCACGGGAGCACCCACGAGCCTCGCTGCGGGCGCAAGCGCGACCATCAGCATTTCGGGATTCCTCTCGAAGGATCTCGACGCGGTTGACACCTCGTTCAACCCGCTGCAGCAAAACGTCGGCAACGTCGTCGCCACGGGCACCGGCTCCGCGACCGCGAGCGCTCCGATTTTGATGCAAATCCGCAACGTGCTCCACATCAAGAAAGTCGTGGTCACCGTCAACGGTCAGGACGACAAGAGCCTGAACGACGGAGACACCATCAAGGCCCTCAAGCCCGGCGACTCCTTGACCATCAAGGTTGAAGTCGAAAACCAGTTCAGCACCTCGAGCTCCGAGGACCGCGACCTGGAAAACGTCCGCGTCACGCTTGACAGCGAGAACGACATCGACCTCAGCGACACCGAACAGACGATTGACAGCATCTCCGCCGACAGCACCGAAGACCAAACCTTCGACGCGACCGTCACGGACGCCGCCTCCGGCACCTACCGCTTGCAGGTTACTGCAGACGGCAACGGCCAGAGCCCGTTCACCGGACGCTACGCGGAACGCATCGTCGTCTTCCTCAAGGTTGAACGCGAAAGCCACGAGCTCGCCATCCGCTCGGCCTCAATCAGCCCGAGCATCCTCGCCTGCGGCGCAACCCGCAACGTCGATGCCAAGGCGCACATCGTGAACACCGGCAAGAGCAACGAGAACGACGTCTCCGTCGAACTCGCCATCCCTGCGCTCGGCATCAGCGTCAGAAAGGACGCCATCAAGCTCGACAAGAGCGACGAAACGACCCGCACCATCAGCGCGACCCTCCCTGACTCCGTCAAGCCGGGCACGTATGAAGCGGACATCGTGACGTACTTCGCCGGCACCAGCGAAAGCGACCGCAAGGCCCTGACCCTCAAGGTCGAGGACTGCGCCGCCCCTGCGACGACGCCGACGCCGGTTGTCACGCAGCCGACGACGCCTACCACGCCTCCGGTCACCGCGACGCCTCCGACGGTTGTCTCGAGCACCAAGGCAAGCGCCACGTCGTCCTTCTGGGACAGCGGCGCGGGCATCGCGACGCTCGTCATCGGCATCCTTGTTGCGGTTGCAGTCATCGTGCTTTTGGTCACGATGATTACCCGCAAGCCGACGGCTGAATAAGCATCTCTTCTTTTTTCTTTTTCTTATTTCTCGTTTTTTATCATACCAACGACGACTTGAATTCACTCCGTTGAGCGCTCCCGTTTCTTCCCAGGCAGTACGGCCGTAGGCGCCCGTCAAGAGTCGCACAACTAACGACAAACCTGCCTGCGTCCCGGAAACGATTGCCCATCCTACGCATGACACTGCCGTGAAAACCACGGATTTCTCTCAGGAACGCATTTGAATCCTGTCCTGCGTCATTCAGGCAATGAAAAACGCGGTGTGGGTGTTGGCGGCCTTGCTGGCGACGTCGTTCGTGACGGGCATCACGGTTCCCTTGACGCTGGCCGTTGAGCCGGGACCGTTCTCCATCGTCAGCGCGAGCGTGAACATGCCGCGCGTGACGCTTGCAGCAGGGCAGGGCGCGGACGTCACCGTGACGACGCAACTTTCGTCGCCCGGGACGGTCGTGATGACCGCGTTGAATACGGTGGCCGACTCGAACAGCACGACCGTCTTTACTGCCTCGTTCCACGTTCCGTTTACGTTTCCGTCCGGCAATTATACCGTGACGCTGACGGCAAGCAACGGCACGGACACCGTGACAGCCGCGCTGCCACTCGAGATTCTTCCCCTCACCGCGGTGGGCCTTGATGCGCCATCGCTTCTTCGGCATCTCACCCCGGGAAGCACCCTCGCCCTCGAGGGAGATGCCGATTTTTCCTCACCCAGCAAGCCGACGCTGCAGAACCTCGGCAACGTGCCGATTGATTTGACCATCAGCGCCGATACGCCCACAACAGGAAGCCAGAAAGTCGCGCTTTCCAACATACTGCTGTCCGTGGACAACGCGACGTTCATCACGCTGAAAACGTCAACGCAAACGCTGAGCGTGAATCTGCTGCCTAATCAAACAATTCCTTTGTATTTGAGAATTACCGTACCGGACACGACATCGCCGGGGAACTACACCGGAGCCCTGCACGTGAGTGCGAAGCGCGCCGGATAGAAGAATTACTTGCGGTTGCGGAAAGAAACCAGGCACGACTGCTTAATCCAGCATTGCGTGCATTGCTCAATCAGCTCGTGTTTCTTGCCGAAACACGGGTCGTTCACCAGCTTCAACATCTTCACTGCCATGGTTCTCTTGTCGACGGGAGGCTATTTAAGTGTTTCGGCGTTGGGCACCAGAAAGCTATGCCGCGGTGCGGTACTCAGAATTCTTCGTGAAAACCTTGAACGGGTTCGGCGTGCCTTGCATCTCGAACGGCGAAGGAGCAACCACGTGTTTCGCGGCTTCGTTTTGGAACGTTTCGTCGACCGGCAGCACCGGCTCCGCGTAGACAGTCGCGGGCGCGAGGCGGTGTTCCGCGGTTTCGTCGAACTTATTCGTGTCTTCGAAATGCGCGAACGAGCGCTTGATGCGAATTTCTCTCTGCGCTTCGCGGGCGGCGGGAATGTAGTCCATCAGCGCGCGGCGCAGGTAGGAACTTTCGTTGTCGAAGGTCAGCAATTTCTTTTCGCCGGTAGCTTTGACTTCAACATGCAACGATTTCAGAAATTCGGCGACGTCAGAGCGGCTGAGCGTTGATGTGTCCGAACGAACAATTGCGTCAATGGTTTTTGATTCCCCCGACATAGTTCTGACTCTCGCTGCGCCGTATTTAAGCTTTTATCTTTACGAAGCGTCACAAACATTTAAAACCGCAGACGCTCGCTTCCCTGCTATGCGAACGTTCATCCTGCGCGCGCGGAAGTCCAGTACATCTCCCAACTTTAACCTCAGCGACCTGCCGAAGGCGGGAAGAATGGAGATTGTGGCGTCGTGCATCGGCAACGCGCTGTGGGTGAGCAACAACGTGCGCAGCGACACCGTCATCCACGTCGTTCTGGAAGGACCGCCGACGCCGCCGAAGACCGTCACGTTCACGGGCGGCAGCATCGAAGGCTTGAGCGTCGACGAGCGCGGCATCGCGTGGCTCGTGCAAAAGGCATTGCGGAAAGCCATCAAAATGGGCAGCAGCGAGACGAAGGACGTCGCGCCGGGCGTTATCGTGTCGTCCGCAAGCTTTGAGGAAATGGTCAAGCGTCACGCCGAGCACGGCACGGTGTACTATTTGCACCCGAAAGGAAAGGACATTCGCACTGCGGAGCTGCCGGAAGACGTCACGTTCGTGTTCGGCGACTACATCGGCATGCCGGAAAAATCAGAATCCTTTCTCGAAAAAATCGGGGCGCAAAAACTCACGCTCGGACCCGTTACCGTTTTCGCGTCGCAGTGCGTCACGATTGTGCAGAATGAGTTGGACCGGAGAAATTAACGCGCGGGCTTGAGTTCGGCGAGCCGCTTTTGGTAATCGCGAGTTGCCTGCCACACTTTCTTTTCTGCACGGAAATACGCTTTCAGCGTTTTTTCCAGTTCTCTTTCTTCAGGAGCAAGTTGGAATTGCGCGTGTTTTGCCGTGATCCGTTCATATTTAACGCCTGACGTACGGAGTAGTCCTTCAAGCGCACTGATTTCATCCTTGTTTCGTTCTGCAAAAGGAGTTGCCACGCTGACAAGTACGTATGGTTTCTGGTCCTTGAATCCGTAGAAGTGTTGCGCGCGAACCGTTGTTCCGCGCGACTCGGCTAGGCACATCGACTCGTGACCATAAATCTCTTTTCCATGCTTGTGCGGGCCGGTTGCGGACGTGACTTCGAGCGGCGCTTTGAGCGCGAGACGCACTTCTTTCTCCACAACTTCCTTCAGCCCTTTTTCCGTCGTAATCGTCATGCCGTTCCGATAGAGAACGCGCTATTAAATGATTTCTATCCTGCTGACTAGAATTCCCACAGCGTTTTCTGTTTGCCGATGGTGTTGACGAGCTGCATGCGGTCGGTGTGGTACTGGATGCCCATTTTGGTTTTGGTGTCGATGTAGTGCATGGCTTCGGAACGTGTTTTGAACGACAACGGTTCGGTTTGCATTGCTTTTCTCGTGAGTTCGCGGCACACCCAGACTCCCGTCGGAACGTAGCCGTTCGTGACTTCGCGGAAGACGAATGCGCCGGCTTGCGCGTCCTGCTGGCGCAGATGGTCGGCGACGACCTGCCGCTGCGCGTAATAGCATCCGCCCATGCCGGAGTACTGCTTGCGTCCGTAGTAGCTTTCGTAGTCGCTGAACGAGAAGGTCTTGTCACCGAGAATCTTGTCGAACACTTCGATGGCTTCGTACTGCCATTGCGACGGTGTCAGCATGACTGCGAAATAGTTGTTGAGTCCGGCGCTTTCGTACACGCGGTAGTCCTTGATGAGTTCGTTCTTGCGGACGTCCGCCATCGCGTCCTTGCCGATGATGTCATCGGTGGCCGTGATGCTCCAGCGCGTCGGGACAAGTTTGCGGTTTTTCGCCATGCCGAACGCGCCTGTGGAGAGTGCTTTCTGGATGGGCGTGAAGTCAAGTCCTTTCTGCGCGAGTTCGAGCACGGCGCCGCTCGCTTTCAGGTCGGTGTCGTAATGCGCCTTTTGCATGTCCTTCTGCCATTTTGCGGTTTCTGTTTCCAACTGCGTGAGTGTCGCGGACGGTCCGAACGGTGAGTGGTCTTCGTTGAATGTTACGCCTTGCGGGGCTTTCTCGAACTCGGCGTGCGTCATGAGCGAGGTTTTGGAGAGCGCTATTTCCTGCAATTGCTGGATGAATCTGCCGCCGACGTCCGTGACGGGAACGGGTTTCATTCCTCTGAGAAGCTGCATGCGAAAGTTGATGATGCTGTCGCGGTCGTACGTGCCGAGCCAGTGTTCCGGCGAGTCGTACGAAAAGCTGTCGGGCGCCTGCGCGAGCATCGGTCCGGCGAACACTTTCGGGTAGTTTGCCTGCCCGATAAACACCGACGGCGGAGAACTGCCCTCGAAGGAGTTGCCCTTGAGCGTGAGCGTCGGCATGTTGTACTTGTTTGCCGTGATTTCCTTGAGGAACGCGTGTTTGCCGATCATACCGCCTCGGGCTTGAAGTCGCGCACGCTGACGCCGACAAGCCGGATGTTTCTCGTGTCGGAAAGGAACGGCTGGAGCAGCGAGAACGCGGTGTTGCGCAGCGCTTCGATGTTGTCGAGGTGGTCGATGAGGTTGCGTTGTTTTGTTTTGGTGTCAAAGTCGTCGTAGCGGACTTTGACCGTGATGGTCTTGAAGCGGAGTTTTTCGGAGCGGATTTGCTCGTGGACGTCCTGAATCATCGCGTCGAGAAGTTCGCGGACGCGCTTCGTGTCTTTCGTGTCGTGCTCGAACGTGCGCTGGCGCCCGATGCTTTTCGCCTGCCATTCCTCGACGAGGTGCGTGCTTCCTTCGCCTCTTGCTTGCCAGTAAATGCTTTCGCCGAACGAGCCGAGCGTCTGGACGAGTTGCTCGCGCGTGAAGCGGTGCACGTCTTGCACTGTGTTGATGCCGAGCTGGTTCAGGATAGTCTTGGTTTTCGGTCCGACTCCGCGCAGCACGGAAATGTCCTGCGGCGCGAGGAATTCGATGGCTTTTTCCTGCGGAACAACCGTGAGCCCGTCGGGCTTTTGGAAGTCGGACGCGACTTTTGCGATAAGTTTGTTCGGACCGATACCGACGCTGCACGCCAATCCTTCCTTGGTCTTGATGTCATCCTTGATAGTTTGGGCGAGCGTCTTTGCGGCTGCGTAGCTTCCGGTCTGCGAAACGTCAAGGAACGCCTCGTCAATCGAGACTTGTTCGATGGCGTCGGTGTGCGTTCTGAGAATCTGCATGACTCGCTGTGAGGTTTCTGCGTAGAGTTTGTAGTTAACCGGCGTGAAGATGCCCTGCGGGCACAGCCGGTAGGCTTTGCTGATGGGCATTGCCGAATGCACGCCGAACTTCCGCGCGGCGTAGTTGCACGTCGCGACGACGCCTCGTCCGCTGCCTGCCTTCGGGTCTGCCCCGACAATCACGGGCTTGCCCGCGTACTCTGGGTGGTGGCGTTCCTCAACGGCTGCAAAGAACGCGTTTAAGTCCAGATGCAGAATGATGATTGGGGCAGGCTCCATACGAAGCGAAGAACAATCGGACATTTAAAAGATTGCGAGCCCGTGTCCAGTGAAGCATTGGCTCGCGAGTGAAGTTCGTGAAGGAATAGACCGTCCGAGAAGGTAGGGGTTTTCAGACTTGTTTGAGCAGCAAAAAGTTCTAATAAATAATTCGGTTCTGATCATTTTTCAACGTCTTAATCAGGGATGCTGCCCTGACTATGGTGGGACATCTTTCACACCCGCCCAAAAGATGATGATAGACACCTTCTTTTACATCATTAAGGTGTGTTCTATCTTGCCAGTTCTGTTCAAGCAATGCTTTCAGTGCGTCATCACACTCCATGCTTTTTACGGGAGGGACGAGCGTGGCAAGATTTTTCGCAATAGCTTCCAATCCATCGAACTGCGTTCCACCGATGACTCCACCGATGACAAGTTGTGGTCTTGGGGCAGGAATGTTGTCTTGGACGTACTGTACGTCAAGCTTTCTGCTCAAAGCATACGTGATAAGCCCTTGCACAACATACGTTTCAAGCCCTTCAGGTCCAGGTCGAAAAATAATATTTGCCATTTCAGCAAGCTATTTGCTTCATTTGTTTAATAATTTTCACCTTCTCAGCAAGTCTGAACAAAGCGTCGTCTCACTGCGCAGAATACGAGTTATTTATGCTTTTCAACCAATTTTCGCATGCGTTCGACGAAGTCTTCGGCCATGGCTTGGTACTTCGTGTACTCGTCGCCTTTGATTTCCTTGATTTCGTGGTGGATAATCATCTTGGACAGACTGTAGAGGTAGCGCATCACGTGTGTGTACTTGGGTTCGAGCTGGTGGGTTTTGACGAAGTGGGTTTCCAGCAGGTCGGCGACGTGGTCGGGGCTCGGCGGGATTTCGCCGGCGCTCATGAGCGCGGCGTGTGCCGAGTCGATGGCTGCCCAGTAGAGGTCGAGCGTGGCCTGCATCACGTGCCATTTGCTGTTGTGCAAGGTCGTGGGCGCGCGCATGTAGTAGTTCCAGATGCTTTCCTGTGACGGGCGGATTCTGCCCTGACGCAGCAGGAGTTGCAACGGGTCGAAGAAGCCCGTGTCGAGCAATGCGACGCCGTCGCGGAGAATGTTGATGCCGACGGGGTCGCCTGCGCGAACGTATTCCCAGAAGCTGGTGAGCCGGAGCGTCGTGACGTGAAAGCGAGGCGTAATGTCGGTCACGACCTTTTCCACGATGACGCGGTAGGCGGTAATCATTTCGTGGCTGAGGTTGATGGTGACATCGTCCACGACGACGAGAATGTCGATGTCGCTCTTCGACGAACGTTTTTCGCGAGTTGCTGCGCTGCCGAACAGGACGACCGCCTTCAGAAAGTTGCCGAACTCCTTGTAGAGCCTTGTGGCAAACGTGCGCGCCAGCTCGCGGTCATCTTTGGAGTAAAGATTGATGGCTGGATTTTCTCGCGGGTAGATGTTGAATTCTGCCATTCCCAGCTCGCTAACGCCTTCGGCGCTTTAAGAACATTTATCACCATCGCAGAAGGGTAAAAACAGCTTATTCGAGCCCGAGTCCCGACCAGAACGGGCTGCCGCGGTATTCTTCAGACAACGCCATCTCGCCGAACAGGAAGTAGGGCGGATGGTTTTGGGCGAAGTAGGAGTGTTGGGCGGTGTTCCAGTCAATTCTCTTCCCGCCGGGAGCGGAAAGCCCGTAAATGCTGTGCCCGAAGAGCTTCCAGCCGCCGTAGAGAGCTTCGTACTGCTTCGCGGGGTCTTGCGCGCCGGGTTCGACGACTAAGTCGATGGGCTTGCCTTGCTTTTCGGCGGCGGCTTTCATGAGTTGGACAAATTCCTTGATGGGCGCGCTGCCCATCCCCGGCGTCAGGTGTTCGTCTTGGTAGCCGAAGTTGTCGGAAATGTGCAGGTGCCCGACGACCTTGTGCTTGTTGAGGTCGTCCATTTCGGACAGCAGCCACTTGTTGAAGCGCTTGTCCGAGTCAGCAATGCTTTCGCCGGGCTTGGACTGGAAGTACTTGCGCCAGACGTTCACGTGTCCGACGTCGACGGTCGCCTTGATGTGTTTCTCGGCTTCCGAATACGCAGCGTCGGGCGACATTCCTTTTTGGTCCTGCAACAGTTTTGCCATCCGCGAACGGGATTCGAGCACGAGCGTCTTGATTTCCTGCGGGTGCGAGCCGTACGTTTCGGGAAAAATGCCTTCGGGCGCGACGAACAAGTCCTTCTTGAGCTTCTTTTCCTTCTCGATGTTGTACGCGAACATACCCAGTTGAGCGATGGATTCTGCGCTCTTTTTCACGGCAAATTCGGTGATGGGTTTGAGCCGCTGGAATTGGTCGTCAAAGTCCTTGATTTGTTCCTGATAGGAAAGCGCGGACTGCTGGATGCGCGAGAGCTGGCGGTCGAGATGGTCTTTCGCAATCTTCAGTCGTTCTGTCGGGAGTCCTCGCTCGGGCATGACCAAGTCGGGAGGGACTCCTTCTTCGTGGAATTCCTTCATCAGGTGTTCCTTGTCCTTGCCCGCCATGTGCTCGAGCTTCTGCCACTTGGTCATCGCTTCTTCAACGCGCTTCTTCCTCTCAAGAAGACGGTCGTAGTCCTGCAAGTGCCAGAGGCGTTCGCCTTCCGCCTGCAGCGTGCGGGCGTTGACGAGTTCCTTGTAATAGATTTGTTCGGGCTTGAGCTTCTGGTCAGGATGCCCCGCGTTCCAGTCCTCGGTTTTCTTCTCGATGTCCTTCCATTCCAGCGTCTGGAGCTTGAACTTCTTGTTCTTGACATCGTATTCAGGAATCGGGTTGCCGAACGAGTCAGATTTCAGCGTGCCGTCGGGGTTTTTCTCGTACACGGGCGCGTTGATGGGGACGTTCTTGCGCACGGTCGTGACGACGTCGCCGGTGCGCTCGTCAACGAGGTACAGCGCGGCTTCGGTTTTTTCGTTCGGGTGCGCGAGGAACTCGACGTCGGCGCGTTTGTCCACGTCGAACAAAGGACGCGCGAATTCCTGCGCGTGAATCGTGACGGCTCCGCCTTGCGCGGTGTCTGCCGCGAACTCGATGGCGCGCTTGATTTCCTGCATGTTTTGGACGCGCGAGTTCTCGTCAAAGCCGCGGTTGCCGAAGCCCGCGAAGCCTCCGGTTCCTACGGTAGCGTGCGTGCTCAGTTCGACCTTGTTGACTTTCGCGATTTCGCGAATCGTGCGGCGCTGTTCCGAGTCAATGCTTTCGGGAGTGATTTGCCCTGAGAAAATGCTGCCCTTGCCGGCTCCGAGAAAACCGATTTCGACTTTGCTCGCGCCCTCGCGGATTTTTGCGATGAGCGGCTGAACCGCGTCCTTGGTCGCGATGATGCTGATGCCGATGTCGCGGATGGGGATGAGCGCGTCTTCATTGTAGTCGCGGTCCATCGAGTGATAGTAGCCGCGGTCGGGACCCGCCATTTAGAACTCCTGCCGCTGTTTCGGGCGGTCTTCGTCGTCGAGCTTGCGCGTCTTGTACGCTTCGATTTGGTGAATTGCTTTTTCGGTGCGGGTCATGAGGTCTTTGGCTCGTTCGTCACGGATGTACGGCGCGGCTTTCTCGAATTCGTGCACGAGTTCGCCGTAGCGTTGCAATGATTCTGTTTCTGCGCGGGTCAACTGCTCGCCGGTCGCGACTTTGTCGCGCAGGTTGGCGATGCGGTCGTAGCCGTGGTGTTCGCGGAACTCGTACACGGCGGCGACGATGTCGTGCCGGACGTAGTCCCGAGCGTGTTCGCGCGTTTCCGTACGAGGCGCGTTTTCGACGGCGGTTTCGAGCGTCTCTGCCTTTTTCGGGCGCCGGAACAATCGTTCGACTTCGACCGGGCGCGATTCGGGAACGCGGACGCGTTCGAGCGCTTCGAGTTCGCGATTGGTTTCGCGTTCCAGCGCGTCGAGCGAGGACGTCGCCTTCTGCGCAGCCTGTTCGGCGTGCTTCAGCTCGTCGCTCACCCGCTTGCGGAGGGCGCGAATCTGGTCCAATCGCTCGTCGGGGGACGCTGCGCGGAGTGCCTGAATATCAATGGTGACCATTGATGTTCGTCAGTGAGTTTGAAGTAATAACCGTATCTACGCTCGCGTCGTGCCAGGCTCTCAGGCAGTTTTGTCGTAGGTGAAAGTTCTGACTCGCACAACCAACGACCATACTGCCGGGGACGCGAGACACGGACATCATACAAGACTCCTTGCTTTTTCTATGTTTTGGGACAATTTCACCATGACTGCATGCCGTACGACTTCTTGAAGTTCTTGTAGTGGAGATAGCACAGTTTCTTGGAAATCTTGTTGACGGAATCGAACGCGCGCTTCATGTCGTCGCTGCCGGGCGCGCCTTTGGCAACGCCGGGCCAGAATGACTTCGCGATGTCGCCAGTGCCTCCGACCACGGCTCCGATGGCTTCGCGCGCGCCGGAAAAGACTGCAGCTGCGGGTTCGAAAAATCCTTCGAAGCTCGGGACGCGGGGCTTTTCCTCTTTCGGCGCGGGCTTGCCGAACGCTTCCTTGTCCGCCTCATCGAGAAATTTTTGCAGGTCTTCCTCGACGCCTTCGAGCGCGAATTTGAGTGTTTCGTTGATGCCTTTGAGCAGGTCGATGTCTTCTTGTTCTTTGAGGCGTTTGTACGCTGCGATGTGTTCTTCGCTCCACGCGTAGCTGCGCCACGTGACTTCTGCTTCGCCGACGTGAACCGGTCCTCGATGCTGGAAGTCTGACGTCGTGATGGACATGGACGGCTTGGTGCGGTACTGGAACGTCATGAGAATGCAGTTGTACGGCGCGCCCTTGCCGTACTTCTTGTCCGTGTCTTTCTCTGCCTTGCGCGCGAGGACTTCAATCTCGACGAGTGAGGTCTCGAACGCGCGAATCAGTTCCGCACGAGAATTACGCTCGATGTCGAGCCCGAGCCGTTTAACCGTGCGGAGGTACGGCTTGACCCATTGCATGTAGAGCTTGATGGTGCTGTAATACTGCCGCATGTACTTGAGCAGGTAGTTGCGACGCTGCACGAGTTCGCGCTGCGAATGTTCCTTCCACGTGTAGTACTGCGTGAGCTTGCGCTTGAGCGTCGTTACGACCGAAGGGTTGAAGTCATTCTCGAGTTTGCCCACGCGCGCCCAGAACGTGTCGTCGCTTTCGCCGGGGAACTTGCGCGTCTGGAAGAAGAGGTCAGGCAGCACCGCGAAGCTGAGCTGTTGCGAAAGTCCGAAGACGCTTGCCGGGCTTTTCGCGCCGCCTTCCACGAGGTCGACGTACATTCCTTTCAACGTGATTTCGGCGCTGTCGGCGTTGGCGGGCTTCTTACCTTCTTCTGCCTTGATTCCGTCGGGGTCTTCCCACGGCGCGAACTTGCCCGAGCTATTGTAGTAGTAGCCGAGCCTCTCGCGGATGGCGCGCAACTCGCGGACGTAGACGGGAATGCTGCGCACCATGTCGTGGATGATTCTGAGAAACTGCATGACTCTATCCTGCGTGAGCCCGAGCCGTTGCTGTCCTGCTCCGAACAGGCTGGATGATTCGGACGCGCTGAAGACGTCCGAGATTTTGTCCACCAACGGATAGCCGATTTGGCGGAATTGCGTGAGACTCCAGAAATAAATGCCTTCGATGCTCGCGTTCGGTCCTTCGAGAATGACGCGGAACCGGTTGTTCGGCAGGGGGTACGCGCCCTGCGGCGGAATGCTGCCGTCCTTTGCGGGAGCGTAGGAAACGAACTGGTCTTTGGTGACCTCAGCGGAGTCCCATTTCTTGAAGACGTCCTTGGGGTCGCGCGGCTTGTCCGCTGCCGGTTTTCCCTCTTTTTTTGGCGCTGCCATCGCTGAATACTCAGCGTCGTTGTTGGTATTTAAAGCTTCGTGGTGCGCTTCAGAACGACGACAAACCCGACTTTGCTCGTCACGACCGCGCCCACTTTCGACGCGAGCCCCTCTACGAGCTCGCGGCGCTGTTCAGGCTCGCCCGCGCCGGGAAGGAGCTTCACGCGCACTTCGCCGTGGCGCTTCAGCTGTTTCTGGATTTCGGCGACCATGTTCTCAGTCAGGCCTGCCTTTCCGACGTTAATCGTGGGGAGCATAGTCATGAATGGAGTTTTGACCCGTTTTTAAGCGTATGCCTCGGAAACAGGCGTTCGTCGTGACCATGAGGCACGGCCGTCGTTCACCGTGCCCAGGGGCGTTGGAAGAGGGTTGTGCAAGTCAGAACGACAACCTACGACAATACTGCCTGAGAGCCTGGTACGACAGCCAAACGGCCTGTGCCTCATGGTTACGGGGATTAGATGATGTACCAAATCATCCAGATGCCGAGGGCGAGGAGCACGACGCCGGTGATGAGCCGCATCGCTTCCTTGTGCTTGTCGCGCCACTTGTGCATCTCTTTCGAGCTGACGCCCTTGTACATCGCGTAGACGATGATGGCGAGCGGCAACACGAAGATGACGTTGTACAACAGCAACTGCGAGACGTTGCGCACGGTGAAGCCCGTGATGGACATGATGGCGAGCACGGCAAGATACACTGCGCCCGTGCACGGGAGCTCGACGAGCGCGACGAAGATGCCCAGCCCGAACGCCGTAAACAAGTTGTCCGAGATTTTTCGGACGTACATCTTGATTCTGACCGCGTCGTCAGGCGCGATTTGCAGGGAGAACCATTTCCCGTAAAAGAAATAGTCCTTGATTTCTAACAGTCCTGCGATGATAATCAGCGCCGCAATGATGATGTACGCGTAGACGCTGAACCTGCCCAGACTGCGGATGACGGGCAGCAACAAAAGCCCTGCGGAAAGATACGTCACGTAGACGCCGAAAATATAGACGCCTCCGTGGATGAGCAGCTTGTTGGGCTGCTTGAACCGCTTGGTGAGATACGCGAGCAGGAAAATCAGGACGCCAAAGGCGCACGGGTTGATGCTGTCGACGAGCGCGGCTCCGACGAGAATGGGGAGGCTGATTTCGGCGACCATGTCAGCAGAACTCGCACGATTGTTTCTTGGGTTCCTTGGTTGATTTTGTCTTTTTCTTTGCAGCCATCAGATTCACCTCATCCGAACGTCAGTTGAATAACATCGTGGTCGCTCCACACGTAGTCGGTATACTCCGTGGAAGCGTTGCCGTTGACCGTCATCGTGAGCTTGCCGGGGACGCCGTTGCACAAATCGCCGTTGCACTTGTCTGCGATGCACGTGCTCGTGAAGCGCACGCCCTGCACCTTCATGAACTCGCCCAACTGCATCTTCGTTGTGTCGGTGACGCGCCCCGCGACCGGGTCGTAGGGAAGCGTGACGTGCAAGTGAATCTTGTTGCGCTCCTTGTGCGTGTGCGGTTCGTCGAGCGGGCCGGTTTCGAGCGGGAGCTTGTACGCGCTGCCGCAAATCGTGATGGGAACGTCCGCGTGGACGTGCACCGAGAGCTTGCAGTTCTGGTTGTTCGCGTCGCAGGTCATGATGCCGCCTTCGGCGTTCTCGCCGTAGAACTGCTGGAGACTGTACGCGAAGTAACCGATGATGGCGATGACAACGGCACCTATGAGAAACTGAAACAGGTGATTCTTGCGCGGGGTCTTGCGGGCCATCTCTTTTTCAATTCGTGTTCTGCGCGCGTGCTATATAAACGTTACGCGCCCGCCACTTTGACGTCTCCTGGAGGAAGGGCGCGGATAATCTCGTCAAGGTCTCCCCCGCCAAGGTGTTTTTGGACTTTCTTGGCGGCGTCGCTCGGTTTGTCGCTGCCGTGCGTCACAAGCATGACCTTGGCGCAGTGCTTCCTTACCGCTCGTTCCGGACCGCCCATGATTCTTCCATCAGGCAGCAACCCGATGGCAAGTTTCAGCGACACACGCAGCGTTTGGCGCTTGCCGCGCACCATAAAGCTGCCCTTGCTCATGAATTCGCCGGACTGCGCTTCCTTGCTCACTTGCTCAGGAGTGACGCAGTACGCGTCCATCACCGTGACGCCAAGCTTCCAGCCGCGGGAATAGCTTGCCGTCGCTTGACTTGCCTCTTCCACCGTTGCCGGCTGAGGCGGGTTGCCTTCGGTCTTGATGACGAAGAACGGACTGCCGGGAGCTTCAGTATGACAAAGAAGGTCGTGCGGCTCGGCGTGTTTTTTGACAATCACTTCGTTCGAGCCGGCATCCCTGCCGCCGACGCACAAGTAACCTTCGCTCGAGAGAAACCAGCGGAACTTTTCGTACCAGAGCCGCGACTTTGTTTCTTTGATGGTGACGGTCTTTGTGGGCGCAGAAGCGGAAGGGCGGGATTCGCGCGCGGCGAGCTGCGCCTTGAATTTCGCGACGGCAACGCGCGCGCCTTTGGCTTTGTTCTTCAGTTTTTTGGCGTGCTCGAAATACTCTGCCGCATTCTGCTCAACAGTCTTGCGCAAATCGAGGACGATACGCATATCAGCAGGCGCGGACGTCCTCAGTGAGAATCGCTTTGTCCGGACAGAACACTTGCCCCGCGTCGGTGTTCAGCACGGGAGTAAGCTTGATTTGCTGCGGCGTGCCGACGCCGGCGATGGAGAACATCGTCTTGAGCGCGCCCGCGGGAGCGATCGGCTGCTTCAGAATGTTGGGTGTCAGCGCGATGTTGTCCGTACCGACGACTCTCGCTTGCAACGCGTCGATGCGCGCGCCCGGACCGTTGTCGAGCGAAAGTTCCACGTTGGCGCCGTTGACGCACAATTGCGGAACGCCCTTGACGTTGATGAGCTGGAGGTCGACGGATTCACAGACGTTGGAATTCACTTCCGGCGTGCCTTGCACGAACGTCGCTTGCTGTTCGACATAGTCCTGTCCGTAGCTCATCACGACCGCGCCGAGCGCGATGGAGAACCCAATCAGGAGCAGTGTCGCGAACAGGGGAGAAATGCCTCGTTTGTTCATGGTCGCCTCTTTTCCCTCCCTGTTGAAATCGTGCTATATAAAGATTGCTTCAGGTAGAGTGTAGCGTCTGAGCTCTCCACACGTTCAGCCCAGGCAGGATTGCCGTAGGTAGTAGTTTTGAACCGCGCAACGAACGATCAGACTGCCTGTGCCTCATGGTGACGACGAACCAAACTGCCTGAGAGCCTGGCACGGCGACACATTTGAGGCAACATTTATAACCCTCGACAAAACAAATCGGAGTGATGGCTGCCGACGAGCTTCCTGAGGAATTGCGCAATCTCAGTCCTGAGCAGCTGCGCGACCTGCAGAAAAAGCAGTGCGTCTTCTGCCGCATCGCTGAAGGGGCAGTCCAAGCAAGAAAAATCTACGAAGATGACAGCTTCCTCGCGGTGCTGGACATCAATCCCGCGACGCCCGGTCACATTCTTGTGCTGCCGAAGGAGCACTACAGCATTCTTCCGCAGTTTCCCGAAGAACAAATCGCGCATCTTGGGATGCTGGCGAAGCATCTTGCGCAGGCCGCGCTGCCCGCGTTGAAAGCGCACGGCATCTCCATCGTCGCTGCGAACGGGCTTGCCGCAGGACAGCGCGCGAGCCACTTCCTGCTCCATATCATCCCGCGCATGGAAGACGACGGCGCCGGAATCACGCTTCCCGAAAACAAAATCTCTGGCGCGGACTTGCAAAAACTGCGCGTTCAGCTGCAGCCGTTTGTCAACCGCGCGCTCGGCAAGGACGTCGAGCAGGAACCGACACTTTCTCCTGCGGAACTTCCGCTGCTCGAAAAGAAATCAGCACAGAAAGAAGAGAAGCCCGCGAAAAAGACCGAACCGAAAACCGAGAAACGCACCGAACAGAAAGAATCCGACTCCAAAAAGGCATCCAAGCCCAAAAAATCCAACCTTGACGAGATTGCGGACTTCCTCGCAGGTGACAGGAAATGAGCTGCTCCCTGTGCGACCGGATTCAGAAAAAGGAAGGGCTGCTGTTCGAGGACAGCGATGTCGCAGCATTGCTCGCTCCGGCGCCGGCAAGCGCCGGTCACATCGTGGTCGCGCCGAAGCAGCACAGCGTTCTGCTGACGCAAGTGCCGGACTGGATTACGGGCAAACTGTTCACGCTCGCCAACAAGCTCAGCATCTCGCTCTTTGAAGGGCTCGGCGTGCACGGCACCAACCTGCTCATCCCGATGGGCGAGCCTGCAGGACAAACATCGCCGCACGTCGGCGTCCACGTCGTTCCCCGCACGGAAAACGACGGCATCAACCTCCTCTGGCAGCCCCGACAGCTTTCGGAAGAAGAAATGAGCGCGGTCGAACTGAAACTGAAAGACGAAGTCAAATCCGTCGGCAGTTTCCAGAAAGAACCGCCCAAACCGAAAACCGAGCCGCCGAAAGCAAAGAAAGTCGAGCTCAAAATGAGCGAAGAAGAAAATCATTTGATTCGCAGTCTGAAAAGGATACCGTAATTATTGTTCGGTCTTGCGTTCTAAATCGCGGGCGTACACAATGCGTTCCGTACCGTTTTTGAAGTCGTAGATGATGGTCGCGATGAGCTTGCCTTCAGAACGTATCGGCGTTTCCGTGGGCGGAAGACATGCCGGACTTCGATACGGCCGCTCGAATGCCCGAGTTCCTTCGTACAAGTCAAACATACATCGCCCGAGGAAGCTCGAATATAAAAATTATTGGATACTAAAGAAGCAGCAGCGGATTGCCCATCAGCAGCGTCGCGACGAACGCGAGCAGGAACGACGGCACGAACGGAATGCCGTACTTGACCGGCACGAGAATTTTGTGGTGTTTCGCGAGTGTTTGTAATTCAGCGATTTGTTTTTTCGTGATGCCCAAGTCTTTCGGTCCGGCGATGCGTTTGCCCGCGACAACGACGTCGGTGACAATCCAGTCGCCTTCCATCAGCTGGTCGGGAGTAATCTGTTTCACCATGCACGCTTTCTCGACGGTGCGGACGATCATGAAGAACCAGAGCGTTGACCAGCCGATGGCGCCCAGCACCACGACCAAGAGTTTCGTGCGGGTATCGGGCATCAGCGTCAAGGCAATCACGACGCTGCCGAAAAGAAACACGTACGCGCCGATACGCATCAGCCGGAACGTCAGCGTTTTCGCGTTTTTCTCAAACGCAGAGGAAAATTCTTTGCCGTTTCGGACCGCGATGATAATCACCGCGACGACGCCGTAAATCGCGCCCCAGATGAGCGCGTTTATCAGAAATGAAATGGAAAAGTCCGTGAGCGAGAACTGCAGTCCAAAGATGCTGCCGAGCGCCATCATCATTTTGCTGTCGCCGCCGCCCCATTGTCCGGCGTAATACATCGCGAAGCCGAGCGCGACAAACGCAACAAGCCCGAGCGCGCAGTCCAGCAGCGGATGCCAGTCCCAAGCAACGATTGCCTGAATCAGATGCAACCCGACTCCTGCGGCGATGCCCGCGAAGTTGAGCCAGTCCGGCACTTCGGTCGTTCGCAAATCAGTGATGGTGCCGATAACGAGAATGACTCCCGCGATGATGAGCGCCAGTTCGAGCATACCCGCACGCAAGCAGGCGCGTTTATAAACTCTGCGTTCCGGTTTTTCCGTCGCTATCGTCCTCAAAGTTTATTAATGATGAGCGCATAGAAACGCCTGTGCTGAAGGGGTTGGTGGCAGGATTACGGAAGCGTCCGAAGGCCGCGAACTTCCCGCGCCACATCGCCATCGCGGGTTCGGGTTCTCGTGCGTTCGCGCAGTCGCATCGCTTGAGTTTTGAGCAGGCGAGCGCGCTGAAGTTCCGCAACATCAAGGGCTGCATCGAAACGTGCGTCAAGCACCAAATTCCGATGCTCACGATTCATCTGCTGCCGCTGAACAGCGAGACCAACACCCTGTTTCCGCGCCTCATGGACGCGCTTGCCGTGTTCTTCGCCGATTTGAAATCGTGGGCGCCGGTGCACGCGCACCAAATCCGCATCAGCGTGCTCGGCAAATGGTACGATTTGCCCGGGCGAGTCGTGGAAAGCATCAAGGACGCGGTGCAGTCGACGCGCGACTACGACGCGTTCCACGTGAACTTCTGCGTGAACTATGACGGGCACGAGGAAATCGTGGACGCGTGCAAAATCGTCGCGCGGCAAGTGCTTGCAGGCAAGCTCGACCCCGACCACATCGACGCGCGGCTCATCAAGGAAAATAGTTACAGCTCAAACTTCGTTCCTCCCGACTTGCTCGTGAGGATGGGCACGCCGAAACTCGGCAGTCTCTTGCTATGGGACGCGCCCAGCGCGAAAATCTACGTTTCTTCTCACGCGTGGCAGGAATTCACTGCAAGGGATTTGCTTGCCGCCGTTGCGTGGTGGCAGAAAAATTAAGGGAACGGTCCTTCTGATGCGGGGCTTTGTTTGAGCAGTTCTTCCAGATTGATGTTGATGTACTCAACTTCGTACGTGGAGTTCTTTGTCTTGAAAATAAGCGTGTTGTCTTTGAGGTCAACAGCAACAACTGACGAAGTGCGCAGGGGCGCCTGGTTCTCGCGCAGGATGCACAGCTGGTCGCCCACTTTCGTGTTGTGCTGGAAGTACCGGAGATGGTCCGCGAGCGAGCCGCCCGCGCCGGAACGGCGGCTGACCCGCGCGATTTCTTCGCCGTTCTTGCGGTACACGATTTCCTGACCGTCCCTAAAGATTTCCCCCACGAACAACAGAGAGAATAACGTCTATAATAATGTTGCACGCCTCCAGCCGTAAGCTTTATAAACCACCCCTCTGGAACAAAGGTATCTCTGATGAGATGATGACCCTCGGCAATGCCGGGGGGAATTGAGGGGGATTGCGTTTCTACGTATTCCTCAGGAGGAATCAACTTATGGCAAATGAAATGGCCGACAACGCGTTGCAGGCGATTGAAGTCGCCAAGACGACCGGCAAAATCCGCAAGGGCGCGAACGAAGCGACCAAGGCAGTCGAGCGAGGCATCGCCAAGCTCGTCGTCATCGCCAAGGACGTCCAGCCCGCAGAAGTCGTGATGCACATCCCGTTGATTGCGAAGGAGAAAGGCATTCCCTGCGTCATCGTTGACAGCAAGGAAGAGCTCGGTCAGGCAGCCGGCATCGGCGTCCCGACCTCCGCCATCGCGATTGTCGAGGAAGGCGACGCGAAGAAACTGATTGCAGAGATTAAGGCAAAGGCATAATCCTATGGCAGACGACAAAGCCAAAAAACCGGACGCGGCAGCGAAACCGGCCGCAGCTCCTGCGGCAAAACCCGCAGTTGGCGCTCCCGCGGGCAAGCCCGGCGCGAAGCAGACCGAACAGCGCGGCGCGGAAGCGGTGCGCTTCACGATGAGCTTCCCCTCGCGGGTTGAAGAAATCGTTGGTCGTACCGGCTCGCGCGGCGAAGCCATCCAAGTGCGTGTCCGTGTCCTGACGGGACGCGACCAGGACAAGGTCCTGCGGCGCAACGTCAAGGGTCCTGTCCAAAAGGACGACATCCTGATGCTCCGCGAAACGGAAATGGAAGCGCGGCCGCTCGGCAAGGGCGGACGCGGAAGCGTGTAACCATGGCAAAATGTTCCTTTTGCAGAAACACCATTGAGCTCGGCACGGGCAAGATGCTTATCCTGAAGGACGGACGCACGTTCAACTTCTGCTCGCGCAAGTGCGAGAAGAACCAGGTCAAGCTCGGGCACGTCGGCCGCGAGACCAAGTGGACGCTCTCCTACCGCCTCGAAAGGAAAGCTGCGGGAAAGAAGCACGAAGTAAAGAAAGAAGCTGCAAAGTAAGGTCTGCTCGACCATGATTGAACGAACACTCATCCTTGCGAAACCCGACGCGGTACAGCGCGGGCTCGTGGGCGAGATTCTGAAACGTTTCGAGCAGCGCGGCTTCCGCATTGTCGCCTTGAAGCTCATCAACCCGACCGAACAGCATCTCGGCATGCATTACGCCGACGATCCGGTCTGGAAAAGGAGCGTCGGCACCAAAACACGCGCGTCAATGCTCGCGAAGGGCATCGTGATGAAGGAAACGGACGAAGAAATCGGGGCTCGCGTGCGGCGCTGGAACATGGAATGTCTGCGCGCGCCGATTGCGGCGATGGTCTTCGAGGGCGAATCCGCGATTGAGGGCGGCAGAAAACTTGTCGGTTCAACGGAACCGAAGTCCGCGGCACCGGGAACGATTCGCGGCGATTACTCCAACGACAGCTACGGATTGGCGGACAAGCAGCAGCGCGTGTTGCGCAACCTCGTCCACGCGTCCGGCAGCGTCGAGGAAGCGAACAAGGAAATCACGGTCTGGTTTACGGACAAAGAATTGTACAATTACGAGAAACACGATACCAAAGTACTCTACGGGTGATACGACATGGCAGAAGATACAAAACTCCAACGCGCGCAAAAACTCTCACGAGAGCAGAAGAACATCCGCAACATCGCGACTTCTGCGCACATTCACCACGGCAAGACCGCGTTCACCGACAACCTGCTCTCTGCAGCGGGCTTCATGTCCAACACCGCCGCGGGCGACCTCGACAAGGGCATGGCCACGTGGCAGCACAAAGACGAGCAAGAACGCCTGATGACGGTCGACGCCGCGAACGTCTCCATGGTTCACACGTTTGACAATCAGGAATATTTGATTAACTTAATCGACACGCCCGGACACATCGACTTCGGCGGCAACGTCACGCGCGCGATGCGCGCCATTGACGGCACCGTCGTTCTCGTCTGCGCGTCGGAAGGCATCATGCCGCAGACCGAAACCGTGCTGAAGCAGGCCTTGCGAGAACGTGTCAAGCCCGTGTTGTTCATCAACAAAGTGGACCGCCTCATCAAGGAGATGCAGTACACGCCGGAACAGATTCAGGCGCGCTTTGTCAAAGTCATTCTGGAATTCAACCGCCTTATCGAGCAGATTGCGGAAGGAGAATTCAAGCAGAAGTGGAAGGTCAACATCCAGGACGGCAGCGTCGCGTTCGGAAGCGCGCGCGACAACTGGGCGCTCTCGCTCCAATACATGCAGAAGAAGGGAGTCTCGTTCAAGGACATCCTGAAGCTCTACGACATGGACGAGAAAACGCGCCAGGACTGGGTCTGGAAGAACGCTCCCCTGCACGAAGTCATTCTCGACATGGTCATCAAGCATTTGCCCGACCCGGTGGAAGCGCAGAAGTACCGCATCCCGAAGATTTGGCACGGCGACCAGGAAAGCCCGCTCGGCAAGAGCCTCATGACGTGCGACCCGAACGGAAAACTCGCGTTCGTCATTACGCGCATTTTGATTGAACCGAAATCCGGAAGAGAAATCTCCGCCGGAAGATTGTACAGCGGCACGATGCGCGAAGGCATGACCGTCTACCTGAACAACGCAAAGCAAGAACAGCGCGTCGGACAGGTGTTCCTCTATCAGGGCATCAAGCCCGAACTCATTGACTCCGTTCCGGCGGGAAACGTCCTCGCGATTGCAGGAGTCACCGGATTCGCGGGCGAGACCATCACGATGGAGCCCGACCAGCCGTTCGAGGAATTGAAGCACATCTTCGAACCCGTCATCTCGAAGGCAATCCTGCCCGTCAAGCCGCAGGACTTGTCGAAACTTGTTGAGGTTCTGAGAAAAGTCAGCAAGGAAGACCCGTCGGTCAAGATTGAAATCAACCAGGAAACCGGCGAAAACCTCCTGCACGGCATGGGCGAACTTCACCTCGAAATCATCGAGAACAGAATCATCACGGAAAAGGGAGTCCAAATCAAGACGTCGCCTCCGATTGTTGTCTACCGAGAAACCGTCTCGAAGGCGAGCGCGGAAGTCGAAGGAAAGTCGCCGAACAAGCACAACAAGCTCTACTTCAAGGTCGAACCGCTGGAACCGCACATTTCCGAACTGATTCGGAAGGGCGACATTTCGGAAGGCAGAATCAAGAAGAAAGACTTGGTCTTGCGAGACACGCTCGTGGACGCGGGCTACGACAGCGATACGGCGTTGTCCATCAAGGACATTTACAAGGGCAGCATCTTCATGGACGCCACGCGCGGAAACGTGCAGCTCTCTGAATGTATCCAGCTCGTCATTGAAGGATTCGAGCAAGTGATGGACGCGGGTCCGCTCGCGCGCGAACCGTGCTTCGGCATCAAGGTCACGCTCACCGACGCTCGCTTGCACGAAGACGCGATTCACCGCGGCCCCGCCCAGATGTACCCCGCCGTGCGCGAGGGCGTCCGAGGCGCGATGATGCAGGCAGGTCCCGTCATCTTCGAACCTATCCAAACGCACTTGCTGGAAGCTCCGATTGAATTCACGGGCGACCTCACGAAGCTCGTGATGAACAAGCGCGGACAGATTTTGGAGATTAACGAAGTCGGCACGCAAACGAACGTCAAAGCGAAGCTGCCGGTCGGCGAAATGCTTGGCTGGAGCTCGGACTTGCGTTCCGCGACCGGCGGACGCGGACAAAGCTCGCTCGTCGACCAGACCTTCGAGAAACTCCCGAACGAACTGCAGAACAAGATCACCGCGCAAATCGTGCAGCGGAAAGGCTTGACTGCGGGACAATTGGGCGCGTAAAACGTAGTGTTATTCTCTTATTTTTTTCTTCCCAGCACAACCTATTAATATGCGTCTGCCGGTCGAGCGAGTATGACCACCGCGAAATTGAAGGAGTTTCTCGCGACGCACGCGATTCCTCACGAATTGAAGGAGTTCCCTATGTCCGTGCACACCGTCGAGATGGCCGCCGGAGCCGTGCACGTCGCGCTGGACCGCATGGTCAAGACGTTGATTCTGATTGACAAGAAAGACGACCTGTACTCTGTGCTCGTGCGCGGCGACGACCGCGTCTCCATCATCCGCGTCGGGTTTAACCTGAAGCTCGACAATCTGCGCTTGGCGAAAGCCGATGAAGTGTTCGCGCGCACGGGTTACTCTATTGGCGGCGTGCCTCCGCTCGGGTTCCCGGCAAAGTTCGTGATGGACATGAAAGTCAAGGAAATGCCGTTCTTCTGGGCGGGCGGCGGCAGCGACAAGGCGCTCGTGAAGCTCATTCCCGCGGACGTCATCAAGGCGACGAACGCCGCCGTGACGCGAGTGACCGTGTGACGCTCGCGGCGCTACGAAATGAACTTAAGGCGAACGTCGAACAGCCATACAAGAAAGGCGCAACGAATTTCTTCAAGGAGCCGATTAAGCCGTATGGAGTTCGTACGCCTATCGTGAGGAAGATTGCCCGAAAATATTTTCCGAGACATCTCCCCCCATCCTCCATCCTGAAACTCTGCGACGAACTGTGGAAGTCCGGCTGGTTCGAGGAAGGCGTCGTGGCGATTGAGTGGGCGCACCGCGCAAAAGTCGAAGACCTTGCCGTGTTCGAGTCGTGGCTGCACAACTATATCTCCAACTGGGCGCACGTGGACGGCACGTGCGGGCAGCTTATCGGACCGTTGCTGGAACAGAAGCCGGAATGGATTCCCCGCATCAGGACGTGGATAACGTCAAAGAATCGCTGGGTGCGACGAGCGTCCGCGGTCGCGTTCGTCGTTCCGGGCAGGCACGGCAAGTACTTGGACGAGATTTTCTCGACGGCAAAGAAACTGATGCGCGACCCCGACGACCTCGTGCAAAAGGGTTACGGCTGGATGCTGAAGGAAGCCGCCAACGCGCACCAGCACAAAGTGTTTGAATTCGTGATGCAGCACAAGAAGCAGATGACGCGCACCGCGTTGCGGTACGCTATCGAGAAGATGCCGAAGGCAATGAAGCAACGGGCGATGGCGTAGTCTCCAGACGATAAAAGTTATTATAGATGTACAACTCGCATCTCCGCATGGAACTCAAACCTCAAAAGATTGTCTTCGTGAACTACGACATCGCAAAGCGGCTTCTTGATGACACGCACGCGCTCACCCAGAACCCGCTGGACATCCAGTACAGCGCGCTGCTTCCGCCCGCGACGCTCGAGACCGCTTCGAAGGCAGCAATGGGCGCCGCATACGCCGTCATCGCGGATGCACTGCACCTGAAGCCTGAGGACATCCCGCAGCCGCTGCCGCACAAAATACAGAACGCGCTAACCGATCACTGGGTTGTTGAAAAGGATTTCTTTGCCGGCACGAACAAGACCGACCGCTGGGTACGCATCAAGACGCCTGCAAACAAGTCCCCGATTGAAATCATCACGCAGGGCGCCATCCGCGCCGAAATCTGTTATTCTTCGCCTCATCGGTTCAAGCAGAACGATGCGTACCGCCTGTTTGAAGTGCTGGGCGTGCGCGAAAACAGCGAGTTCCAGATACGCCTCGCGCCTTCCGGCCAGCGTCTCGCGGACTCCCGCTTCCTTGACAACGAACTGGACGCCACGATGTCCCAGCTCGAAGTCGCGCTGGACAAGTACGTGATGCCGTTTGCGGTTACGCGCTGAGTCGTTCGTCGTTTTCCAACTCAATCCGAGCTGCGACTCGGATGAGCCACAGGACGCATTGCGTCCTGTGTGCTTCGTGAAGCAGAAAGAAGGGTCTCAATCCTGCTTGCGAAGCAGGCAGTTATGGCTTGCTTCTTGATGCTGAACGAGAAGGAATTTGGCCAAACTTTACCAAAGGTTGAGCGGAAGCTTTATAAACCCCCTACTTGTTCTCGAATATCACTACCAATCATAGTTTTGGAGGGGCATATATGGCAAAAGCAAAACCGCACATTAACGTTGTTTTCGTCGGTCACGTTGACCACGGCAAGTCCACGACTGTTGGACGACTCTTGTTCGATGCTGGCGCAGTTCCTGAACAGGAAATGCGCAAGCTGAAGGAAAAGGCAGAGGAAATGGGCAAGGGCGGATTCGAGTTCGCCTTCGTCATGGACAACCTCAAGGAAGAGCGCGAACGCGGCGTCACCATCGACTTGAGCCACAAGAAGTTCTCGACTCCGAAGTACGACTTCACCATCATCGACGCGCCCGGTCACCGTGACTTCATCAAGAACATGATTACCGGCGCCTCGCAGGCAGACGCGGCAGTCATCGTCATCGGCTCTGAAGGAGTTCAGGCCCAGACGAAGGAACACGCGTTCCTCGCCAAGACCTTCGGCGTCGGCCAGGTTATCATCCTCTGTAACAAGCAGGACCTCAACAAGTACGACCAGGCCAAGTTCAACGCGACCAAGGCTCAGGCAGAACAGCTCTTGAAGAGCGTCGGTTACAAGACCGAAAACGTCAAAATCATTCCGGCAGCATCGTACCTTGGCGAAAACATCGTCAAGCGCTCGCCGAACATGCCGTGGTACACCGGCCCGACGTTGATTGAAGCGTTGGACCTGCTCACGGTACCGGTCAAGCCGACCAACCTTCCGTTGCGCATGCCGATCCAGGATGTCTACAGCATCACGGGCATCGGCCTCGTTCCGGTTGGCAAAATCGAAACGGGCATTTTGAAGGCTGGCGACAAGGTCATCATTGTTCCCGGCCGTGAAGGCAAGGGAGTCAGTGGAGAAGTCAAGAGTATCGAAATGCACCACGAAATGATTACGGAAGCTGAGCCCGGCGACAACGTCGGCATCAACTTGCGCGGTCCCGAAAAGAAGGACCTCGCGCGCGGCGACGTCTTGGGTCACCCCAACAACGTCCCGACCGTCTCGACCGAGTTCACCGCGAACATCATCGTGCTGAACCACCCGACCGTCATCACCGTCGGCTACACGCCCGTGTTCCACATCCACACGGCGCAGGTCGCTTGCCAAATCACCGAGATTGTCAAGAAGATCAACCCTGCGAATGGAGAAACCATCCAGGAACACCCGGACTTCATCAAGAACGGAGACGCTGCGGTCGTCAAGATCAAGCCGATGCAGCCCCTCGTCATTGAGAAGAACAAGGACATCCCGCAGATGAGCCGATTCGCAATCCGAGACAGCGGCGTCACCGTCGCGGCCGGCATGTGCATCGACCTCGTCAAGAAGGCGATGTAAGTCGTATTGATTTTTATTTTTTCCACGGCGAGCCGGGCGTCGTCGTGAGCAGCACACCGCACAACCACCATGCAAAAAGCACGCATCAAACTGGCAAGCACCGACATCGACAAGTTGAACCAGGTCTGTGCCTACATCAAGGACATCGCCGACAAGACCGGCGTTGACATGCGTGGTCCGATTCCGTTGCCGACCAAGAAGTTGAGAATGGCGACGCGAAGATGCCCGTGCGGTGACGGTTCTGCGACGTGGGAGCGCTTCGAAATGCGCATCCACAAGCGCCTGATTGACTTGGGCATTGACGAACGTGCCCTCAGACTCGTCATGAAGGTTCCTATTCCTGAAAGTCTCAACATTGAGATTGAAATGATTGACCAAGCATAAGGGTGATTTCTGTGAGTGAAGAATTACGAAACCCGAAGTTGCACGACTTTTACAACGCGATTATGAAAGTCGGCGTGCCCGGTTACGACCGGGAATCGTTTGCGGTTGACTCGATTCACGTCGAGCACTCGCGCGGCAGCATTGCGCTGAGCAAGTCCGAGCTGACGACGCTGGACACGCTGGCGGGCGCCGTCGCTCGCTGGCGCGACATCGAAACGCTCCGCGCCGACAGCCCGAAGGAAGCGAAGCACATCGAAGACACGCTCGTTCCCACGGGACTTGTCGAACGCGATCCGACTGCGGTGCGCGGCACCATCTACCGCGTGACGCGGTTCGCGCTGAAGCAGGTGCGTTATGTCGCCGTGCTGTCGGAAAAGCCGGCTGCCGTGAAAACGGAAGTCAGCACGGTTTAGAACGCATGTTTTATTTTTCAAACCGGTGAATCATGACTGAAATGCTTGACGTTGTTGACAAAAAGGGACGCTTTCTCAAGGCAATGCCCCGCGCGGAAGTGCATGCGAAGGGTTTGCTGCACCGCGGCGTGCGCGTCCTGATTTTCAACCGCGCGGGCGAGATGTTTATCCAGCAACGAGCGTTAAGCAAAGACGTCAATCCCGGATTGTGGGAGGGCTCGCTTGCCGGTCATCAGGATTTTGGCGAGAAGCCGCTGCAGACCGCGATGCGCGAGACCAAAGAAGAGCTCGGCCTGAACGTGTCGCCGAAGCGCTTCCGCACGCTGGGCAACTTCCGGACGAACAACGCGCGCGAGCGAATGTTCTACACGCTCTTTGTCGTTCATAATGTCAAGAAAACGCCCACGCTTGACGCGCAGGAAGTCCTGCAAGGACACTGGGAGACTCCTGTTGCCGTGTCGCGCCATCTGCGCGAGCACCCGGAGAAGTACACGCCCGGCTTCCGGCTCGCGTGGCAGATATTCTCGAAAAAGCGCTGAGTGCGACGTTCGCATCATACAGAACCATAACCTTTATATACGAATCTTAACGATAGTTAAGAAATGGGGTTGAAGGTACTGCATCCGCAAGAGTTGGAAGTGTTCTACCTGCTTCCAGCACTCAGAAAGGAGTTCGCCGCCTGCCTGAAAGCGCAGGGAACCAGCCAAACCGTGATTGCCGGCATTCTCGGCGTCACCGATGCGGCGGTCAGCCAGTACTTCAGCCAAAAACGCGCCCAAGACGTTTCGTTCCCTGCCGAAGAAAAGAAGCTCATCGCGAGCGCGGCAAAGAACCTCACCACGCAGGCGCAATTCATTTTCGAATCGCAAAAACTGCTCGATCATTTTGTCAAGACGAAGTTCACGTGCCAGCTGCACAAACAAGTGAACGCGGACACACCGTCCAACTGCAACGTCTGTTTTGAGGGCAACTAACATGCAAACCACTACAACTACTTGGAATTGCGCCGACTGCGGCTGGGAATTCGATGAAAGCAAAGGAAATGATGCCATCGGCATCTCCGCAGGAACCGACTTCGCCGCAATCAAAGGCGTCCAGTGCCCGGACTGCGGCAACCGTCATTTTGAACAGAAATCATCGGAGGAACATACCATGACCGTCAAGAAACAGGAAACCGTCACCACGACGGAAGGACCGATTACGCGCGAGACCAACATCCAGCACCTCGCGAACACGTATCCGGAAGCTGTCATCGTGATGATGGAACGCGGACTGCACTGCTTCGGATGCCACGCGAGCGCGTACGACACCGTCGAAGCCGGCTCCAAAGGGCACGGCTTGCCTGACGAGGAAATTGATAAGATGGTCAGCGAAATGAACCAGATTGTCGCGACCCGTCAGACCGCGAAAGCAAGTCCGCAGGAAATCAAGAAAGACGTCACGCTGACCGAAAAGGCGGCAAAGAAGCTCGTCGAGCTGATGGCCGCGGAACAGAAGCAGGGCTACGGACTTCGCGTCCAAGTGGTTCCGGGCGGCTGCTCGGGGTTCAGTTACGGCTTGGACTTTGACAACAAGGCGAACAAGGACGACACCGTTCTTGACCGCCACGGCGTCAAGGTCTACATCGACGCAGAAAGCATGAGCCAGCTCACGGGCGCAACTATCGACTACGTTGACGGCTTGCAGGGTTCGGGCTTCAAGGTTGAAAACCCGAACGCGCACTCTTCGTGCGGGTGCGGGAAGAGCTTCGCATGACCTTGGAAATTAGGGATTTGCACGTCACGGCAAACGGCGTGCCTATCCTCAAGGGTGTGAATCTCACGCTCCGGAACGGCGAACTCCACGCGCTGATGGGACCGAACGGCTCGGGCAAGAGCACCCTCAGCTGCGTCATCGCGGGACATCCGGGCTACCGCGTCGAGCAGGGAGACATTCTTGTCGACGGCAAAAGCATCCTCGCGATGAAGCCCGAAGACCGGGCAAAGGCAGGCTTGTTCCTCGCGTTCCAGCATCCGGTCGAGATTCCGGGCGTGACGCTCGGAACGTTCCTGTTCACGCTCTTCAAACAAAAATTTCCGAAAGGCAGCGCCGCGACGTTCCAGAAAGAACTCGCCGCGCTCCGCGCGCAACTGGGACTCGACGCTGCGTTCACCGACCGACCGCTCAATGCCGGCTTGTCCGGCGGCGAAAAGAAGCGCGCCGAAATGCTCCAAATGCTCCTGCTTCGTCCGAGCATCGCAATCCTCGATGAAACCGACTCGGGGCTGGACATCGACAGCCTGAAAATCGTCTCGAACGCCATCAACGCGCTCCGCTCTCCGCAGTTTTCGGGGCTCGTCATCACCCACTACAACCGCATCCTCGAATACGTCAAGCCTGACCACGTGCACGTCCTCGTAGACGGCAAAGTCGTGCGCAGCGGCGACGCGACGCTCTCGCTGGAGCTCGAAAAGAAGGGATACGCCAAGGTGGGCGCGTGAACGCGGAAACCATCAACGCAGGATACGCGGAAAAATACGGCTTCCACGACGAGGAACGCGCGATGTTTAAGACGCCGAAAGGGCTGTCCGAAGACGTCGTCCGCCAGATTTCAGCCAGAAAGAACGAGCCTGCGTGGATGCTCGACCTCAGACTCAAAGGATTGCAGGCGTTTCTGGATAAGCCGATGCCTGCGTGGGGCGGCGACTTGAGCACGATTGATTTTGACAACATCACCTATTATTTCAGTTCAAACGAAAAGACCGAGCACACGTGGGACAAAGTTCCCGCCGATATTAAGCGCACGTTCGAAAAACTCGGCATTCCGGAAGCGGAGCAAAAATTCCTCGGGGGCGTCGGCGCGCAATACGAATCCGAAACGGTTTATCACAAGTTGCGCGACGACCTCGCGGCGCGCGGCGTTGTCTTCCTCGACACGGACACCGCACTCAAAGAACACCCTGAAATTTTCAAGAAGTACTTCGCAAGCGTTGTCCCGATTGACGACAACAAGTTCGCAGCCCTGAACAGCGCGATGTGGAGCGGCGGCTCGTTCATCTACATTCCTCCCGGAGTCAACGTCGAAGTTCCGCTCCAAGCCTATTTCCGTATCAACGCGAAGAACGTCGGACAGTTCGAGCGCACGCTTATCGTCGTCGACAAAGACGCAAGCATCACCTACATCGAGGGCTGCACGGCTCCGGTGTACAGCACAGACTCACTGCACGCAGCCGTCGTCGAACTTGTCGCCCTCCCGGGCAGCAAGGTCCGCTACGTCACGATTCAGAACTGGAGCAGCAACGTCTACAACCTCGTCACCAAGCGCGCCATTGCGCACGAGAACTCGGTCGTGGAATGGATTGACGGCAATCTCGGCAGCAAGCTCACGATGAAGTATCCTGCGGTCATTCTCAAGGGCGACAACTCTCGCGCGGACATCCTCAGCATCGCGTACGCGGGCAAGGGACAACACCAAGACGCGGGCGGTAAAATCACGCATCTCGGCAAGAACACGCAGTCCCGCATCGTTTCCAAATCCATCAGCAAAGACGGAGGCCGCACGAGTTACCGCGGCCTGCTCCGCGTCGCGAAGGGATGCACCGGCGTGAAGAGCACGGTGCGCTGCGACGCGCTCCTGCTGGACGACCATTCGCGCTCGGACACGTATCCAACGATGCAAATCGACGAACAGACTGCAACGGTCGCGCACGAAGCCACCGTCGGCAAAATCGGAGAAGACCAGCTGTTCTACCTCACGAGCCGCGGCCTGAGCGAAAGCGAAGCGATGGCAATGATTGTGCTCGGCTTCATTTCCGATTTCACCAAGGAACTCCCGATGGAGTACGCGGTCGAGCTGAACAAGCTTATCAGGCTGGAAATGGACGGTTCGGTGGGATAATGGCAGTCGTCCTTTCGCTGACGGATGAAGCCCGCGCCGCAGGCGTTTTGTGGGATAACCGCACGCTCCGCGTGCCGAAGAACACGCGCCTCACGGAACCGCTGACCTACACCGCGACCGGCGACACGCCGTTCACCGTCGAGCTTGACGCGAACGCGCGGCTCACACTTATTGAAACGCTGACCAAGGACAAGAGCGTCAACCTCAGCACGACGCTGACGCTCGGCGAGAAAGCGCAGCTCCAACTTATCAGCGTCGGCACGGAGAGCAACATCAACGTGCAGCGCTCCGTGAAACTCGCGGGCGCGGACAGCGCGTACCGCGAACACGACGTCTTTGTCGGCACCGGGCAACAGGGGTTTAGTATCGCAACGACCGTCGAGAATGCCGCCCCCCGCACATCGGCAGAAGTACAGATGCACGGCGTGCTCGACAACGCCGCCACTGCCTCGTGCACCGGACGCATGACGATTCCGAAAGGCGCCGTGAAAGCGCGTTCACGCCTCGCCCAGCACGTGCTCCTGCTCAGCCCGAACGCCAAGGCAGAAACGTTTCCCTATCTTGAGATTGAAGAGAACGACGTGCAGGCGGGCCACGCCGCAACGGTTCGGCCGCTCGACGCCGACAGCCTGTTTTACTTGCGTTCGCGCGGCTTGCCTGACGGCGAAGCGCGCGCACTCCTCATCAAGGGCTTCCTCGCGCCGTTCCTCGCCGCGCTCACGCCTGAAGCGCAAACGCTCATCTTGAGCCACATCAACCAGAAACTCGACCATGCACTCGCAACTCAGTAAGAACCCAAAGACGGAATTGAACGTCCGCGCAGATTTCCCTATCCTCGCGCAGCCGGTAGTCTATCTCGACAGTGCTGCAACGAGCCAGAAACCTGCTGCAGTCATCCGCACGCTCGAACAGTTTTACAAAACAACGAACGCCAACGTGCACCGTGGCGTGTACCAATGGAGCGCGCAGGCGACTTCCCTCTACGAAGGCGCGCGCAAGAAAGTGGCGGGCTTCATCAACGCGCAGCCGCACGAAATCGTGTTTGTCCGCAACGCGACCGAAGCAGTCAACCTCGTCAGTCACAGCTGGGCAGGATATCGCCTCAATAAAGGCGACCGAATCCTTTTGACGGCAATGGAACACCACAGCAACATCGTCCCGTGGCAAATTGCAGCAAAGTGGAAAGGCGCAGAAATCGACTATATCCCTCTCACGAAAGAAGGCACGCTCGACATGACTGAAGCGAAGAAGCTGCTCGCCAAGAAACCGAAACTGCTCGCACTCACGCACGTTTCGAACGTGCTCGGCACCATTAACCCTATCAACGAGCTCATTACGCTGGCGCATGCGCAGGGAACAAAGGTTCTCATCGACGCGTGCCAGAGCGTTCCGCACCTTCCTATCGACGTGAAGGCGCTTGACGCTGATTTCCTTGTCTTTTCGGGGCATAAGCTGTTCGCGCCCAGCATCGGCGTCCTGTACGCCAAGGAAGCGCTCCTCGAAAGCATGGAGCCGTTCCTGACGGGCGGCGATATGGTCAAGGAAGTCACGCTCGCGAACGCGACGTGGAACGCAATCCCGTGGAAGTTCGAGGCAGGCACGCCCGCCGTTGCCGAAGCGGTCGCGCTCGGAAGCGCGGTTGACTATCTCAACGCAGCGGGAATGGAAAATGTCCAGCAACACGATCAAGCACTTATTCGCTACGCGCAAGAACAGCTTGCGCAGATTCCAGGCATCACTATCTACGGTCCTCGCGATGCCTCTCAGCGTTGCGGTGTCGTCGCGTTCAACCTCGCGGACGTGCACCCGCACGACCTCGCGAGCGTGCTTGACGAGCGCGGCGTTGCCGTGCGTTCGGGACATCATTGCGCCATGCCGCTCCACGCAGCTCTTGGAGCTCCGGCCACGTGCCGCATGAGCATCGCACTCTATAACACTCACGAAGACATTGATGCGCTGGTTACAGCGCTGCGCGAAGCGCGGAGCGTCTTCAAACTATGAGCGAGATGTTCACCGAGATTATCTTGGACTATTACCGGCACCCGCGCAACCGCGGAGTCATTGCGAACGCTGACGCGAGCGCGCGCGACACGAATCCGCTGTGCGGCGACGTGCTCACGATGAGCCTGAAGCTCGACGGAACGACGGTCGCGGACGCGAAGTTTGACGGGCATGGCTGCGCCATTTCGCAGGCGGCGGCAAGCATGCTCGCCGAGCACGCACAAGGCAAGCCGCTCGACGCAATTCGCACGCTTGCGAAGCAGGACGTGCTCACGATGCTCAACATCCCGATTTCGCCGGTGCGGCTGAAGTGCGCGCTGCTCGGACTTAAAGTACTGAAGCTCGCCGCCTACCAAAAACTGGGCGCGCAGCTGACGCGAGAGGAGGCAGAACTCGTATGACTGACGAAAAGAAAGACACGAAGAAACGGAAAGTCGAAGTAAAGGTCGCCGGCCCGAATTATCAGGAAAAGGACCCGATGCTGGCGATTATCGAACAGCTCGACCAATACGACGAAGGCACGCCGAAACGCAAGCACGAGTCGATGTGCAACAACCCCCATCATGACCACGCCGACGTATCTTGACGCAAGCGCCACGACTCCGGTCGACCCCGGCGTTCGCACGGCGATGGAACCGTTCCTCTCGCGCGAGTTCGCAAACCCTTCTTCGCTGCACGAGGCAGGACAGCATGCGCGTGATGCGGTTGAGCTCAGCCGGCTCGCGATTGCGCGCATCCTGAACTGCAGTCCGAGCGAGATTTTCTTCACGTCCGGCGGCACGGAAAGCATCAACTGGGCGCTCAAGGGCGCGCTGAAGGCTTCCGCGAAGAAGCACATCATCACAACGGCGATTGAGCACCACGCCGTTTTGGAAACGTGCGCGTATTTGAAAGCGCACGAAAGCGCGAGCGTCACGATTGTTCCCGTCGACAAAGATGGCAGAGTCACGCTCTCCACGATTGAACAGGCAATTACTCCCCACACGCTTCTGATTTCCGCGATGTACGTCAACAACGAGCTCGGCACGATTCAGCCCGTGCAGGACATCGGCGCGCTGGCGCGCAAGCACAAGGTATTGTTCCACGTTGATGCCTGCCAAGCAGGGCTGCTCGACCTTGATGTCAAGAAACTGAACTGTGATTTGCTTTCGCTCAACGCGAGCAAGCTCGAAGGGCCGAAAGGTGTCGGCTTGCTGTACGTTCGCAGCGGCGTGAAACTGGTTCCGTTGCTGCACGGCGGCGGGCAGGAACACGGACAGCGTTCCGGCACCGAGAACGTGCCCGGCATTGTCGGGTTTGCGAAAGCGCTTGAGCTCGCGCAGGCGCACCGCGGCAGGGAACTGACGCGTATGAAGCAGCTGCAGCAGACGCTTGAGCAGGGGCTCGCCGAAGCGGGCGCGACCATCAACGGCGCAGCCGCTCCTCGCACGGCAATCACGAGCGCGACGTTCACGGGGAGCGAAGCAGAATCTTTGCTCTTGCAGTTGAGCGACCGCAAGGTGTTCGTGTCAACCGGCAGCGCGTGCGCGACCAAGCAGCGCGAACCTTCTCACGTGCTCCGCGCCATCGGTCTGTCGCCGAAGGACGCCCACGCGACGCTCCGCTTCTCGCTGAGCAGGAACACGACCGTGCAGGACATCGAGCGCGCAGTAAATGCTGTGAAGGACGTTCTGCTTGTTCGTAACGTTTATTAAGTCCTGATTCTCTTTTCGGTGTATGTTCGACCGTCTCGCGTCGCATGGCGTATTGCACGCCGCAGCCCACGTCGGGTTCTTCTCAGGCATGGGCATGCTCCTGCCGCTCATCACGAACGCGTGGACCAAGCACGTCCAGCCGTGGCTGTACTCGCCGTACGGGTTCTACGTCGCGATTGGCTTAATCGTGTTCAGCCTGCTCATTATCGGTTTTCTTGCCGGCAGCGCGAGCAAGCTGCTCAAGAGCGTCGGCTGGCTGGTCATCGTGCCCGGAGTCCTCGCCATCATGTTTACCGCGTTCGGGCAGGCGACGGTCGGGGGCTGGGCGCAGGCGCACATTACGGGCTTTACCACCGTCCAGCCGCTGTTTGACGTCTTTGTGGCGCATACGGTTCCCAGTACTGCGGTCGTCGGCGGGATGTACATCCTTATCGGCATGTCCTGCCTCTGGCTGGGCGGAAAAATCAAGCACGCCGCAAGCCTGATTGGATAACTACAACACCGTTGCAGTTCTCGCGTGCGCAATGATTATCCTTTCTACAACTCCTTCTGTTGTCTGAGGTGGTCATCATGGCCCGATCCGCATTGAAACCCGCACCGCAACCGACGTTCCAAGAACTGTTAAAGTCGCACACGCTCCAATCGCCGCCGAACCTTGACGACGAGATTGCCAAGACGCTCGACGGAATGGGGCGTCTGGCGACGCGCGGATTTATGCACCAGAACGATGCCAACTACTGGACCTCCATGTCGATGCTCGTTGAGCACTATTTCTCGCTGCAAATCGCGAAGCGAGGGTATGCACCCATCAATAACGAGCTGTTCAACATCACGCGGTACGCGACCGTGGACGTGACGTACGAGAAGGACAACCGCGGCGCGATGATGACGCACGCGCATTCTCTTGAACTGCCCTTGTTCCTCGCCGCGTCGATGGGCGCCGAAAACTGGGAATGGACTCGCCAAGTCAGCCACCAATTCGACGAGTACAACCGCGAGCACGTAGCGCAAGTCAAGATTACGGCGCCGGTTCCCGCACCGACGAGCGCAGTCCAGCAGAAAGCGCTGGAAGCGAGCGCGGCAGTGCACGAAATCATTGCGCAGTCCCGCCGGGAAAAAGTGCTGTCAGACTTGCTGATGTTTTCCAAGCAGAAACTTCCGCAGCCGACCGAAGACCTCTGCACCATCTGGATTCCCCGCGATGAGGACGTGAGCGTCAGCTATTCCGTGACGCGCAAACCCGAACGCGACCCCGCGCTGACGCTGTGGTACCAGAAACGCCACTTTGTCATCACCACGTGGAACGTTCCGGAAGAGAAGCCGTTCGAGCGCATCCTGCAGGAATACGCAGGGATGCAGAACCTGCAGCCGTTCAAGGACGAACTGAAGCTATCCTGATGCCCGACTACATCATTGCAGGCCCGCCGTGCTGCGGCAAGAGCTCCGTCGTGGAGGGGTTGTACTGGCGAGGCTATGGCGTCGTGCTCGAATCCGCACGAGAAGTCATACGCGAGCAGCAGCCGCTGAAGAACCCTATCCTGCCCGATACGTGCATCGTCGCGTTCCAAGTGCTCGTGTATCAGCATCATCTGCGGGCGTTGGAAAAGTCGCGCAAGCCGCTGCGATTCCTCGACCGCGCTCCCGCGATTGAAAGTGAAGTGTATTGCCAGATGCAAGGGCAGCGGCTTCCCGAGCACTTCAAGCACGTGCTGGACCGCCACGTGCGCGGGCGGTACGAAAAGATTTTCTTTTTGGACCCGCTGCCGCATTACGAGAACGACGCCGAGCGCAGGGAAACGCGCGAGCAGGCGTGCCGGCTGGGAACGTGTCTGGAAGAGGCGTACGTCGCGTCAGGCTGCGATGTGGTTCGCGTCCCGTTATTCCCCGGCACGCCCGAACAATCAATTGATAAACGGATACGGTTTATCCTCGACCATGTACGAACACGAACTGAAGTTCCGCGTTGACGACCTCGCAGCGGTTGAAAAGAAAATTCTGGCGCGCGGCGGCGTCGCGCACGGCACCCGGAACGAGGACAATTACTTCATCCGGTTCGGCGGCTGGCTGCTTCGCCTGCGCACCGACCCGCCGACGCTCACCGTGAAAGGACCGCAACAGAAGAACTCTCCCGTGCGTTCGGCGCTTGAATTCAACGTTCCCGTTCCGCGTTTCTTGCTCGGGCTTGCGGTCGCGCTTTTCCCGAAACGCCACCATTACGCCAAAATCAGGAAAGTATTCACGCTCGCGAAGACCGAAGTCGTGCTGGACACGCTCGTTTTCGGCACGTTTGTCGAGATTGAAGGCGCCATTAAGGACGTTTTGGCAGTTCAGAAATTGCTCGGACTGAAAACTCCCACCCGCGAAACGTATTCTCGGCTTGCAGAAAGCGCTACGCGTGCTTCTTCGGCGTCTTAGTCGGCAGCGTGAACGTAAACGTGCTGCCCTTGCCCAGTCCTTTGCTGGCCGCGTGGATGGTGCCGCCGTGCGCATCAACGATGATTTTGCACGTGTAAAGCCCCAATCCGGTTCCGATGCCGGTCTGTTCCTGCACGCGGAAGAATTCAGTGAAAAGCTCGGAAAGCACGTCAGGAGCAATCCCGATGCCGGTGTCCTTGAATTCAACCGCCACTGAACCTGCCTTACGGCGGGCAGTAATCGTGATGCTGCCTCCTTGCACATTGTACTTGATGGCATTGTTGAGGAGGTTTGAAATGACATCAGTCATCAGCGATTCATCAACGCGAATGGGCGGCAGAGACGCAAGATTGAGGGTGACCAGCAAGCCCTTTCCTCGCGCAACCTCTTCTTGCCGATTTACTTCATTATGGATAATCTGTGGCAGTGAAACCAACGTGCGATTGACGACGACGCCCGTCCTGCGGATTTTTGCGATGTTGAGGAACCGCTGGATGAGCTCGCGGAGCCTGCGGCTGTCGGACATGATGAGGTTGACCGCTTCCTGCTGACGCGGGGAAAGCTCGCCGTATTTTCCATCAGTCAATAAATCAGCAAACCCCAAGATGCTCGTGATGGGCGTCGCGAACTGGTGCACGACCGACGCGACGAGCGTTTCCTTGAATGTCTCGGCGCGCTTGCGTTCGGTGATGTCGCGCATCGTCGCTTGAAGAGTCCCGTCGGGCAGTCGACGCCCGCTGACTTCCGCAGTAAAAACCGAGCCGTCCTTGCGAAGAACGTGCCGCTCGAACCGGACCGGTTCTCCTGCATTAACTTGGGCGAGGCGTTGTTTCCCTGTGGGAATTTCTGAGGGAAGGTACGTGGCAAATGCAGACATTTTGTACAGCTCCTCCTGCGAATAGCCAAGCATGGCACAAAACTGTTTGTTGACGAGCAGAAAGTTCGCCTTGGAATCCACCAAATAGATGCCGTCCGCAGCCTGCTCGATAAAGATGCGGTATCGCTGTTCGCTTTCCCGTATCTTCTGCTCTGTCTTTTTTTGCTCCGTGATGTCATGGAATAGCTGCTGGATCAAGAGCTTGCCGTCTTCCAGAAAAGGGAATGACGTAAACTGCACCATGCGCACGCCTCCATCGAGCTGTTGAATCTGCTGTTCAGTCGCTGGCGCGGGCTGGAAGTTCCGCGACATTTTGCGCCAGCGGGCATGAAGCACATCGCGGAACCCTTTGCCAAAAAACAAGTGTTCAGGTTTTCCGACAACCTGTCTCAGAGATGAAGCGCCCAGCATCCGCAGCCCCGCACGGTTAATGAACACAATCTTGTCTCCGTCCCTAAAGATGACGGGTTCGGAAAAAGTCTCGAGCAGCTTGCGGTACGCGCTTCCGGTGTGAAGAAGTTGCTCAGACTTTTCGAAAGACGACGTTGAGCGCGCCATCAGCCGAGCGCTTTCTTGACGCGCTTCACCAAGTCCTTGTTGTCAAAGGGTTTGGGAACATAGTCGCTGATGCGGAGGCGCTTCATTTCCTGCATTGCCTGCAGTCCGAACTCGGCCACGGTCACGAAGATGAGCTTGACCTTGTCCCACTTCTCGTTCTTGCGGATGCGCTCGCAGAGCTCGCGCCCGTTCATGTCCGGCATGAAGAAATCGACCAAGACCAAATCAAAGGAACTCTTGCGCATGGCGGCAAGCGCCTCGGCGCCGCCGAGAACCATCATCGCATCGTACCCTTCATTATCGAACAACGTTTTGAGAAGCTTCAAGACGTTCGGCTCGTCATCGACGAGGAGGATACGTTTTCTGGTCACCGTTTTTGCCACAGACTGCCTCAAAGGAATACTGTGATTTATCGAAAGGTCGTGAGGCGTATTTATAAACTTTTGCGACGGAAAGTTGACGAAGACCGATGCGCCGGACGCTCACTCGAACAGTGCCGCGACTGCGCTGAAAAGTCCGCGCATCATCCGCCGCGTCTTTGAGAACATCGGTCCGGAATACATGAACGCGAAGAGCAGTCCCAGAATGATGAGACTGGCGTCGTAGGTCTGCCGCGCGAAGTAGTCGCACGCGAGCGCGGGGCTGCTCGTGCACGTCAGGAGCAAGCCAAACTCATCCATAAACAATCCCATGCCGATGCCGAACAACACGGCGGCCACGTTGAACATGCGCGGACGGTTGGTCGTCAGCGCAATCCAGTTCGCGATGGCAATGAGGAAAAAGCCGTAATAAAAATGGTGGATATGGTAACTGCGAATGAACAACCGCAGCCAGGACGGACCGTACATCACCGTCATCCGCGAAACAATGAACGACAGGCTGAACGAGACGGCGATGAGGAACGGCGTCATCTTCCTGCGTCGGAGAATATCCTCATAGAAGACGCTTCTCAGCTCGCGAATCCAGTCCAACATACGCCGCCGGCAGGATTTGAACCTGCAGCCCCTTGCGGGAACGGTTTTCGAGACCGTCGCACTACCGGATTATGCGACAGCGGCATTGAAAGTGTGTACATGCGCCACGGAGGCTCGCTCCCTGACGACTGCCGATGTCGCGACCGCCGAGCGGCCTCGGCGTGGATGCGACAGCGGCATTGAGTGTGGTCAAAATTCCGAGAGCGCTCTATTTGTTCCTTGCGCCTTTGCTTTTCTCAGCTCAGGAACGTTCTTTACGGCATTCGCAACGACGACCTGCTTGATGTCTTCGAACTGCGTAAGACGCGTGTTTTTCTTGGCTTCTTCGGAACTGACCATATGCACCCGGCGGGATTCGAACCCGCGTCGCCGCCGCGAGAGGGCAGCATCCTTGACCGGACTAGACTACAGGTGCGCTCCTCGTTCGTCCTGAGAAGGCATTTAAAAAGGTTACTAAGAAAAAAAAGGCGCGCACGAAGCGCGCAAAAAGGAAGAACAATTACTTTCCCTTGTGGGACATGTGGTGCCATCCTGAGAGCAGGAACAGCAGGGCAAGAACATACAGGCTCCACAAACTGTTGCCGGAGTACGCGAAGTACCCTGCAACAATACCGCCGATAATGTTCAGCCATCCACGGCTTTTTGAGTCCATATCAAATCACCTCTTTCACTCGTAAAATGATTATTCTGTATATAAATTAAAGGGTTTTTTGAGAGGGCGCAGCGAGGAGAGAAAAGACGCCACCGCCCGGACAAACACCGAGACCGCTCGGTGAGCCCGTGCGGGGCAATGTACTTTATGAGACGCCACCGCCCGGAGCACTAGCGTTCAACGCAGACGCTTACAGGCTGTGACATGATCTAAGTTCTTGAAAACACCCGTGGATGGGAGCTTCCAGGTCTACTGAGTTTCACAGACGAGAAGTTCTATTAAAGTCTTTTGGCCAGCTCTTGATACGCGACAGTGATGTATGGCAGAGCGAGATTAACAGTCTTTAGGGGAACGTTAATCATCGGATTATGCACGCCAGTATCCCCGAGGAATTTGACTCCGTTGAGTTCTTCCGCAGTCTTTGGCATCAAATACGGCTTTGTACCCACTGGATGGCTGCTTGCCATGCCAATCATCGCACCCAAGCCAAGAAGGTGTCCCTTAGCATTCTTCAGCGTATCGAGCTGTTTGTCTCGTGCGAAGACGTGGAAGATCAATTTTTCCAAGATTTTCCGCAACAAAAAGGCCGTGCAATCCCCACTCACTCCTGCGTTGTGCTTCAAATCGCGTAATTCCGAAGGACAAATCTTCTGAAGCACGGGAAGCACGTCATCAGGAATAACATCCTGCACAACAACCACTTTTGGCGGATATCTTTGTGCGTATTGCTCTCTATATTGCCGCAAGTACTTCGCCCTCTTCAGAGCCATGCGCAAGCTGGACGCTGTCGGATGACAGCCGTCCTTGGAAAGAGCTTCGACAATCTGTTGCCTCACCTTCTCACTCTTGAAGAAGCCGCCGTGCCAAAGACGCACCAAAGATGTCGGTACCGAGTTACTCTTCATCTTCTTCCTCATCCACGTACGGATGCTTCTGGACATACGCGTATTTACCGGGCTTCCCTTTCCGCGTAAGGAACTTAGCTCTCTGCAGGGCCTTCATCAGCCCTTTGTCCGTGAAGTTATAGCCGTCGGCTTCCAAGGCCTCCTGTATCTCGCCGACATTCTTCAACTTCAGAAATTTCTTTGCCTTCCACAACATCTTGAGCGCATCGGGTGCTGTTTTCGCAATCGTCATCTTCGCACGTACCTCCATAACTTATTTTCCTCCATTCTTCGCAGTTCCTTGCGGCGCGTCAGGCCGAGCAATACTCCTGACAACGTTGTAATCGGTACGAACACGCCTCTGGATTCGAGTGTTCGCTTTACGTCAACAATACCGATAGGCTTGTCGAATTCACCGTCGACAAGAAGTTCGCGAACATAATCAGTTACCGAATGCTTTGATTTTCCTGCTTCCGATTTGTGCGGCTTCGTGCTTGGTTTGCTCGCGGTTTCTTCAACTTCAGGTGCGGCGTACTCGCGCATGATTCTTGCGACTTCGTCGTGGCTTCCCTCGACGACAATGGTCGTACCGTTCTTTGTTTTAATGTGTGCTTTTACCATGTGATAACCACCAAGCAATATCGCGATAGTGCGATATAAAAACCTTTCGGATTACGAGGGTCAGCAGCCAAGAATAAAGCTCACGCTAGAAGAATCGCAGCCTTCTCCCCTCAGAAGTGCCTTAGATGTTTTCCAGCACTGCGACTACAACGGCCATCACTAGGCAGATGAAAATGACTGCTGCGATGTCCGCCGACGGTGCTATCGCTTGCGCGAGTTGCCAAAATGCGTCGAGTATTTGGGTAATTGCCGACATTTCTTGTTGTGTACCTCCTTTAATGTAGACCTGAGCCAAACTCAAGCTAACCAACGCAGCGCTATGGCAGGCTTTTAACTGTTGAGAATCCATGTCCAGTGTCCACTGTCGAGCAGCAAGAATCTCTACCCTGAACGCCGCACCCTGACGTTAGGGTGAAAACAGGCAGAAAAACGTGTGGCGTCTATGGTTGAGACAGGACGCTCACCGTAGAACTGGACCAAAACGCGTCAGGCGTTTGTGGTTCAAAATAGAACGCCACCGCCCGGATTTGAACCGGGAAATCCTTGCGGAAACAAGCTTTCCAGGCTTGCGCCTTACCAGGTTGGGCCACGGTGGCATGAATGTCAGTGTGAAATGCACAGGCGCGCCGGCGCCGTGCACGCTGCCGCTGGCCTAGCCCGAGCGGACTCGGGCGTGGGTCACGGTGGCATGAATGTGTACTGGCAAATGGCGGTGGGGAGATTTGAACTCTCGACCTGCGGGTTATGAATCCGCCGCTCTACCAGGCTGAGCTACACCGCCGAGAGAACGCTCTCGAAGGTGCTTTAAAAAGCTTATTATAGAAGTGACAATAGGATTCCCGCATGGCAATGCCGAAAGAAGGCGATCCCGCACCGGCGTTTGAGGCGCAGGACCAGAACGGTAAACTGCATTCGTTGAAGCAATACCGCGGCAAAAAGGTCGTGCTCTACTTCTATCCCAAGGACATGACGACCGGATGCACCGTTGAAGCGTGCCAGTTCCGCGACCGCAAGGCGGACATCGCGAAAGAGGGAGCCGTTGTCTTGGGTGTGAGCGCGGATTCGGTCGCGAATCACAAGAAATTCGAGGCAAAAGAGAAACTGAACTTCACGTTACTGAGCGACCCCAAGAAAGAGCTCATCAAAGCATATGGTGTCTGGGGCAAGAAAGTGTTTATGGGCAACAAGTACATGGGCATCCTGCGCACCACGTTCGTGATTGACGAACAAGGAAAGATACTCAAGGTTTTCCAGAAAGTCAGTCCGAAAGGGCACGACGAGGAGATTCTTGCGTTGCTATGAATTTCTGAATCGTGCGCAAGTCCTCGAGCCGTTTTTGTCCTGCGAGCGATGAGCGGAAGAAGGTCCAGAACACGTTCTGCGTCCACGCGACCCATTCGGGGTCGTAGAATTCGTAGAGGATGACGGTGTGCTTGTCGAGCTCGCCTTTGCGGTATTTCGCGGGGTCGAGCTCTTCCTTGAGCCGCACAATTTTGTTGTCAACGACGAACCCGCGCAGCGGCTGTTCGCAATGCCTCACTTCAATCAATTCTTTGCCTTGCTCGTAATTGATTGCAAACACTTTTTGCAGGTTGGTCACGGACGCGAGGTCGACGCGGCTGAGGACTTTGACGCTGACGCCGCGCTGCACCAGTTCTTGGATGATGGACAGCAGGGGAACGCCGTTTTCCACGAGGTTGATGAATGAGCAGTTGCCGGTAAAGACCAGCACTTGTTCTTGGGCGGACGCGAGCAGTGAGGCCGTGTCTTGCTGCTGAATTTCCTGCTTGTCGTTGTACGACGCTTTCCACGCCCGCCTGCGTTGTTCGGGAACGTACGCGTACAGTTCAAAGGGAGAGAAGTCTTCTTTGCGGCGTCCGTGCTCGATTCGTCCGAACAGCCGCTGCTGGAATTCGCTGGAATGAATTTTTTCGGCGTTGAGCCAGAACACGATTTTCAGGGCGCCGCGCGTGCCGCCGCGGAACGTACGCATGCCGAGCGAGCCGGATTCCTTGGCGATTTTTTCGACATACGTGTCGGCCGTGCGCCAGTTGCGGTCGATGTGCTGCGCGATTTCCTGAATGCTGCGCGGCTGTTGGTAGACAAAGGACAGAATCTGCTTTTCGGTGTCTTTTTCCAGCATGAGAAAAACGCGGGCAACGGGCTATAATAAGATTTCGGGACTCTACAACACTCGATGACGAATGACTACAACGCTACTTCAGTGCTTTGCGGATAACGTCGGCGTCGACTTGCAGTTCTTCAGGTGTCGAATCGCGGTGGCGCCAGTGCGTGAAGCCGTCGTTCGCGAAGCGCGGGATAAGGTGTAAGTGCGCGTGCATCACAACCTGTCCTGCCGCGGGACGGTTGTTCATGCCAAGGTTGACGCCGTCCGCCTTCATTGCTTTTTGAATGGCGACCGCGACGTGCTTCGCTCCCACGATGAGGTCTTTCAGGTCCTCTTCCGGCGTGTCAAAGATGTCCGCGTGGTGGTGCTTGTGAACCACGAGCGCGTGCCCCCGGTTCACGGGTTGAATCGAGAGAAAGCAGTAGACGTTGTCGTTCTCAAACAGTTTTTGCGAGGGAATCTCGCCGGCAATGATTTTGCAGAAAAGGCATGACGCCATATCAGTCGAGCATGCCTTCGATTTCGGTCAGCGACATGATTTTTTCAGGATACTCGCGCTTGTTCTTGCGGTCGATGAGCACGCCCTTGACGCCCGCGGCTTTCGCGCCCGCGAGGTCGGTCTCGACGCTGTCGCCCACGATGAGGGCTTCGGTTTTCTTGACCTTGAGTTCCTTGAGCGCGATTTCGTAGAGTTCGCCGTCTTGCTTGAGCTTGCCGTGCTGGTATGAGAGTACGACCGCGTCGAAGTATTTCGCGAGATCGTGCTTTGCCATGACTTCTTCAACGGCGTCCTTTTGCGTGTTGCTGACAATCGCGAGCTTCAGTCCCTTGTCCTTCAAGGCCTGCAGGACTTCTGCGGTTTCAGGGTACGGCTGGGCGAACAGCTTGTTTTTGTTCCACAGGCCGATGAGCTTGCTGATGACGATGGGTATCGGTCGGACGCGGAATTCTTCGCACAATGCGTTGAACGCGTCTTCTTGGCTCGGATATGTTTTCGTGAAAAAGACGTTCTCGAACTTGACGATGAACTCCGTGTATTCCATCGGGATGCGGAGAATCTTGAGCGTGCCGCGCGTCGGCGAGTACGCGCCGTTCTCGGCCAGCGTGCCCCAAAAGTCGAACAAAATTGCCTTGATTGCCATGGTGTTTGTCTTACTCGTTTGTTTTATAATACTACCGCTCTCGTCCAACGTCCCTGGGCAGCACGTGCATGAGCATCGCGTTTCTCCCCCGGCAGGTTTGACGTTCGTCGTTACCCCAACTGCGAATGGACTGGCGGGGATTTGAACCCCGAGCCTCACCGCTGCCAGCGGCGCGTTATACCGGGTTTAACTACCAGCCCAATAAGCAAGCTTTCGCTCGCGATGGACGCGCCGGGAGTTGAACCCGGAGCCTCATCCTTGCGAAGGATGCGTCATGCCATTAGACCACGCGCCCGTGAGTGAACGATGCTGAAGAAGGGTATTTAAAGCTACTGCTTCGCCGCAACGTGCAAATCCGCGCCCGTGACGGTCTTTCTGCCGGCGTGTTTTGCGATGGCGGCGGCGTGCGTGCCGAGCTTGTGCGCTTTCTCGGAAAGAAGCTGTTCCATCGCGTCGAGCGCATCCTGCGCGACGCGACCTGCGCCGGCACGGAGCATGAGCCGCGCGAGCGGCGCTTTCGGAATCGTGGTTTGCCGGATGACTGCCATGAGAAAAATAAGGCGGGACCAAACACAGAAAAGGGCCCCTTTGGTCGATGTTGTGTTAACTGACCGTAACGGGATTCTGTTTATATAGTTTTCGATTGTCGAGTTTTCGGCAGAAATTTAAGCGCGCGCTGTTTTACGCAGGCGAGAGGTGACTGTATGCAAATCGTAAACCCGCCGATTCTTCCGGCAATTGTCGCGACCGTCGTGAACATCGCGCTGTCCGCGCTCCTGCACGGAATGTTATTCAAGCATATTCCTGTCGGACGAGCGAAGAGCGACGGCAAGATGGAGCCGAGCACGATTCTGATAGCGGTCGTCGCGACGTTCTTGATGATGTACACGCTGTCGCACGTCCTCGCCTACGCTGAAGCTTCCGGCTTCGTCGAAGGAATGCAGGGTGGATTCTGGATGTGGCTCGGATTCGTCATGCCTATTCAGATAGCGACGAAGTACACCAACGACCAGCAGTGGAAGACATTCTTCACGAACACATTCTGCACGCTCGTCTCGCTGCTCGTGACGGGCGGCCTGCTCGCTGCGTGGCACTGATTTCTTTTATTTTCTTAGAATTTACGCGCCGGTCTTCTTCCAGCCGGTCGGCGCGACGTCCTTGTTGACGAGCGCGGGCGGCGTTTCGCCGTTCAGCACCGCAAGAATGTTCTTCGCGGCGAGAATGCTCATTTCGTTGCGCGCTTCTTCGGTCGCGGAGGCGATGTGCGGCGTGACGACGACGTTCTTGAGCTTCGCCAGTCCGGGCGCGAGCTTTGGTTCAAACTCTAAGACGTCAAGCCCTGCTCCGCGAATCTGTCCTTTTTTGAGCGCAACGACAAGCGCTTTCTCGTCGATGACCGGTCCTCGAGAGGTGTTGATGAGGAACGCGGTTTTCTTCATGAGCTTCAGCTTGTCCGCGTTAATCAAATGCCGCGTCGTGGGCAGCAGTGGCACGTGAATAGAAATCACGTCCGACCGTTTCAGCAGCTCGTCAAGGGAAAGATATTGCGCGCCGTACTTTTCTTCAATTTCCGGCGTGCGGTTGACGTCCGTATAAACGATTTTCATGTTGAGCGCGTTGGCAAACTTGCAGAACACGCTGCCGATGCGTCCGACGCCGACGATTCCGGCGGTTTTGCCGTCGAATTCCGTTCCCAACAACAGGAACGGGTCCCAGGATTTGTACTTACCCGCTCGAAGAAACGCATCGGCTTCCACAACGCGCTTGCCGACGGCAAGCATCAATGCGACGGCGTGTTCGGCGACGGATTCCGTCAGCACGCCAGGCGTATTTGTGACGGGAATGCCGCGCTTCGTCGCTTCGGGAACGGCGATGTTGTCGAACCCGACCGCGTAGTTGGCGATGATTTTGAGATTCGGATTGGCGTCCATCACTTCGGCGTCAATCTTGTTGGTGAGCAAGGACAGCAGCGCGTCCGCCCACTTGACTCCTTTGATGAGTTCTTTGCGCGAAATCGGTCCTTTTTGGGGCGCGACGCGGACGTCGCACGTCTTGCGGAGCATGTCGACTCCGACTCCGGGGATGTTTTGCGTGACAAAGACTTTCGGTTTCATTTATCCACTTCCCGCCCAGTCCCTGAGCGTATCGTAATCGGTTTCGCCGCAAATCCATTTCTTGGATTTCGTGTTCCAGAAGAACGGCACGCCGCCGCACATTCCGCGGTCGATGCTTTCGAGCAATTCCGCGTTCTTTGCGTTATGCCAGACTTCGAGTTTGGTGACTTTGACGTGCAGCTCGCGCTCGGCTTGTTCGACGAGCGGGTCCATGTTGCGGCAGTGCGGACATTCGGTGCCGTGGAACATGACGAGATGGTCCGCCTTGTGCGGCGTTACGTGCGCGGGCGCGGGATGGTTGCCGGGTTTGTGTTTTGCCGTGTGCTTGGCGGGCATTTACTCGCCCTCACGGCAGTTGCAGTGCATCAGGCGCTTGTCGCAGCCTGCGCAGACTTTGCACATCGGGCATTTCGGCAGGCGCTTGAGAATGACGTGACAGTACCCGCATTCGGGACATCGGGCGGCGGCGGGTTTGTGGCGCGCGGCGGAAACGTGAACGTGCTTCGCTTTCGCGTGATGCGTCTTCGGGTGATGCGTCTTCGCGTGCGTCTTGACGTGTTTCTTGGCGTGCTTCTTCGCATGCGAGGATTTTTTGGAGTGTTTCACGCGGTCTTCACCTGATGCAGTTGTCCGATGCGCGAGCCGAGGATGCGCGTCACGGCTGCTTTCGTCATTGCCGCGCGAAGAACGTGCGCGAGCTCTTGGTCTTTCTGGATGTCCTCAATCCATTGCGCAAAGTCGTTGCGCCCGGAGTTGACGTGATAGCGGAAGGTCTTGTCGTCCATAACGAGAATCGCCCGGTGGAGTTCGGGAATGCTGCGAATGACGACGCCATTGTTGGTGCGGAACGCGACGTCGGCGGGCACTTGTCCGAGCACGCGGTCGGCGACTTGTTTCGCAGCAGGACCGCGCGGCGGAGTCGTCACTCGCGACGTGACGTGCGTGGCGTGCGCGAACTTCATGCGCATCGCTTCTTTCGCCGCCTGCACGATGTCGTTGGACTTGAGATGGTAGAGTTTCATTAATTCGTCGGGTTGTCCGGACTGTCCGTAGAGGGTTTGCACGCCGATGCGGAGCACGGGCACGGGGTATTCCTGCGCAATCGCTTCGCAGACCGCGCTGCCTAATCCGCCGATGACTTGGTGCTCTTCCGCAGTTACAACGCATCCGCACCTGCGCGCCCATTCGGTGACCGTCTGGGCGTCGAACGGTTTCACGGTGTGGCTGTTGATGACTGCCGCGCTGACGCCTTCCTTTTCGAGCTCGCGGGCTGCCATCAATGCTTCGTAGACCATCGTGCCCATCGCGACAATGAGGACATCCGCGCCTTCGACATAGACTTCAGCCTTGCCGATTTTGAACGGCGAAGCGTCCGTCGTAACGACCGGAGTTTTCTCGCGCGCGAAGCGCAGGTAGACCGGACCGTTGAGTTCGGCGGCTGCAACCGTCGCCTTGCGGGCTTCAATCGCGTCAGCGGGAACGATGATGGTCATGTTGGCGATAGCGCGCAGGATGTTGACGTCCTCGACCGCCTGGTGCGTTGCGCCGTCAGGTCCGACCGAAATGCCTGCGTGCGCGCCGCCAATCTTGACGGGCTGGTTGTTGTATCCGATGGTCGTGCGAATCTGCTCCCAGTTTCTGCCGGGAGAGAACATCGCGTAGGAAGAAATGAACGGAATTTTGCCTGCCGCGGCCATGCCTGACGCGACGGCCGCCATGTTTTGTTCGGCGACGCCCATTTCGACAAAGCGGTCGGGGAATTTTTGCTGGAACGCGAGCGAGCGCGTGCTGTCGGTGAGGTCTGCGCAGAGCACGACGACGTTCTTGTTCTTGTCGCCCGCGAGAACCAATCCTTCGCCATAACCGTTGCGAATGGGCAGCAGCTTGATTTCGCCGTTCAAGTCGGCGAGTCTTTCGTTTGAGTTGATATTCATCCGTCAACCCCTTGCTCGATTTGTTCGCGCCAGTGCTGGAGTTCCGCGAGCGCGACGTCTCCCTGTTCTTTCGTCGGGGGCTTGCCGTGCCACTCGTGGTCGTTTTCCATGTAGCTGACGCCCTTGCCCGGAATCACGTGAGCGATAATGCACGTCGGCTTTTCGTAGACCGCCTTTGCCTCGTTAAACGCAGCGATGAGATGCTCGTGATTGTGACCGTCCACTTCAATGACGTGCCAGCCGAACGCCTCGTACTTGTCGCGAAGGGATTCGAGCGGCATGATGTCTTCGGTGTGACCGTCGATTTGGATGTTGTTGCGGTCGATGACGGCCGTGAGATTACGGAGCTTGTATTTTGCCGCGAACAGTACGGCTTCCCAAACGTTGCCCGCGTCCTGCTCGCCGTCGCTCATCATGCAGTACACGCGCCACTTTTTCTTGTCCATCATCGCGGCGAGCGCCATGCCCGCAGACTGGCTCAATCCCGAGCCCAGCGGTCCGGACGTGGTTTCGATGCCGGGGAGCGCGCCGCGGTGCGGGTGTCCTTGCAAACGGGTGCCGAGCTTGCGCAGCGTGAGGAGTTCTTCGCGCGGTAAATAGCCCGCGTTTGCCATCGTCGCATACAATACCGGACAGATGTGCCCGTTGCTCAGCACGAACCGGTCGCGGTCGTCCCAGTCAGGATTTGCCGGATCGTGGTTCATCAAGTTGAAGTACAGAACCGTGAAGACGTCCGCCATCCCGAGCGGTCCGCCCGAGTGCCCGGAACCCGCGGAAACGAGCGAACGGATAAGGTCCTGACGGATGGTATTGGAAAGAAGCTTGAGCTGCTTGATATCAGTAACCTTCTGGATACGTGCCATCATCACCCTCTTTTATGAAGCGAATGTCAGGGATTTTGTTTATAAATGTTGTGATTGAGAAAATCGGCTAGCGAACGTCCCTTTTCAGCTCTCGGTACGCCTGTTTGATGTTCTTTGCTTTGAACAGCGCGCGTCCCGCGACAAAGAGGTTGGCGCCTGCCGTGCGGCACGCGCGGGCGGTTCCGGCATGGATGCCGCCGTCCACTTCGATGTCGATGGTTTTACTCCAACTGCGCAGTTGGCGGATTTTGCGCGATTGGTCGAGATACTTTTGCCCCATGAATCCGGGGTGTACGGTCATCACAAGAACTTGGTCGATGAGTTTGAGGTACGGCTTCACTTTTGCGGCAGGCGTTGCGGGATTGAGCGCGATGCCGACCTTCAGCCGATGAAAGCGAGCATGTTCAATCAGCCCGAGCGCGTGCGCTTTCGAGTGGATTGATTCGGCGTGGAAAATCAGCAGCTTTGCCTGCGCGACGCGCGCGACGTCGTGAAGGTACGCTTCTGGATGCTTGACCATCAAGTGAAACTCGAGCGTGAGAGGAGTTTTCGTGCCGGCGAGAGCCGAAGGCAAAATTGTTTTGTTTTTCGCGAACATGCCGTCAATGATGTCGATTTGCGCTCGCCGCGCGAAGGTTTGCGCGCGTTTCAGCCGGAGCAGTGCTTCCTTGCGGGACTTTGCAAGAATGGCGGGAATGACTTCAGCGCGCTTCACGTTCGTACCGTTCGATTTTTTTGATGCGTCTGACGTGACGGGCTTCTCCCGAGAACGGCGTGGCGAGCCACGTGTCGACAATCCGCTTCGCTTGTGCTAGAGACAGCCCGAGCCCGTGCGTTTTCTCAACCGTTTTCCCGCCCGCGAGGCAGAGGATGTTTGCGTCGTTGTGTTTGCGGCTCAACGCGGCGTTCTTGAGGCTCCACACCGGCACGGCGCGCGCACCTTTGACTTTGTTGGCGGCGATGCAGATGCCTTCGGCGCTGCCGCACACGAGAATTCCCTGCCCGCCGGTCTTGACGACCAGTTTCGCGACAGGAATCGCGTAATCAGGATAGTCGTCGCTCTTGACGTACCGCCACGCGCCCAAGTCCTTGACGATGTAGCCGGATTTTTTGAGGTAGTGCTTGAGATGCTCTTTCATCTCAAAACCGGCGTGGTCGGCGCCGAGATAAAGGACGTCACTCACAACCGCACGCTCGCGAGAAACATTATGCCGCGGCCTTCTCGAGGCCGAGCGCCTTTTTGAGCGCGCCCTTGTCAAAGCCGACAATGATTTGTCCGTCGATGTCAATCACGGGAACGCCCATCTGGCCGGACTTTTCAATCATTTCTTCCGCCTTTTTCTCATCGTTGGCGACGTCGACTTCGGTGTATTTGACGTTGTTGAGCTTGAAGAAATCCTTGGCCTGCTTGCAGTACGGGCACGTGGGCGTGCTGTAGATGAGGACCTTGTGTTCTGACATATCGCACCTCGTTTTGTGTTTTGAGCGCGCGGGGCTTAATAAATCTTACAGTTCTCGGGAACGTTGCCATTGCCGAATCACAATCCACGCGAGCGTTCCCAGAATGACAAAGCCGAGCAGGAAGCCGAGGAACTGCCCCAGTCCCGAACTCAGAAATCCGCCCGCGGTAAGCGAGTCGTTCGCGATGTAGAAGAAGTCCATGCTCCACGGAATCAGCCGGGGAACGTAGATTTCGAAGAACGTTGTGCCCTGCCACCAAATCATGATGACGCCGATGAAGATGAGGATGATGGCGCTTGCGATGTTGTACGTGTGCGTGACGATTTCTTTGCCGAAGAGCTTGAACGTGATGACTTTTCCCTGAATCCATTTCTTGTGGGCGAGGTCGAACTTGTCGCTCAGCATCGCCACCAGCAGGAGCGGAAGCGAAACGCCGAGGGCGTAAAAGACGAGATACGCGGTGCCCGTCAGAACCGTGCCGGCGTTTGCCGCCAGCAACAGGATGCCGCCGAGGACCGGTCCGACGCACGGCGTCCAGCCGAGCGCGAAGAAAAATCCGAACAGCGTCATCGTGAACGCGCTCTTGGCTTTGTGGTGGTCGAGCTTGAACTGGAACCACGTGAAGCCCTTGTTGAGCAATGTCATGATGCCGAACGCGATGAAGATGAATCCGGAAACGACCGCGAACGGTTTTTTGAACTCGTTGATGAATACGCCGAGAATCGCTGCGCTCAATCCGAGCGTGGTGAACGCGAGTATGAGCCCGGCGCAGAAGAACGCGGTCATCAGCACGGCGCGCTTGCGTTCTTTGAACAGGAAACTGAAGAAGGTGGGCAGCAGGACAAACCCGCACGGGCTGGTGAAGCTGATGATGCCCGCGATGAACGCGATGAGGAACGTGATGCTCGCCGCGAGCTGTTCCCGATACTGAAGAATCTTGAGGACGCCGGGCGGAAACTGGGACGGCGCGACGGTCTGCGCTGCAACGATGGGCAGGGCAAGCAGGAACACCAGGAGCAGAACGCCCGTGAATTTCATAGCATTACGAATCCTGTAACGGTTTATAAGCTTTATGGACTCACGAAACGAACAAGAACTTCTTCGCAAGAGAGAGCAATCCCGCAATCGCGTACGCCGTGACCATCGCGGCTTCAACGGGCTGTTCTATCTGGTCCATCAGCGTCGGATAAATGTTCAGCCATTCCGCCGCAACCATCGCCGCCCAAAAGAATCCTATGACCGAAGCGACGAGAAACACCATCCAGAACAGCGAGAGATCCTTGGTCTTGGCATAGTTGCCTCCGGCGACCAATGCAGCAAGCAGGAAGCACGCCGCGCCGATGACGTCCAGCGTCGCAATCAGTCCCGCCATTATTTGCCGCCCTTCATTGCCTTGTTTAACTGCGCAAGATGCTCTTCACGCTGATGCTCGGGCACGGCCGCTTCCTGAACGACGGGCTTGCCCAGCGCTTGCAGTTTCAGGAAGTGCATGTATGCGCCCAACAGGAACAGCACTCCCGCCAGCGCGACGCCAACAAGGTGCTCCACGAGATTGAATTGGTCGGGATACCAAAAACCTTCCACGACGGTCGCGATGCCGCCGATGAGCAGTGCAGTGTACGCGAAGAAAAACCAGCGCGTGAATTCCCTGCGGCGCACGGACGCGACTAACGGGACGTATCCGATAAGCAGCAGCACCAGCACGATGACTTCGTTCGGCTCAAGCGCGCTCATGACATCCATTTCCCCTCTGTCGCTTCGCCGTCTTAAATTCTTATATCACTATTAAGAAATAGCAACACTACGGCGATTCGAGCCAGTCGAGGATGTCCTGCCCGACGCCGGGCGAGGAATACAGCGCGACGCCGTGCCCGCCGGAAGGATAGACCTTGACCGTGACGCGGGGATTCTGTTTCGCGAGCGCGCGGACGCTTTGCGCAGAGTAGACGTCGTCTTCCGCGGCAAGCAACAGCGTCGTGTTCGGCGCGCCGCCGATGCCTTGCTCGGGCGTGATGCCCCGAAAATCGAGTCCGGGAGAAATCCCGATGAGCGCCGTGACGTTTTTGTCGGTCGCGGCGTAGTTGATGGCTGCGTTGGCAGTGAAGCTCGCGCCGACGAGCAGAAGGTGCTTGGTGTCCGCCCCTTGAGCCGCGAGAAAGTCTTTTGCGGCGCGGATATCGAGAGGGAGTTTCGTGAAATCCGCGTCCGTCATGGTTTGCCAGTTGCCGGAGCTCTGTCCGTGCCCGCGCACGTCAATCGCGATGACGCTGTAGCCCGCGTCCTGCAGCTGCGGCGCGAACGCGTCGTAATCGTGCCGGTCTCGGCGGAACTGGTGCAGAAGTATCGCGCCGGGCGCTCTGCCGGGAGCGGGATAATAGGTGTACGCAATGGACGCTCCGTCGGACGCAGTGAGTTTCGGCATGGTCTGAACAGGCGCGCACGCGGCAAGCACAATGAGCAACGCAAGCGCGTACGCACGCATACGCTCGACAAGCGGGCGCGGGCTTTTAATCATTTCGCGTGCGAAGCTATAAATACGGGGCGGAGCTTCAACCCTCGAGAGGTACTGATGGCATTTGCTCCCGAATTTCAAGGCGTTGTTGCTTGGCTGAACACCAAGCCGCTCACGCTCAAGCAGCTGGAAGGCAAGGTTGTCGTCGTTGATTTCTGGACGTATTCCTGCGTGAACTGTGTCCGCACGCTGCCCCATCTTATCGCGACGTACGAGAAGTACGCGAAGTACGGTCTCGTGATTGTCGGCGTGCACACGCCCGAATTCGATTTCGAGAAACAGATCGAGAACGTCACGGCCGCCGTCAAAAAGTTCAAGATTCCGTATCCCGTCGCGGTCGACAGCAACTGGACCGTGTGGAGCGCGTACGGAAACTCCTACTGGCCGCGGCAGTATCTGCTGAACGGCAACGGCGAAATCGTGTGGGACCACATCGGCGAGGGCGGGTACGACGAGATTGAACAGCACATCCGCAAGGAATTGGAAAAGCTCGGCGCGAAACTTCCTCCGGTAAACGTGGGCAAGCCCGAACACCGCGCGGGATTCCTCGCGCAGCTGCGCACCACGCGCGAAACGTATCTGGGCAGCGAGCGCAACGAGGGTTTTGGCTCCGGACGCGTCTGCGTCAAGGAAGGATGCGACCGCCACGTTGACCAAGTGCAGAACCACGACCCGGACGTGCTGTATCTCGGCGGCGACTGGAAGCAGACCGGCGAATCAGTCGAGCACGACGGCGCGAACGAAGGCCACATTCTCCAGAAATACACCGCAAAGGAAGTCAATCTCGTGATGGACTGCGCCAAGAAACCGTGTACTGTCAAGGTGCTGCTGGACGGCAAACCGATTCCGAAGGACATGAAGGGCGATGACGTCGACGCGAAAGGCATGGTCACGATTGACGGTCCGTGGATGTACCGCCTCGTCAGCGGAAAAGCAACAGAACAGCACGAGCTCAAGCTCGTGACAAAGTCTCCCGGACTGAAGGCGTTCGCGTTTACGTACGGGTAATTCTGAGAAGCATCAGTACAGTTCTACGCCTTTCCTTTACTTCCGAACAATTCCATCCTGTGTTCGACGACTTTCTGCATTTGGTCGCGCGCCGCTCCGAGCAGATGGCGGGGATCGAACTCTTCGGGATGCGCCGCGATGAATTCGCGCAGCCCTGCCGTGAACGCGAGCCGCAAGTCCGTGTCCGTGTTGATTTTGCACACGCCGTGCTTGATGGCGCGCACGACCTGCTCCTCGGGAACGCCCTCGGGAGCGCCGAACTTTGCGCCGAATTTCTGCGCTTTCTGGACCAACCAATGAGGAACGGCTGACGCGCCGTGCAGTACGAGAGGAATGCCGACGGTTTCGCGGATGACCTGCAGACGCCCGATGTCGAGCGACGCTGTGCCGGAGAACTTGTACGCGCCGTGCGACGTTCCAATCGCAACAGCGAGTGAATCACAGCAGGTTTTCTTGACAAACTCAGCGGCAGCGGAAGGGTCGGTGTAAATGATGTGGCGCGCGCTCACCAAATCCTCGGCGCCGCCGATGGTGCCGAGTTCTGCCTCGACGGAAATGCCTTTCTTGTGCGCCCACTCCACGACTTGCTTCGTATTTTTGATGTTCTCCTCAAAAGGCAGGTGGCTGCCGTCGTACATAATCGACGTGTAACCGACATCAATGCATTTCTTGACGAGCGTGAGGTCGCGTCCGTGGTCAAGGTGGAGCGCAAACGGCATCTTGGACTCGGTCGCGGCTTCGCGGACGAGCAGAAAGAGGCTGTGCAGCCCCGCATACTGAATCGCGCCTTCGGACGTCTGGAGTATCGCGGGCGATTTCTGTTGTTCGGCGGCGCGCACGATGGCTTGGAGAATTTCGAGGTTGTTGACGTTGAAAGCCCCGACCGCGTAACCGCGCTTCTGCGCGTCCGCAAGGAGCGTCGCTCCCGTCACGAGCGTCATGGGAGTTCCGAAACCTTGACCGCGTGCGGGCGCCGGAGCTGCGCGAACGCTTCCTTGCGCGTCGCGAGGTCGTTTTTCGCGCCCACTGCGCGGAGCGTGCTTTCCGCCTGAATCTGCCCCAAACGCAGCGAGGTCGGAATGTCTTTCTTCATCATCTGCCCCGCGACGAATCCCGAAGCGAACGCGTCGCCCGCGCCGGTCGTTTCCACGACGCGGATGGTGCGCGGCATAATCATGTACACTTTTTTGCCGTCGGTAGCGTACGCGCCGCGGTGGCCGTCCGTGATGACGGGAATCTTGACGTAGAGCGCGAGGTCGCAGAGCATTTCGGCAATGGATTTCTCGGTCGTGCCGAGCAATGCCTGCGCTTCTTCCTTGTTGAACACGAGCACATCAAGTCCTCGGAGAACGGGCATCAGTTCCGCAAGCCCGCGGCTGGCGAGATAGAGGCTTGGGTTGAACGCGATTTTGGTTCCGTGTTTGCGCGCCTGCTTGACGATGCCGAGGAACGTGTTCCAGCTTTTGCCGAGCATTGAACTGCAGTACAGCCATTTCGCGTGCAGTTTCGGAACGTCGCGCGGCAGGAGCTGGTCATTGACGCCTTTGAACGTGAGAATGGTGCGGTCATGTTCCAATCCGACAAGAATCACCGAATAACCGGTGCGTCCGGGCTTGTGCGCGCCGAGGAACGCTACTTTGTCCTTTTTGACGGCGTCAAGCACCGTGCGCGCGTTCGGGTCGCTGCCGACCACGCCGAGCCAGCCGGTCCTGAAACCGAGCCGCGAGAACGAAACCGCGGCATTCGTGCCGCCGCCGCCCGTGTCGAACACCAAGTCATCAATCAAGACTTTTGCGCCGAGATGGAGGCAGACGTCGTGGTGGTGCGCGTGCCGGAGAATTTCGCGCGAGGACGCTTTCGTAGTCACGAACACGTCAACGGTTGCGCTTCCTATCGTGATAATGTCAAACACGCGGTCACCTCTTTAGTCATGAGGGGTTGCGGTGCTTTTTAAAGCTTGCCCAGCCGAAGGGAAAAACGTGCTGCCCAGGAGCGTTGGCAACGTCGTCTCGAACGAACCAAACTGCTGGAGAGTCTGCCACGACGTGCCGTTACTTGAACAGCTTGTTCCACAAAGGCACAGACGCATTTGCAATTGCGAGCGCCACGTTGAAGTCGCCGAAATGCACTACTGCCGAAAACAGCGCCACGAGAACTCCTGCCAAAAGACCGTACGCCAGCTGGGGAATTCTGCGCAACGGACTGGTTTTGGGCTCGATGACCATGATGGTTGCGAAGAAGAACAGTGCCGAGCTGTTGAGGAATTCCGCCAGCACGTCTCCGGGGCTGAGCGCGGCGCGGATTCCGAAATACGCGAGCAGGAAAGGAATGACAATCCACCCGCGCCGCATTCTCGTCACGACAAATATGCCGCCCAGAATAATGACGAGCAAGCCGATGGGGCCGAGCGCGCCGCCGGACACTCCCCACCACGTGGCGTGCGTGCCAAGCAAATACGTTCCAAGAAGGATGCCGAAGTTCGCGGGGTTGAAGTAATGCTTGCCGTGCCACGCGATGACGACCTTGGACAGAATCGCGATGAGCGCGACAGCGGCGACGAGCCAGAGCGCGGTTTGATAACTGAGCACCAGTCCGACGATGCTGCCCGTCACGAGCCCGGAACTCGGGAACGCCCAGCCGCCTTTCTGGAAGCGGATAATCAGCAGGTCAACGACGCCTGCGACAAGGATGGCGGTAAAGAAAGGAATGAGTGTCGCGGCATAGCCGTACTGCGCGCCTGCAACGAGCGCGTAGACGAGGAACAGCAGTCCCATCGGATGGCGGGTGTCGTTCCACCACCACGCAAACAACTCTTTCGGGCTCATGCCGAGGCGTTGGGAGTTTGTGCTATTTGAACGTTGCTATCGCTCGCGTTCTCAGCCGGAAGGACCGTGATGTTGCCTTCCATGTCCTGCTGGTACTGGTCGCGGTACTTGTAGAATCCCGGCTTGGTGAAGATGACGCTCCACGTCGTGCCCGGCTTGAACGCAGGCGAGGGCGCCTCACCCCACATCCAGATGGATTTGATGAACGGCATCTTGTTGTCCCAGCGCACGCGGTCGCCGACGTGAACGGTGATGTTTGCAGGCAGGAACATCCAGTCTTTGATGACGATGTCAACGATGCCGCCGTTCACGATGCCTGTTTCGACGGACGTGTCGGGGTTTTCCTGTGCAGGAGGCGTCGTCTGCGGCGGCTGCGCAGCGGGAGACGTGCACGCTGCGAGCAGCAGCAGCAGCAGACAGGCGAGCAATGCTGTGATCGTTTTCATGGTGCAACTCCGGACATCGCCGTCTGCGCGAATTTGCGCTCGCGCCGGGCAATGACGTACCCGACTGCGGTGAGGACGATGCCCACGCCGAGGATGATGGCGTAATAAAAGGTGAATGTGCTGAAGACGGTGTTCAGCAGGGGTGTAACAAAGGGGACGCTGTCCGGAGGCAGTCCGTTCATGATGGCGGTCTGCGTGACGGGCTTGAGCGCGATGTTCAGCCCCGAGATAATCGCAGGAACGCCGACCGCCCGAAGTCTGCTGCCCCACGTTTCTGCGGCGAGCAGGATGGCCACGATTGCGAGCAGCGCGACGACAATGGTATAGCCGGTCATCTGCGCGAAAAAGTCGTGCCCCGTCTTGCTGACCAAGACGACGCCAAGCCCTTCCTTGGGCGGGCTCCTGACGCAGCCGAGGATGCCGCCGCACGGATACTGCGCGAGGTAAATGCGGTCGAACTCGGCGTTCGCCGTTTCTTGGCTCGCGCCCTGACTGGCGGCGATGGTGCCGACAAACGGGCGCAGCGTTTCCTCTGAAGTGAGCTTGCTGAATGCCAGCGAAAGCACGCTGAATCCGAGCGCGAAGGTCAGGATAAGCGTGGCGACGCTGAGCAGGAGTGTTCTCCACCAGGCCATAGTCGCATCTGCCGAAGCGGGGTATTTAAAGATTGTGAAGCACGGTTTCGACGGAAATTCATATATACCTCCGCCGTGCGCACGGAAACGGGGTATGGCATACATTCACGATACGCTCAAGGAAGAACAGACCGCAGGCGCGAGCCCGGCGGACGTGCGCGCGCACGCCGAGCGCTGGATTCAGCACGCGGCAAACCCGATGACGTACCAGCTGCCGCACGGCTATTGGTCGCCGGGAACCTGGTGGCCGTCCTCCCAAGAAGTGCTCAGCAATCTCAACGAGATGAAGAAATTTTATGACGCGTTCCGGCCGTTTCTCGGCGAGGCGCCTTCCCTGATTCTGCAGGAAGCCGAAGCTCGTCTGCACACCGAAGCAGGCGCGATGTTTCGGCTCGCGGACATGGATGAACAGGCGCGCATGAAGCTGCCCGCCCACGAGTTTCCTCCGTACTGTTTCGATTTCAACAACGCGGTGCACGAGAGCGACGATTGGGAGTCGCTCAAGCTCGTCACGTTTTTGCCGCAGCGCGTGGGCGGCGGCGGGTTCGCGGACATCTACAAAGCGACGGGAAAAGACGGAGCGTCACTCGCGCTCAAGCTGTTCCATCTCGACCACCAGCGCTCGCGGGCGGAACGCGCCGACCGCTCGTGGTATCACGAAGTGCAGTTCATCATCCGCAATGTTTGGGAGCACCGCGAGGTCGTCCAGCAGGAACCGTTCGCAAAGTACCGGTTCGGCAGCAGCAAAGGAGGCTGGTATCTGCGCGAATTCGCCGAGGGCAAGCCCGTCGAGAGCATGCTCGAAGCGGGCTGCTCGGTGCGCGACAAGGAACTCGCGGGAAAGATTTTGCTGACGTACGCGGGGATGCTCAAGTCACTCCACAGCAAGGGGCTTGCGTTCGCGGACAACGGGTGGAGCAACGTCGTCTTCAGCCCCGAACGCGTCACGGTCGTGGATTATGACCTTGTGTTCCCGTTCGCGCGCATCAACGAAGTGGAGAAGGACGGCGACCGCGTCTATGCGACTCACGTCCCCCGCCGCGCGGCGCACCGGATGTACGCTTCGCGCGAACAGTTCATCATGGAGGAACCGCTCACGCCGCACAGCGAGCTCGAAAGTTTCGCGCGGATGCTGGACGTGTTCTGCGTCGGCGGCCCGCTGAAGCCGTTCAAGTGGGATGAGAGCGACGCGCGCCACTCGACGGAGCTGAAAGAACGCGCCCACGCCAACAAGTCTCGATATCCGCCGAACCGCAAAGGACTTCTGCCCCGACATCTTCGCGACGTCGTGCCGCGGCTCATCACGTATCCGCGCGATGACTCCATCACGATTGATAACATCATCGACGCAATCAAGGCGGATTACAAAGTCTGAGCAGGCTGCGCGCGGCGCAGATAGAACCACAACCCTGTGCCGATGGCAATCTGCAGCAGGCTCAGCCATTGCCCGAGTTCCAGCCCCGCGAGCAGGACTTCCGGCACCTTGAAGAATTCTGAGACGAACCGGAACGCGCCGTAGAGCATCAGGAACAGCGCGAATATGCTTCCCGTGGGGAGCTGCTTCTTGCGCTGCGAGTACAGTATCGCGAAGAGCAGGATGTTGTAGAAAATTTCGTACAGCTGCACGGGATGGCGCGGCACTTCGTCGACGTGCGCGTAGATGACCGCCCACGGTCCGTTCCAGGGCGTACCGACGAGTTCTGAATTGAAAAAGTTGCCCAGTCTTCCGAACGCCTGCGCGAGCGTCGCCGGCACGATGAGTACGTCGCAAAAATGCAGGAACTCGACCTGATGCCGTTTGCACCAGAACCACACCGCGAGGATGACCCCGATGAGCCCGCCGTAAAAGCTCAGTCCTCCCTCCCAAATCGCGATGATTTTGAGCGGATTGGCAAAATAATAGGCGGGCTCGTAGAACAGGACTTCGAACAGGCGCGCGCCGAGCACCATGGAGATGACAATCCAGACGAACGCCGTGTCAAAGTGGTCAAGTGTGGTCTTGAACCGCCCCGCCTTGATTTCGCGCCGGCAATACCCATACGCAAACAGCACGCCGAGCGCGTAGAGAATTCCGTACCACCGAATCGTCAGGAGCCCGACCGAAAGCGCAATAGGATTGAGGTTGTTAACGAACACGGTCGTCACCCTGCAGCGAGCGCGAGACAAACACGCGGCACGCGAACGCGAGCGGGCCGAGGACGACAATGGTAAGGATAAGTCCCAGCGCTTCGTTCGCAGCGACGAGAGGATTCAGGATAAATCGCGCAATCGCGTACACTGCTACAAACGCCACTGCCAGCACGGCAGCGGAGGGAATAAACGCAAGAATCCGCTCAACGCCGAATGCCCGCTTAAAGGCGTTCACGCCGCGATGCCCCGACAACAGAGCGTACGACAAGAGAACGAAAAAAGCAAAGATGCAGAGGAAAGCAAAGCGCGCCCACGCAGGAACAACCCATCCGGCGACACGCGTGATGGACTGCACAAGTGCCGAGCGCAGGTCGAGGACGTCAACCGCGGATTTCGCGACAACAAAAATCAGTCCCCACCACGCGTTCAGCACGCCGAATTCCCAGAGATACGTTCCGGCGCCGCGTTTCTCGCCCGCGGTTCCTGCCGCGATGCGCCAGACGCCTCCTTGCACAAGCGCCCACAAGACGTACGCAATAAGACCCCACACGACCATCCAGAACACCGTGCCCCAGAAATACGGGCTCGCGTCCGGGGCGAAGAGGAGACTGAATATGCTGGGCGTTTCGTAGCGCTGGCCCGCCTGCTGCAGCGCCTGCCCGAGAACGCTCGCGAGGTTCGTGAAGTCGATGGTGAGCACGTCGCGTATCGGCTGCGTCAGGAAACCATAGACGAAGAGAAACGCGACGTCGAGCAGCGTCGAGAGCAGCACGAGCCAAGGCTGTCGGACAATGGCGCGAACAGACGCAAACGCGTTGCGGAGAGCAGTATTCCAGCGGTTCATTCCATCCTCTTTCACGCTCGAGAAAAGCGCTCGCGTGCTATATAATGGTTATGACTTGTACTCGATGATGAGCGTGCCTGCCTTGCTGCCGTCGCGCTCGGTCCACGTGAATTCGCCCTGCGTGAGCGGCGTGAAGTCAATCGTGACGGTGTTGCCTGCGCTGATGACGGTGTTGAGGCTCAGTTCGGAAATGATGAACGAGTGGTCTTTGGTGTCGTCGTTGGAAATCGTGAACTTTTCGCGGTCGCCGGGCGTGATGGTCAGAATCGAGGGGTTGTAACCGCTGCGGTCGACGCTGAAAACGTAATTGCGCGTGACGCCGGTGGGCTGGATGCCCGGCTGTGAGGCAGGTCCGCCGATGCGTCCGGAAATGCCTTGCGATTCGGGAGCAGGCGCGGGCGTTTCGGGAGCGGGAGCTCCAACGATAACCTGCTGCTGTCCGGCAGCGGACGACGCAGGAGCGGAAGACGCGGCAGGCGAGGACGGTGACGTGCACGCGGCAAGCAAAAGCACGGCAAGGATTGCGACAAAGACTCGTTTCATGGGGTTACCTCTTTGACTTGAACGGCGCCAATCATATCTGAGTGTCCGTCGCCGCAGAAGACGCTGCAGCGGAACTGGAACAGTCCGACCTTGGTCGCGTCGAACTCGACAATGGATGTGTGCCCGAGCTGCAGCGGGGCGTTGACGTGGAATTCGGGAATGCTGATGCCGTGCATCACGTCCGCGCTGGTGATGTGCAGTTTGACGTGATCGCCTTTGTTGACCGTGATGAGCGCGGGCTCGAACGCGAACTGCTTCGCAGTCATGTCAAATTCCTTCAGCGGACCCTGCACGAACGGCTCGCTCGGAGCGGCGGAAGACGCGCAGCCGGTCAGGAACAGCGCAAGAACCGCCACCGGAATCACCCATCGCATACGTGCACTGCTGAGGTCGCGGTATAAAAAACTTGTGAACACAAAAATTTTTATATCACCTGCGCTCTTAAGGAAACGGTGACTTCAATGACTGACGGTAAAATCAAGTTCTGGTGTTCGAGCTGCAAGTACAAGTTTCAGCGCAAGGCAAAGCCGAATATGTGCCCGTATTGCAGCAAGCCGACCGTTGAAGATGACCGTTCGCGCGGCGCAGAAGATTTGCTCCGTGAAGTGAGCGAGATTGGGCGCGAGTAGCGCCTAAATCGCGTCAATAACTTTTCTCAGGCGTTTTTCAACGCTTGCGGTGATTGCGTCGAGCTCGTCGTTGCTCAGCAATCCGGCGATTTTGGTGGGTTCCTGCACGGCGACGATGATGTTCTTTTCCTCTCGGTAAACGGCGAGGTTGAACGGCTGGAACAGCCCTGCGGTTCGGTCGAGGTGCAGCATTTCGTGCGTGACGCGCGGGTCGCACACGCCCAAGAGCAGGTACTCGGGATGGTCCTGATGGATTTTCTGCTTCAGCAGTTTTGAGAGGTCGGTTTCGGTGATGATGGCGAAGCCGCCCGCGGACAGCTCCTCGCGGACTTTCTTGACCGCATCAACAAAGGAAAGTTTGACCGAGCGCCGGATGCCATAGACCATGGTGCTCACGCCGTCCCGCTTGCGGGCGCGGCGGTGGAAAGGATTTTGCCGTTGGTCAGGTTCTTGTAGTTCACGCCTTGCAGCAGGTTGACCTTGCGGAAGACGTACGCGCCGTCCTTCTCGACCGTGCCGACGCTCGGCCACACGGCGACGAGCGCGGGATACGTCGCGGGGTCGCCGGTCACGATAATCGTCGGAACGAGCGAGAGGTTGTACTGCGCGAGCAGGTTCTTGCCTTCGGGCGAGCTGACATCGACTACTCGGTCGGTGGAGAACTGCGCTCCGAAATTGGACAGGAAGATTTCTTTGTGAATGCTCGCGTTGTAGCACGTCGTGCACGAGGCGTCCGTGAGTTCGAGCAGATTGAGCAGTCCGCGGACCTTGCCTGACGTGAGGTCGTAGTATGGCGGCTCGACTTGGCGCAGGACATAGCTTCCGTCGGGCGCGACGTCGCCGACTTGGTCCCATTGCCCCGCGATGAAGTCGTAGTCTTTCGCTGCAGGGCTCAGCACGACCGCGGGAAGTTTGGTGATGGAGTACGCGTTAATCAGGCGTTTGCCCTCTTCGCTGGATGCGGAAAACGATTTTTCAGACGTCAGCGCGACGCCTGACTGTTTCAGCTGGTCACCGAGCGTGCTGAGGTTGCTGCACTGCGGGCAGAGGGCGGGATCTGCGGTGACTTCCTCCAGCGAGAGGAGTCCGCCGACGCTGCCGGACTTGACGTCATAGAACGGCGCGGGCGATTCAAGCGAGAGCGCGTCGCCGATTTTGAAGAATCCCTGGAGCTGGACTTTGTCGACATCACCCTGCACGATGATGACGGGCAGGCGCGAGACGTTGTAATCGTTCATCAATTTCTTGGAGTGCGGGTCGCTCATCGCGAGCGTGAGCGAATCAACGGCGTACTCTTTGCTGGCTGCAAGTTGTTTTGCGACGGCCGCGAGGTCGTAGCATTCCTTGCAGTCGGCGGTGATGAGCGTCATCTTGATGCTGGGCTTTACGGGAGTCGCGGAGGCGGGTCCGGCAAGCAATTTCTGGACGCCGAGGATTTGGACGGCGTTGACAATCAGCACGACGCCGATGAGCACGGCGAGAATCAGGTGGATGGGCGCAAAGGTTTTCTTGGGCGCGTGGTGAACGGCGTGATGCACCGGATGGGCGGGGTGCAGCGCGTGGTGAGGTTCCTGGTGTTCTGCAGCATGTTCCGGTTTTTTGTCTTCCACGGGGTTCCCTCAGTTATAATGAGCAGCCGGTCAATGCGGACAGGCGCTCAAGCGATTGGACGTCCTCATACATCTCCCCGTCAATCACCCACGTCGGGGTTTTCTTGATGGGCTCGGGCGAGTCGCGATAGTCGCGGTAATCAAGATATTTGAATGACTTGCCGAACATGCCCGCCTGTTCCTGCGTGAAGTGGCACCACTCGATGGCGCCGTACATGATGGCGTTGTGGTCGTGCAGGCATTGGGCGAACGCGTCGTACTTGCCGGGAAGCGCGAACGCGACGCCGACAATGAGCAAGACGAGCAGAAGAGCTCCGCCGACGGAGAAATAAACGAACCGCTTGCGCTTCGACTGCGACTGCTGCTTTTCCTGAAGCGCAACATCACGTTCCTGATTGCGCTGCTCCTGCTTCAGCCGGAGCTTTTCGTGCCGGTCAACGTTCATAGTTCATCACGCTGGCTTAGAGTCCGGTCGTGACGGGCGTTGCCGCGTCCGAGCACGGGTCTTCGATGGCGTGCGCGGGAGCGCCGACGCCGCAGCCGCCGCCGACGGGTCCTGACGGAGGCGTGTACGATGCCTGACCGGTCGCGCAGCCGGCAACAAAGAGCAGACCGATGATGGTCAGCGCGAGAATCGCGATGGTTGTTGCTTTCATTTCATTTCCCCCATTTAGCGCTTAACAGCCGCCCACCATATTGGGCAGGTTCTGCAGGCTTGCCGGCACGCTGCCGCCGCCTGCGCTCGGAGCCGCTCCGCCCGCTGCAACGGCAACGCCGCCCGTGGCGAGCTTCTCCTTAATCGTGTTGACTTGGAACGCCTGCACCACGCTCAGGAGGAGCAGGATGCCCAGCACGATCGCGATAATCAGGTTCTTGTTCATGTTAGCATCCTCCGACCATATCGGGCAGGCTTCCGATGTCCGCCGTCTTGCCCGACTGCAGTTTTGCAAGCAGTTGGGCGTCGTTCAGTTTCGCAGGGTCGAGGTCGAGCCCGTTTTGCACGAGCGCGACGCCCTTTTGAACCATGTTCTTGGGATAAAAGAGCGACTTCCAGCGCGTGAGGTCCCAGTAAATCTGGTCGTCAGTCCACGTGGTGGGGTGCGTCTTGATAATGTACTTGGTGAGCCCGCGGAACGCCGCGGAGTGGGCGCAACCGCACAAGTCGCGGCCTTGGTTGTCCGTGACGGCAGGTGCGCTGCAGCAGAACTCGCAGGAAATTTTGGTCGTGATGCCGACGTAGCGCTTAAACTCGTCGGGGGTAAGCGTCTTGGTTGGGATGGCTTGGTCGAGTCGCGCAAGCGTTTGGAGACCGGGGACGGGGTTGTCGAACGAGACGCCGAGCTCCTTGCCATAATCCTTCGGTGTTCCGGTCGGAATGAGCGCCTTGATGACGCTGTTGACGACGTCGCCCGATGCATCGAGCTTGATGGTACCCGAGGTTTGGCCTGCGGTCGGTCCCGAAGGCGCGAGCGCGCTGCCGCCCGAGACGAGCAGCCCCGAGACTTGCGTAATCTGGAATTGGTTGAAGAGAATCATCAAAGAAACGAGCGCGATAAGCAGGAACGAGAGTTTTTCGCCGGCGCTTACGGGTGTGTGCGCGTCGTGAGGCGCGTGCACTTCGTGAGATGCAGGGTGCGCAACCGGAACCGCGAGAGGTTTTGATTCGACCTTGGGTTCCGCTTTGACTGCCTTTTCTTTTTTTGGTTCTGCCACAGGATGCTCCTGCGCTCCCCCGATTTTCACCATGGGTTTGCGCCTTGTTGGAATCTATATAAAGATTGTGATTCACGAAACGCCACAACCGTTACATCTAGCGTAACATAACTGCTATTTAAGCGTTGTGAATGATTTACAAGATGCGTAAACTATTTATAGACGCTCGTCTCGTGCAACCGCATGAAAGAAGTGATGGGGCGGTTTGATGAACTGCTGAGCCCGCTCGAAGCCGACGTTCTTCGCGTCCTCTGGCCCGACAAAAAAATGAAAGTGCGCCAGATGTACGACCTGCTGAAGCACAAGCGCAAGGTCGCGCTCAGCTCCGTGGCCGTGATTCTCGACCGATTGCACGCGCGCGGAATTGTCAACCGCACCGTCGAGACCGCGCGAGGAGGAATGCGCTACACGTACTTCCCGCGGCAGGACAAAAAACAGTTCGAACAAAACGTTGTCGAAACCGCCGTCAACAAACTGATTGACGCGTTCGGTCCGACCGCGGTCAGTTATTTCAACGAGCGCTTTGGGAGGAAGAAGTGAGCATTCTCCAAGTGATGCTGCTGACCCTCCTCAATCCGACGTATCTGACGATTTCCGCCGGCGCGGTGTTGCTTGCGCTGCTCGTGCTTGCCGCCTCGAGAAACGCGCAACTCACGGTTGCCGCCCGCGTGTTTCTGATTTACGTCCACATCGCATTGCTGCTCGTGCCGATTGCCGCGTTATCGTACACGAGCGGATGCGCGTTGCCCGGCGTGCAGTGTACGACGCGCACGTTATTGTTTGCGCTGCCGCTCATCCTCGCGGGCATCATCACGACGACGGGCGTTGCGGGTTATTATTTACTCCCGCGTCTCTACCGCAGAAAGCTCGGCGCCCGACCGATGCACGACGCGCGCATGCAGACGATGGTTGACCGCGTTGCGAAGAAATTCGGCATTCTCCCTCCTGCGATGTTCGCGCTCGACACCGCGGCGCCGATGGCGTTCAGCTTCTCATCGTTCAAGCCCGCGATTTTCGTCTCGATTGGCATGCTGGACATTCTCTCGCGCAAGGAACTCGAAGCGGTTGTTTTGCACGAACTCGGACATCTCTGCCAGCGTTCTTCACTGTTGAAGTTCACGAGCCAGTTGGTGCGCTTTGTCAGCCCCGTCGCGGCGTTCGCGACACGCCCGCACGACATCGACGCGGAAGAACGCGCGGCTGACGCGTTCGCGATACGCCTGCAGAAAACGTCCTTGCACGTGGGCCGTGCGCGCAGGAACGTCGAAGCATTCTTTCAATCAGCATGAAAAGGGACGCGATTCTCGGGAGCGTCGGCGGAGTTTCCGGCGCGGCAAGCATTATCAGTTCTGCGCAGACGTGCAACACGATTTGTGTCAGCGGGTTTAGCACGCTCTCGGTCGCGGGAACAGCGATGGCGGGGCTTCCGCTTGTGTTCAGTTATCTCGCGCTGCCCGCGTGGTGGCTCGGTGTTGGACTGTTCGCGCTTCTTGCCGGACTGTTCGTCTTCGAGAAAGGTGTTAAACCCGCATTCCTGCTGTTGAACGGCGGCATTTTGCTGGCGGGAACGCCGTTTCTCGCTGTGCACGGCAATCTCGTATTCTTTTGGATTGCAGGCGGACTGCTCGCAGTCGCGGGAGCGGGCATGCTGCTCTGGGCGCGGTTCGCGCGCTAGCAACGTTTATATAGCATCTTCTTTCGGATTCCCGTATGGATTTGAAGTTCGAAATTCGCAAGCAGGCCCTGCACAACGCCGTGAAGTACGGCGGCAAGGCAAATCCGGGCGCGCTTATCGGCAAACTCATCGCCGCAGACCCTGCACTGAAGGACAAGATGAAAGAGGTGTCGAAAGACATCGCCGCGATTGTCAAGGAAGTCAACGCAATGAAGCCTGCAGCGCAGCTTGCCGAATTGCAGAAAATCGCTCCTGAATTGCTCGAAGAAAAGAAAGTTGAGGAAAAGCCTCGCGAGCTTCCGGAACTTCCGAACGCCGTGCAGGGCAAAGTCGTCACTCGTATGCCTCCTGAGCCGAGTAAGTTCATGCATCTGGGTCACGCCATCGCGTTCCTGGTGAGTACTCTTTTTGCGAAGAAGTACGCGGGCAAGTGCATTTTGCGTTTTGAAGACACCAATCCCGAGAAAAGCACGCAGGAATTCCTCGACGCGATGCGCGAAGACTTGAGTTGGCTCGGGTTGAAGGGCGACGAAGAATACGTGATGTCGCAGCACATGGACAAGTTCTACGAAGCAGGCGAACGATTGATTCGCGCGGGGCACGCGTACGCGTGCACGTGCGTGCAGGACGTGATGCGCGACCTGCGCTTCAAAGGAGTTGCGTGCGCGCACCGCGACATCAATCCTCCGGATAATCTTGCGTCGTGGAAGCAGATGCTCGCCCGAAAATTTAAGGAAGGCGAGATTTCGATTCGCGTCAAGGGAGACATGGCGTCGAAGAACGGCGTCCTGCGCGACCCGGTCTTGTTCCGCATGGACTATCACAAGCATTTCCTGCAGGGAGAAAAATACTGCGTGTGGCCGCTCTACGACTTAGCGAGCGTCGTTGCCGAGCAGGAAAATAACGTCACGCACGTGATGCGCTCCGCCGAATTTGTCCTGCGCGCGGAACTTCACGACATGCTCCGCAGGATGCTCGCGTTCCGCACCTTGACGATTTTTGAGTTCGGACGCTTCAACGTCATTGGCTCAACGACGCAAGGCCGCGAAATCCGCCAGCTGATTGAGTCAGGGAAAATGTTGGGCTGGGACGACCCTCGCTTAGTGACAATCAAAGCGCTTCGACGGCGCGGGATTTTGCCGCAAGCGATTCACGAAATCGTGCACGAAGTGGGACTGAAGCGCGACCAGGCAAACATTGACTGGACGATGATTGCGAGCATCAACCGTAAATTGATTGACCCGGTCGCGAACCGGTATTTCTTTGTCGAGCATCCTGTTGAGCTTTCGATTCCGGACGCGCCTGAACGCGTCGTAAAACTGAACTCGCACCCCGACCATCCGGAGCGCGGCACGCGCACGCTCGTCGCGCGGCAGAAATACTTTGTCGCGAAGAAGGATTTCGAGGAATTGCAGATGCAGAAGCTCTACCGCCTGATGGATTGTTTGAATTTCACGAAAGCGCCGAAAGGATATTCCTTCCATTCGCAGGACGTCGAAACGTACCGCGAGAAAGGCGAGCGCACGATGCACTGGCTTCCCGCCGAGCATCCCGCCGAATTGATTGACGTCACGGTGCTGATGCCCGACGCAACCACGGTGAAAGGATTCGGCGAGCCGTCGCTGAAGAACGTCAAGGTCGATGAAGTCATCCAGTTCGAGCGCTTCGGATTCTGCCGCCTGGACAAGAAAGACGGCAACAAGATGTCGTTCTGGTACACGCATAAGTAAGCAAAGACTTTTAATCTCACAACGCTTTAAACGACGGAGAGGTGAATCGCATGTTGATTGTCAAGTCAAAGGTCAAGGAACTGTGCGGAGAGATTAATGTCGGCGGCGATTTCATCGACGCGCTGGACAAGCACACCGAACACGTCGTCAAGGAAGCCATTCGCAGGGCGAAAGAGAACAACCGGCGCACGGTTCTGGCGAGAGACGTTTAGGAAGAAGCGTTCAATTCCTTTAATTTTTCTTTCATCGCGTGCAACCGCTCATCGAGATGCTGCAGTTTTGTCTTGAACTTGCCGACTTTTTCGAGTTCAGAATGCATCTTCTCGAGTTTTTGGATGTCGTCGCGCACCATCGTGAGCTTCTGCGTCTTGGTGGAGAGGCGGCTGATAATCTTGCTTTCAAGTTCCTGAATGCGCGTCGCGCGCGCCTGACGTGAGGCGAGGAACGCGCCGAGCCGTCCTTCGAGCGCGTCAATCTTGTCGCGCAGCTTGCGGTGGAAGATGTCCTCGTCCGACTGGTGTCCGGCGATGCGCTGCTCCATCGCGACTGCCGCGGAAATCCTGCGTTCGAGTTCCGCGATTTGTCCTTGGAAGTCCTTGCTGCCGATTTTGCGCAGCTTGACGATTTGTTCTTCCAGCGCCTTGCGGACGTAGTCGCGCTCAATGAGTCTGCGCGTCGCGCGCCCGCAGTAATGGTACAGCGTCTGCGCCTTCATCGAGTCGACGCTGGGAAACATGGTTTAGAAGAATCCCCCCTTGCGCTTCGGCGGAGGCAGCGGCGCTCCGGGACCGCCCATCGGAGGCGCCATCATTCGCGGAGGAGGCATGAACGGTCGCATTCCCGGCTCGGGCGTCATATGCTCGCCGCCGGGCATCGACTCTTCCTTCTTCACGACAAAACCTTCATCGAGGCGCGACTTCAGTTCGTTGATGAGGTCGGCGACCGCGACGATGCCTTTCGCGATTTCGGAGTTCTGCTCGAGCACCTTGTTCATCTTTTCGAACAGGGGCTTCATCTTTTCCTGGAACGTAAGCCCGCCTTCTTCGGTCTTGATTTCGTGGCCTGCTTCCTCGAAAATCGCGGTCATGCGGTCAATCTTGGAAGCGAGGTCGTCCATCGAGACCTGCAGTTTCTTAGAAGACGGAATCGGGACGTCCTTGAGCTTCTTCAGTTCCTCTTTCAGGTCCTGAATTTCCTTGTAGGGAACCAGCTCGTACTCGTCGCCTTCAGTATGATTAGGAGTCGCGTCGTCTGCCATCACATCACCCTTTTTGTATCTACTCCCGACTATGCGTTAGAGAGTTTATAAAGGTTTCGTGACGGGCGAATTCACAAACTTCTCGTGAGCTCCTCAGTACTCCCCATTCATGCCGTTCATTCCGGGCGGCGGTCCTTGTGAGGACGACTTGCCGCTCGCGATGACGTCGTCGATGCGGAGAATCATCTGCGCGACTTCGGATGCGGAACTGATGGCTTGCGTCTTAATCTTCAACGGTTCGATGACGCCTGCTTTCCACGCGTCCATGACTTTGCCCGCGTTGACGTCGACGCCTGCCCAGCGCTGTTTCTTGTCGTGGGCGGCTTTCAACTCAGTGATAATATCAATCGGGTCCATGCCCGCGTTTTCCGCGAGGGTGCGAGGAATCACTTCAAGCGATTCCGCGAACGCAAGCACCGCAAGCTGTTCGCGTCCCGAAAGACTGTCGGCGAACTTGCGCAGTTCGCGCGCGACTTCGACTTCAGGGGCGCCCGCGCCGGCAACGACTTTGCCGACCTTGATGGCGGCGGCGACGTCGCCGATGGCGTCGGTCATCGCGCGCCGGACTTCGTCAACGATGTGCGTGGTTCCGCCGCGCACCAAGACCGTAACGCTCTTAGGGTTTTTGCAGCCCGTGACGTACGTGAGTTCTTCGTTGCCGATTTTTTGTTCTTCGACTTTGCCCGCGTGACCCAGGTCTTTCGCAGTCAAATCGTCGAGGTTTGTGATAATGCTCGCTCCCGTCGCGCGCGAAAGCGCTTCCATGTCGGATTTCTTGACGCGTCGGGCGGCGTAGACTCCTTTCTTTGCGAGGAAGTGCTGCGCTGAATCATCAATGCCTTTCTGGCAGAAGACGACGTTTGCGCCGGCGTTGACAATCTTGTCGACCATCGTGCGGAGCATCCTCTCCTCTTGGTCGAGGAACGCCTGCATCTGGGACGGGTCGGTGATTTCGATTTTGGCGTCGATTTCGGTGTCCTTGATTTCAATCGCGCTGTCAATCAGCGCAATCTTTGCCGCCTGAATCAGTTTCGGCATCTGCGGGTGCACGGCTTCCTTTTCGAGCACGACGCCGTCAATCAGTTCCGTGTCTTCGACAGAGCCGCCGACTTTCTTTTCGAGCTTGATGTGCTCTTTATCAAAATGAACGATTCCTGCAGCGTCGCGGCTGAGGACTCTTTTGACTGCCTTGACGCCGATGTCGCTCAGCTTTTCTTTTGCGGTCTCGGCGCCCTTGCCGGTCAATGCGGTCATGGCGATTTTCTTGAGCAGCGAGTCGTCTTTTTCGGTGACGGGTTCTGCGATGGAGTTGAGAATCTCGAGCGCTTTCTCGTGCGCGATGCGGTAGCCGCGCGCGATAACCGTCGGATGGACCTCTTGGTCGAGCAGTTCTTCCGCGCGTCTCAAAAGCTCGCCCGCGATGACGACTGCCGTTGTGGTTCCGTCGCCGACTTCTTCTTCCTGCGTCTTGGCGACCTCGACAATCATCTTCGCCGCCGGGTGCTCAATCTGCATTTCTTGGAGAATCGTGACGCCGTCGTTCGTGACGGTGATGTCGCCGAGCGCGTCGACCAGCATTTTGTCCATGCCTTTCGGACCGAGCGTCGTGCGCACCGTTTCGGCGACGAGCTTGGCCGCCATGATGTTGTTGCGCTGGGCATTCTTGCCCGTCGTGCGTTGCGTGCCTTCAGGCAGGATGAAGATAGGTTGTACGTTGTTTGACATTGGAACCCCCGATATGATGCGTATCGCGTGTCGTGCTGATTTTGCTCCCGAATCACTATATAAAGGTTATGAAGAAGTTATGCGTTCTTGGTCGCGCCGAGCGCTTCCATGACTTTTGCCGTTTCGACGAACGCGATTGTCGCTTCCACCGTGTACAACGCGAACCCTTCGCGGGAAATGACCGCTTTCGGTGTGTACCAGACGGCTCCGCGGCGTTCCACGGGCCGGACATCCCTGCAGTTGGTCTCGATGAGGATGCTATCGCCGTCGCGCAGCGGCGGATGCTCCGTGCGGCTCACGGTCTGGCGCATATAGACGGGCTGGCGGTCCCGCGCGCGCTGTTCGTCGACGGCTTTGGCACCGTCCTTGTAAAACGCAGACGAGACCAATCCGACCGCAAGGGCGTCCCACGCGGGAACGTCGGCGGAGATGCCCTTGCCCGCTTGACGGGCGACGGCTTCGGAAAGTGTATAGGAGTGCAACACTCCGTCGTGCCGCGGCACGAACGTGGTGGGTTGCGACAGCGAACGGTAGGAGAATTTCGACGTGACGGCGGGCTTGTCCAAGCCGGGCAGGTACATACGCGCCTCGACGCCTTCGGGAATGGAGCGCGAGGTGCACCAAGCGTTGACGCCGATAGGCACGGCGTTGCTGAAGGTGGTCTCCTGCGTGGCGGGAACGGCAGGTTTGCACTTCATAGAAACGAGATAGGCGAGCACGAACTTGCTTTGGAATCCGAGCGTGGCGCCTTTTTCGTGCCCGTGAATCTCGTTCGGGTCCTGCGTGGCAAAACGGAAGGCATCTACCTTCTCGCGCGTCATCGGAACTTCTCCCAGGATGCGCTCTTCCAATCGTGTCGTATCGTTACCCATCTCCACTCTCCTCGTGAGAACAGAGGTGGATTTTTAAAGCTTGCCGTCTCCTGAAGGGGAAAAGAGGCGCAATGATTATCACCATCGGCGGGGACGCCGGCTCGGGCAAAAGCACAGTCGGGAGGCTTGTGGCTGACAAGATTGGGTTCAAATTCTACTCCGTGGGCGGCATTATGCGCCAGCTCGCGGTCGCGGCAGGCATGAAAGTGGAGGAGTTCGAGCATCAGGCGGAGACGCATCCTCAAACGGACCGCCAATTGGACGTCGCGCAGCAGCGTATCGGGCGCCTGCAGGACAATGTGGTCATGGAAGGCCGCCTTTCGTGGAAGTTCGTCCCTCATTCGTTCAAAGTGTTCCTGAAAGTGTCCGACGATGTCGCCGCAAAACGCATTTTTGCCGACCATCAGGCGGGCAAGCGCGGCTCGGAAAACGCGTTCAAGACGGTAAAAGACGCGCTCGCCGACGTGCGTTCGCGGAGAATGAGCGACCTCGCGCGGTACAAGAAGTTATACAACGTCGACCCTTTTGACCCGAAGCATTACGACCTCATCGTTGACACGTCCAACAAGTCGCTCACGAACGTCGTGGACACCATTCTCGCGGAATTCCGCCGTCGCCAGCTGGACGCGCTGCCCCACTCGCGCAAATCTTAAATACGGAGCGCCTTCGCTCACGCGTATGCCACTGCACGAGAACGAGTTTATCGAACTGGACTACACCGGCAGGGTGAAGGACGACAACTCCATCTTCGACACGACGGAAGAAAAAATCGCGAAAGAAAACGCGCTGCGCGGCGACTTCAAACCGGTCACGATTTGCCTCGGCAAGGGACACCTTCTGCACGGTCTTGAAAAGAAACTCGTCGGCAAGGAGCTGGGCGCGCACCGCATCGAGCTGAAAGCAGAGGAAGCGTTCGGCAAGAAGGACGCGAAATTGATGGTGCTGGTTCCGACGCAGAACTTCATCCGCGAGGGCATCCAGCCGCAGGCCGGACTTCCCGTCAACATCGACGGGCGCACCGGAACGATTCGCGCCGTGACCGGCGGACGCACCATCGTTGACTTCAACCACCCTCTCGCGGGCAAGGAAGTCATCTACGACGTGAACGTGCGAAGAATCGTCACCGACCCGTCGCACAAGGTCGCCGCGCTGGTCAAAGTCATCCTCAATGTCGATTCTCAAGTAACTGTTGCGAAAGACGACGCGACCGTGACGCTCAAGGAAGAACTGCCGAAGCCAATTGCCGACGGCATGGTCAAGGAAATCACGCAATTGACCGGTTTGAAGCACGTCACGTTCCTGAAAGCGTAATCACGCTAGTCCGTCACCTAAAACCTTATAAATTCTTGAAATCCGACACTATTCTAGAAAAGTAACAAAGGGGGCGATGGGAAATCGTGGACTATCAACAGCCAAATGCCGCACAGCAAAGTTATCCGCAACCCTATCCTCAGCCTACGTTTGTTCCGGCGCAACCCGCTCCTTCCTACGCTCCTGCTCAACCGCAATTCTCGAACGAACCGAAAGTGACGAACGCAAGAAAACCCGCGAGCGCCGTCGACACGGAACTCGAGGAACTGCTCTCGCGCCAGCGCGCGACCATCAAGGTCGTCGGGTGCGGCGGCGGCGGCAACAACACGATTAACCGCATCACCGAAGTCGGCGTGCAGGGCGCGGAAACCATCGCGGTCAACACCGACGCGCAGGACTTGCTCTACACGTCCGCTGACAAAAAAATTCTGATTGGACGCGAAGTCACGCGCGGACTCGGCGCGGGCTCAGACCCGAAGCAAGGCGAAGCCGCCGCCCGCGAACAGGAACACGACCTCAAGAACTCCCTGTCCGGTGCGGACATGGTCTTTATCACGTGCGGTCTCGGCGGAGGCACGGGCACCGGCTCGGCTCCGGTCATTGCCGATCTCGCAAAGAAAATGGGCGCGCTCACCGTCGCAGTGGTCACGATGCCGTTCACGATGGAAGGCAACCGCCGCTACGAAAACGCGCTCGTCGGGCTGGAACGCCTCGAACAGCTCGTTGACACACTCATCGTCATCCCGAACGACAAGCTCTTGGAACTCGCTCCCGACTTGCCGCTGCACACCGCATTCAAAGTTGCGGACGAAATTCTCACCAACGCGGTCAAGGGCATCGCGGAACTCGTCACCAAGGCGGGACTTGTCAACCTCGACTTCGCGGACATACGCGCCGTGATGTCGAACGGCGGTGTCGCATTGATTGGCGTCGGCGAATCCGACTCCGAGAACCGCGCCAACGAAGCCGTCGAGAAAGCCATTCACAACCCGCTGCTGGACGTCGACATCGAAGGTGCGACAGGCGCGCTCATCAACGTCGCGGGCAGCAAAGACCTTACGTTGAACGAAGCGCGCAAGGTCGTCGAATCCGTTTCTTCAAAACTCTCGCCCGAAGCCAAAATCATCTGGGGCGCCCAAATCTACGAGGACTTGGGCAACACGCTCCGCGTGATGCTCATCGTGACGGGCGTGAAGTCGCCGCAGATTTTCGGCAAGACCCACCGCGCAACCGACATCGCGAAGAAAGAAATCGAGAACGAACTGGGCATTGAATTCGTTGATTGATTCTGACGTAAGCCGAGCCCAGGCAGTATTGTCATAGGTAGTCATTTCTGAACTGCGCAACCTTCGTCCAATTCCTCTGAGCAGAAATTCTGAGAGTCTTTTTACTGAGTAAGGGCAGGCATCACGACTTTCGACGCAATTAATGCTGCCGCGATGATGCTGATGAGCAGCGCCGCTAGAAATGCGATGATGATGCCGGGAATCAGGTAAAGCAGCGCCGCTTTCAGACGAGACATCTTGTGGATTTCCGCCGTGCCGATGACGAGCAGGGCAAAGCTCCAGATGCCGGTGACGACGCTGACGAGCGGAATCCAGCCGAGCAGGAACGTGGGCGTGTACGCGTACACGGCAAGCTGGTACGTCTGAGAGTAGCTTGCCTTGCCGCCGAAGATGAGCAGATAGAGATAGAGGATTCCCGCGCCGACAAAGCTCAGGAGCAGCGAAAACGGATACCCGATGAGCGCGAACAGCAGGCGAAGCCCCATTGACGGGCTGGCCATCATGCTCGAGCCGAAGTACGACTGCATGACGCCCATCAATACCGAAGTGGTGTAGACTGAAATCAAGACCGTGAGCGCGAGGAAGACGAGGTAGAACAGCGCAAGATACCGGAACGCGTCGCCGACGCCTTTCTCGTTGAGCTTGCGGAAGAACGTCGTCGGCTTGGTCAGAATCGCGGAAACTTTGTCGCTGAGCGTCATGCCATTTTCTGAAGCAGGTTGCCTAATTAAAGGTTGCGATTCCGCAACGCTTAAAAGTAACCGTCAAGCACCGAGGAGTATGGACGAAATACCGCAGCAGGAACAGGCGCCGCAGATTGCGGCACAGGAACCCGCGCCGCAAATCACGCAGGAACCGCACGCGCAGATGGCCGCCGCGCCGCATCCTGCCAAGCACCACCGCACGCGCCGGCACATCGGCCTGACGCTGTTCGTCGTTGCCGCAGCCTTCCTCATCTATTTTGTCTACCGCATGACCTCGACCGGCCGCTATGACGCGTGGTCGGTGGCCATCATCGCGTTCACGTTCATCATCTGCGCGTACGCGGGCGGCTACGCCATCAGTCAGCACCGCAAAATGCTGCGCGTTTCGAACCTCGCGAAGACGGTCGAACGCATCGGCACGGACCTGGCGCAGGAAGTGCAGTCCGTTCAGAGAGTCGCGAAAGCTGCAGTCGCCGACGCCACCAATCAGGGCAAATGGTCGCGGCGCTGGTCGCAGTTGAAGGAATTCATCCGCGAGTGCAAGCGTGTCTTTTCAATTACCAAGAAACCGAACCGCGAGGAATTCAAGACCATCGTCAAAATCGCAGGTATTGGAATTGGACTGATCGGTCTGATTGGGTTCCTCGTGCAGCTGCTCCGCGAAGGGCTGCGCGGTCTCGGCTTCTAAACTTCAGCGGGGGATACATATGGGGAAGATTGTCGTTACGGGCGGAGCGGGCTTTATCGGCAGGCACTTGATTGAACACCTTGCCTTGGCGCACAACGTCATTGTTCTCGATGACGCCAAGAAAGACCGCATGCTTTCGGTGCCCGTCCGCAGGGAAAATCTGAAGCAGTACAACATTCTTGACACATCAGCGCTGTCCTATCATTTCACGGGCGCAGATACCGTCTATCACCTTGCTGCGTTCACGTCCGTGCCGCGCTCGGTCGAAGAGCCGCTCGAATGTTACCGCCAAAATCTGGTGGGCACGCACAACGTCTTGGACGCGGCAGTCAAGGCGAGAGTCAAACGCGTCATTTTCGCGAGCTCGGCGGCAGTCTACGGCGACGCGTCCTCCCCGAACCGCGAAGGACGTGAGGGAAAAATCACGGCGCCGTACGCCATTTCAAAAAAGGCAGCGGAAGAGTTGATGCGCGGATATTCCTCGCGGCTCGAAACTATCTCGCTGCGGTTCTTCAACGTGTACGGTCCGCGCCAGCGCGAGGACGACGCGTACGCGGCGGTCATTCCGAAGTTCCGCGCAAAAATCCTTGAGGGAAAACCCGTCACGATTTACGGTGACGGCGAGCAGACGCGCGACTTCATCCACGTTTCCGATGTCGTGCGCGCATTGACGCTCGCGAACGACACGCTGAACGTCAGCCCCAACCATGATGACCCGCTGAGCGGCAAGGTGTTCAACATCGCGAGCGGGAAAACAATCACTGTCAACCGGCTCGCCCTGCTCATGCACGAGATTGCGGGCAGGGAACCGAACATCGAGAACAAACCGGAGCGCGCGGGCGACCTTCGGCACAGTTATGCTGACGTGGAACAGGCGCGCGTAAGGCTGGGATTCAAGGCAGGAATCACGCTGGAGCAAGGGCTGGAAACACTGCTCGGCCCGCCCCGGCAGCAGCAACTCGCCTAACGCGCGTCGTCGTCGAACGCGTGGTAGACCGCAATCGTGCCCGCCGCGCCGAGAAGTATCCAGAATAGGAATTCTTCAACAGGAAAACTCACGCCGAGAATGGTGATAAACCCGATGACTTGTCCGAGCGCAGGCCAACGCCAGTGTCCGAGGGTCACTGCCGTCAGTTCGTAGAGCAGCGTGAACCCGAAGAAGTACACGGTCGCGAGCAGCATCCTGCGCGTCAGGCGCGGCCACTTCACCACGACGAAGGATACAGGAATCACGGAAATGAGCAGGCCTATCTTGAGGAAAAAGTAATTGATAAGCAGGATTTTGGGTGCGGTGAAGTACAGCGTGACAAAGAGCGTGAGCGACGCCGCGCCCAGCAGGCACAAATATTTCAGGTGCGGGTCAACAATCCGCAGGCGTTTGTGCGCGTCAAGGAACGTCTCGTAGAAAATTACGACGAAAAAGAAGTACAGGAACGTCCAAATGATTTGGTCAATGACGACCACGCCAAACAGCCGGTACGCGCCAAAAATGGAGTTCGGAAACACCCACCCGCCGGTGGATTCCATGACGTAATCAATCACGACCGCGAATGGCGCGCACGTGACCGCGGCAAACAATGCGGTCTTGGGCACGGCGCGCGGGTTCCGCAGCGCGAGGAATAGCGAAGGAACCGCCAAGAAGAGCAGCATTCCGACAAAGAAATTGACGTGGAATGCGAAAGAAACGACGGCTGCCGCAATCGGCCACGCAAACAGGAAAGCAAGGTCACCCTTTTTCGCGAGCATGCCTGAACAGGCCGGCCGTGCTATATAAAGCCTGCGTGCCACCGCAACCTTTATAAACAACCCTGTGGGTTCATAGTTATTCTTCTGCATCTCAAAACACGAGCACAGAGGGGTTTCAAGACTATGGCTGATGAAAAAGCTGCACCGCCGGGCATTACCACTCACATCTTTGCAGTCCGCACAACCGCGAACCGCGAAGACCAGGTGATGGACTTCCTCAGCAGCAACATCAAGAAAAAGAAGCTTGGCGTCTTCGCAATCGTCCGCCCGCACGGCATGCGCGGCTACATCTTTATCGAAGCAGTGGACCACCAAGCAGCCGAACAAGCGATTTTCGGAGTTCCCTACGCTCGCGGCATCCTTCCGAAGGAAGTCGAGTACCGCGAAATCGAGCACATGCTCGAACAGGTGAAGCACGAAGTCGACATCCGCAAGAACGACATCGTCGAAATCATCGGCGGCGCGTTCAAGCGCGAACAGGCGAAGGTCACCCGCGTCGACAAGGCGAAGGAGGAAGTCGTCGTCGAACTCCTCGAAGCCGCGGTGCCCATCCCCATCACCCTCAAGATTGACATGGTCAAGGTCATCCGCCGCGAGACTGCCGGCGAAGACGGCATCGGCCGTTCGGATGACGAGGATTCGGAGTAACGTTTTTAAAGGGTTCACGTTCCCGCACAAATACACATGGCAAAGCAGACAATTGAAGCGTTGGTGGAAGGCGGCAAGGCGACGGCAGCTCCGCCGCTCGGTCCGGCTCTCGGTCCTGCCGGTGTCAACATCGGGATGGTCATTGCGGAAATCAACAAGAAGACCGCCGACTTCAAAGGAATGCAAGTTCCCATCAAAATCAACGTCGCCGACGACAAGAGCTTCACGGTCACCGTCGGCACGCCTCCTGTTTCTGCGCTCGTCAAGAAGGAAGCCGGCATCGAGAAGGGCTCCGGCAACCCCTTGATGGACAAGGTCGCCGACATCAAGATTGAGCAAATCATCAAAATCGCGAAGATGAAGTCCGACAGCCTCTTGGGCAAGGACATGTTCAAGCGCGTCAAGGAAGTCATCGGTTCCTGCAACTCTATGGGCGTCATGGTCGAGGGCAAGCCCGCCAAGGACGTCATCAAGGACATCGACGCCGGCGCGTTCGCCGCGGAAATCAAGGCCGAGAAGACCGAGCTGTCCGCAGAGGAGCTCAAGCAGCTCGACGAGGAGCGCAAGCGCCTCCAGGCAGAGATCGAGAAGCGCCGCACCGAATTCACGACGCTCGCGAAGAGCATCATCGAATCGATGGCAGGCAAAGCTCGAGGTCTCATCAAGGCAAAGCTCGTCGAAGCCAAGATCCCCGCCCTCATTATCGAGGAATTGCTGCCGGTCGAAGGCGCAGCGGGCGGAGCAGCAGGCGAGAAGGGCGCCGCGCCGGGCGCAGCCCCTGCCGCAGGCGCTGCTCCCAAGGCAGAAGCGAAGAAGTAATTTTTTGTTGCAACTTTATTCTCAGATTTTACGCACGCCAACGACTGCTTGAGTTCAGTTTCGTAACCATGAGGCACCGGCCGTTGGGAAGTTGGTTGTGCAATTCAGAAATGACTACCTACGACAATACTGCCTGGGCGCGGCGAGCCTAACTGCTGGGAAAGAAGTGTGGAGAGCCTGTTACTCACTAGGAGAACTGCTTACGAACTAACTGTCGGGCTCAATCTTCGTGATGAGTTCGCCGCTGCGGATGCGCGGAACGTTCTCTTCATCGGTGTACGAAACTTGAATCGTGCCCTTGAATTTCTTCCCGACCGTGCCGGTGCTGCAGGACGTGAGCGTGAAAGTGTTCTTGTCGCCGTTGATGAGCTCGCCGGCGCCGCCGCTGTAGTCCGCGGAGCAAATGGATGAACCGCTGGGCGTGAGCAGGTCAATCTTGGTAACGGAGATGTCCTGCCCGAGGTTGTTCTGGATGACAAACACCGCGGACGTCGCGGTGGCCTTGCTGCTCAGGCACGAAAGTCCGGTCGGCAGCGCGCACCGGTCCGGGAGGAACCGGTCTGCGTTGAGGATGCCGAAATAGACGAGCGCGGAGATGGCGACGAGAATGATGAGCAAAGCCCATCCGTAGGTCATCAGGAATTCGAGCGCGGCTTGTCCTTTCTTCATAGCTCCTCTTTGTACGTCTCCGTTGCGGTTGCTTCCTATTTAAATCTTACCCTGCGAGTTCGACGACGCCCGAGTCAAGCGCGGTTGCCTTAATGCGGTACGTTCCGCGCGAGGACTGCAGGCTGCCGGTCAGGTTCGCGAGCGAACGTCCGGGAAAATCCGTGACCTTGCCGTTCAGGTGCAGGCGCAGGTTGACGGAGCGCCCCTGAACCGTGAGCGTTGGAGACCCGCCCGGAATCGTGACGGTGGCGTACTGCACCGAGCCCGGCCCGAGAGTGTACGCGGCGTCCGCCGCCGCGACAATCCCCCGCACGGCGTCGTCCGCCTGATGGTACGCGATGTCCTGCGAGGACACGTGCGAGGCGTACACGAGCACCACGCCGAGCGCGAGCAGGAACAATCCAGAGAACACCAGCACTTCTAACGCGACTTGACCTCGTTTCATGAGACAAAGATGCAATCAGCTAAAACTTCGTGGGCTTGAGAACTTCCATGCCCTTATCGGTCACTTTGAGCGGCACCGGTCCTTTCTCGTGCTTGGTGCGGCGCATCTTGAGCACGCGGATCGCGCGATCGCTTTCGCCGCCGATGCCGGCGTTGTGCATCGTGATGACGCTGTCGGCGATGAATTCGACGATGCCGTCCCGTGAAAGCTTGCCGCCGCCGGAGATGTCGAGCGGCGCCTCGCCCTCGATTTCCGCCGTGAACAGCGTGGTGACGCCGAGTTTCTTGAGCGTGTCGGCGAGAATGTACAATTCCTTGCGCATCTTGAAGTAGTTGTACTCGTACATCATCGCAAGTACTGAGATAGAGTCGACGACGAGCACGTCAATCTGTTTTTCCTGAATGAGGTGGACGAACTCCGCCTGCAAGCCGGGTCCGGTGATGGGTTGGAACGTGATGAACCAGCACTTGCCGTCCTTCTGAAGCTTGCCGAAGTCCCAGCCGAATTCCATGGCGTCGCCGACAAGCGCGTCGAGGTTTTCCTCGAATGAGACATAGAGCCCTTTTTTGCCGCGCGCGATGGCGCTGTGCATGAACTGCAGGCAATAAATCGTCTTTCCCGTTCCGGTGCCTCCCGTGACGAGGTTGACGCTGCCTTCGACAAACCCGCCGTTGCACAGGGCGTCAAAGCCGGGAATGCCGGTCGGGAACCTGTCGTGCTTCGGTTTGGGCATACCTCGCTCTCGTTTTGTTTCGTATTTAAGTATGCGTAACTCCTCAATCGTGGAGAACACGTGAGCGAAGGTCACCGCTCGCTCGGCCCGTCGCCCAGAAACGCAAGCTGCCCAAGCCGTTTGGTTCGTCGCAGCGACGGAGAAGCGCCGAGTTCTTGGCCGTCACTGCTGCCTCGCTCGCAGATTGGTGACCTTCGCTCTCTTGGCTTTGTTCGCAACATTTATATAAGTCGCAAACGAAAACCTGCCTTGTGCAAAAAGAGGTTGTATGCTCTCGGCGTTCCTGAAGAAACTCTTGTTCGCGCGCCAATTGTTCATGACGGACGGCACCATCGAGATTCTGGGAAAAAAGCAGATTATGCTTCCTTCTGACATCATCGTCGCGCTCCAGAGCCTTGACGAGAAACGCTACTACACGCTCATCAAAGAAGGTGTGAAGACCAGTCTCGGCGATTACGCCCACAAAATCGGCTCCACGAATGAGGGCATGATGCGCATCACCGAAGACATTTTCGAGACGTTCGGGATGGGCAAGCCCGAAATCGCGGTGCTCGACCAAAAAAAGCGTTCGGCCGTTGTCCGGTTCCATAACCCTCCGGTCGCCGAAGCGTGCGCGGACAACAAGTTCAAGGACTGCGTCCTGCTTCCCGCCGCGCTCGCGGGCATGTTTTCATTCCTGTTTGCAAAAGACGTGAACTGCGACCTGACTCAGTGCAACATCAAAGGCGCGGTTTGCGAGTACGTGGTGAAATGAATGGCAAAAAACATCAATGTGAGCGTCGGCGTGAGCACCAAAACGGATCCGTACGCCGCGGGCGTCGAAGCCGCGACAGCGTCCTTGAAAGGGCTGCCGAAAACGCCCACGATTTCATACGTCTTTTACGCGGGCGAGTATGACCCGTATCAATTGAGCAAAGGGCTCTCCGCGGTCCTGCCGAAATCGGAATACGTCGGCGGCAGCGCGGACAGCGTGTTCTTCAACGACCAAATCTACAGCACCGGCGTCGTCGTTGTCAGCGTGCAGTCGGATTACCTGCACGTCGGCGTCGCGTCGGCGGACAACGTCAGCAAAGCGCCTCGCAAGCTCGCGAAGGAAGTCATCAAGCAGGCGCTCCAGAAAGTTCCCATCGACAAATACGTCGACCCGTACCTGATGTTCACGCGCATGAAGGAATCGCCCGTGCACTGGATGGTCAAGCTGCCGAGTTTCTTCATCGTCCTGTTCACGCGCGGCATCAAGCTGCCCGTGATGGGCGACGAAAAAGAAATCATCAAGGGCATCAGCGACGTCACCGGACTGCAAGTTCCGATTTGGGGCGGCAGTTTCGGCACCGACGGCATGAAAGTGCTCCGCGGCGAGAAGTACAACATCACGATGCTGCACTCCGGCAAGGTCATGCAGGACGGGCTCATCACGCTGTTCAACTCGAGCGCGCTGCTGTACAGCCAAAGCATGGAGAACGGCTGCGTTCCCACCGCGAAAACGGGCTTCGTCAGCAAAGTCTCCAGCGGCGGTTTTGTCGTCGAGGAAATCTCGAACCAGAACGTCATCGACTGGTACGCGCAGCAGCTGAACCTGCCGCGCGACAAGTTCCTCAAGGACGTTCGTTTTCTTTCGCAGCTGAACCCGCTCGGAGTTCCCGACCTGTTCGGCGGATTCATCATCCGCGGCGGCGGCATTCCCGCGGGCAACGGGCTCGCGTACGTCGCTCCTCTGACCGAAGGCTGGCCCGTGTACGTGATGCAGGGCGACGCGAAACACCTGATGAACGCGTCCGACCAAATCAAGGACGACATCCAGAACTACGTGCAGACCAAGGAAGGGCCGGAGCTCGCGCTCACCACGCTGTGCGTCACGCGCAAGCTCGTCTACCAAAAGGACACCATCAAGGAAATCAAGAAGCTGCGCAAGAATCTGGGCGCGAAAAACGTGGCGGGATTTGTCTGCTTCGGGGAAACCGGCTCGCGTCCGGGACAGCAGGCGATGTTCGAGCACGTCACCCTGAACGTGCTGACGCTGTATGACAAACTGATGACCAAGATGAACCAATGAGCACCCTCATCGAGAAAAGGCGCTTTGCGTCGGACTTCGAGAAGTTCGTGTACGATTGCGAGAGCAAATTCTACCTCAAAGCGGTTGACGTGCCATCGGCGGTTTTCAGTCTTCCCGACTGGAACAACCTGACGCGCGCCGAAGGCGAACAGTTGATGCTGCCGTACATCCGCAAGAATATCGACCGCGCGATGCGCACGATGCCGGACGTCTACGCCTCGTACGCCCGTCTGGGCATCACCGGCGACTCCATCAAAACAATCGAAGATTTTTGGAACCTTCCCGTACTTCCGAAGGACCCGAGCTCCGGCACCAACCTCTCCTTGCGCAACAAGTTTGAAAAAAACCCGCGCGTCCTGCTGCCGTCCGACCTTTCCGGAGCCGTGGACGCGTATTTTTCCGGCGGCACCAAGGGCAAGCCCGCGCCGACGTGGGTGACTGAGCACGACCTCGACGTGGAAAGCACGGCGTTCTCGCGCGCGATGGTGACCGGCGGCATCAAACCCTCCAGCACCATCATCAATTGCTACAACCCGTCGCACAAAGGCGGCGAAGAAGTCCACCGCGCGCTCAAGAGACTGGGCTGCACGTACATCAATGTCAAAACGACCGACAAAGCGCCGGAAATTTTGGGCTACATTCAGGATTACAAGGACAAAAACCCGGAACGCGAACTCGTCTTCATCGGCGCGCAGCCGCCCATCAACGACGGCGACAAGCTCCACAAAGGCGGCGGCCGCACGCTGCTGGACATCGTCAACACCGACGCGGCGACGTTCGAAGACAACGTCGATGTCGTCCTGCTGGGAGGATTCCGCATCATTCCCGAAGTCGAGCGCTGGGCGCAGGCGTCCGGCAAGCCCGTGTTCACGATTTACGGCGCGACCGAAATCCTGCCCGCGTTTCTCGGCACGGCGCGCGGTCCCGAGAATCGGCTGTGCACGTACAACAACCTGCACGTGATGCACGGTCCCCACTACGCCGAACTCCTCAAGAACAATGGCGGGCGCTGGATTCCCGCAGAACCCGGCGAGCAGGGTATTGTCGCGTTCACGAGCGTCTTCCGAGAGGGAACGCTCTACCACCGGTATATCATCGGCGACCAAGCCGTGCTCAAGCACCCTGAAGGCGCGTGCCCGTGCGGTGTGAAGAGCGAAATTTGGAGCGACATCAAACGCATCGACAACCTCGCAGACCTCATCAAGAGCGGCTGCTGCGCAGACTGACATGACCATCGCAACCCTTCCCGCATTCCAGAACCTCATTCGAGGCAAGTCCGTCTCGATGAGCGGCAGGCAGTTTGAAGCGCGCAGCGCGTTCTTCCCTGACTACGCCGTGCTTGCGACGGATTCGGATGAGCGCGACCTCGAGCGCGCAATCTCCATGACCAAGCGGGGACAGCAGGAACTCGCAAAGCTCACGTTCGAGGACCGCGAGCGCATCCTGAAGGACGCAAGTACGCGCCTGAAGTTCGACGACGCGGACATCGCGCACTGCGTGCAGATGATGGGCATGCCGTGGAATTCCGTCAAGGACTACATCAAGATGATTCCCTTCCTGATGGACGGGATGCCCGGCACCGTGCGCACCATGATGGATATTATCGACGGCGTTCCCGGGTACACGCACCCCGCCATTCCGGGCGTTGAGCTGAAAGTGCCGCACGACGGATTCGTGTACGGCGTGATTCCGAGCAACGACCCGCGCGCGACGCTGTTCGTTTTCTCTTTCCTCGCCGTTGCGGGCGTTCCCGCGGTTCTCAAGGTCAGCAAAAATGAGCTGCCGGTCGCGTACAAGGTCGTGCAAGCCGCCCTCGACGCGGGCTACCCGAAGGAAGCCGTCAGCGTTCTCACGTGGGATACACGCGATACCGACCGAGCAACCGCATTGCACTTCAAACTCGCCAAAGAAGCCGCTCGCACGGTCGCGTTCGGTTCCGACGACACGATTGACAACCTGCTCCGCTATGAGCGAAAAAACGTCATCGACCCTACGAGACTCGCGCAGTACCAAGGACAGCAGGTGAACCAAACGCTGATTGATTCGCTGACGGAAAACATCGTCGTTACCGACCTCGAAGGGCGGCTGATGCGGCACACGTCCGGCAACTGCGCGATGATTGTCACCGAAAGTGCCGACCCTCTCAAGGCGGCAGAACTCATCATGCAGTCTGCGTATCATTATCCCATCAGCTGCAAGTCGCTGAAAGCGCTCTACGCTGTCGGCGCGGCGCACGACGTCCTGCTGAAAGTGCTTCCTGACCGCGTGAAGGGTTTGCTCGTCGGCAATCCGATGACGCCCGGCGTTGAAGTCGGCTACGTCGACAAGGAACTCCTCGACCAGACGCTGCCGCGCATGCAGGAACTCAAAGGGCTCGGACACGCGGACATCCTCGCGGGCGGCGACCGCGCGGGACCGTATCTGGCAAGCCCGCTCCTCGTCGCGGCGCACAACCCGACGTCCGACGGACTGCTCAACGAGCACTCAATGTACTTGTGCACGATGCGCCGCTGCGATTCGCTTGCGCAGGCAGTCGACGAATGCAATCTCGCGGCGACAAAACAGCCGCGCCTGTCCGTCAGCGTCGTGACCGGCGACTCGCCCCAAGCGCGCGCCGAAGCGCGGCAGTACGAAACGCGCATCAAGGCGGACCTCGTCCACGTCAACCAAGTCACGAATTTCCTGCACGGCGCCATTCATCAGGGCTATAACTACGTGCACGCTCTGTGCCGGACGCGGAGCGTACGGCGATGAAGACCAAGCACCTCTTCGTCCCGCTGCTGGACGTCGGCGAAGTGCTGCCGTTCGCGGTGCGCAAGACCGAAACGCTGCAGGAAAGTTTCACCGAACAGGACCGCGCCAAACAGGCGCTCGTCAAGTTCGTGGACCAGCTGGAGCGCAAGCTCAAACAAAAAGTGTATTATATGGGTCTCGACGTTATCGGTGAAAAAGCCTATGAACGGTTCATTTTTGACAAAGGAGGGTTCCTCGAAGTGATGGTGGAGAGTCCGGTCGCGCTGAACGCGCATTTCGTGCATGAACTGCAGGCAAAAGCGTTTGCCAAGGCGCTGAAACTCGCGCTCACGGGCGCGCTGCCGAAGAGTCCGACCTCACAGCTGCTCATCGACAGCGTCGAAGTCCAGAACCAGGACGACACGAGTCTCACGGTCGAGAAATGGCACAAGCTCAAGGACATCCGCGAGGGAACCGCATGAACATCACCCGCGTCAAGTCAGGCATCAGGGGTTTCGACGAGCTTGTCCAAGGCGGCATCCCGCAGGGCAGCAGCGTCGTCGTGTGCGGCACGCCCGGCACGGGTAAGACCATCTTCGCGCTCGAATTCCTGTTCCGCGGCGCCACCGAGTTCAACGACAAGTGCCTCTACGTCACGTTCGAGCAGACCGTCGACGCGCTCAAACAGCAGGCGTCGATGTTCGGCTGGAACCTCGAGCCGCTGCTGAAGAGCAAGAAGCTCGAAATCTGGAGCATCCCGATTGACGACCTCGACCACACGGTCGGCGACACGATTCTCGGCTACGTCAAGACGAAGAACATCAAGCGCCTCGTCGTCGACTCGCTTTCGACGCTGGCCATCAACGCGCCGATTTACCAGCCGGTCAAGGACATCGCGCTGGTCGACATCATGAAGCAGAAGTCGTTCTTCTCGCCGCCGATTCTCGGCGACATCATCGTCCGCAGGTACATTTATTCGCTCGTCAACGAACTGCAGCACGTGAAACACTGCACGACCCTGCTCATCTCGGAGGGGACGAACGGCGGCGAATACCTGACCCGCGATACGGTCTCGGAATTCGCGAGCGACGGCATCGTCCACCTCGCGTTCGAGAGCGTCGCGTCAGGATACGCGAGAAGCATCACCGTGCGCAAACTGCGCGAAACGAAAAACGATCCCAACACGCACCCGCTGGAAATCGCAAAGACGGGAGTCGTGGTGCACAGCATCGTGCGCCAATACGGCGAACCCGACCGTGACGGCGTGTACCGCTAGGAGGAAACAATGGCAACATTTACCGAATTTTTCCGTGACCTGCACCAAGAAATGCAGTACCAACCCAGTAACGCAGTGTTCCTGTACGTCGTGGGCAAGAATCTCGCAAAGCGCAACAAAAACACCCTGCTGCAGGGCATCCGCCAAGTGGAGACGAACCGCGACATCGCGAAATTCATCTCGCACTTCAAGAAAAGCGGCATCGGCACGCTGAAACTCGTCTCTGCGGACCCGCGCAAGAAGGAATTCTACTTCGAGCTCAAGAACTCCGTGTTCAAGACCGGACTGAAGCGCCCGAGCTGCAGCGTCGTCGGGGGAATGCTCGCCAGTCTCGTCGAAGAAACGTACGGGTTCTACGCCGGCGCTCTCGAGACGGCGTGCGTCAGTCAAGGCGACCGGCAGTGCGAATTCAAGGTCAAGATTGTCGGCAAGGAGCCGCTGAGGTGAACCGATGACCATCAAGACCGGCTGCGCGGCCGTCGACCGCATTCTCAACGGCAAACTGCCCGACAAGACCGTCGTGCTCATCGAGCGCGACACCGGCATGAAGGACAGCCTCGAGCGTTTGTTCCTCCACAACAGCGTGAAGGCGAAAAACGGCGTCGGGTATTACGCGTTCTTCAACCAAACGAACAAGGATATCGAGAGCGCGTTCAAGGACCAGGGGCTGGACGTCACGCGCGAGATGAACGAGAAGCGCCTGTACTGGATTGACGAGAGCAACCATTCCGAGGGCGAGAACGCCATCAACTGCAAGATTGACGAGCTGTTCACGGTCGAACTGGCGATGCTCCAGCTGCTCGAGAGCAACAAGGACAAGAAAATCCGCGGCGTCGTGCACCTGCTGACGCCGGCGCTCATCGCGAACGAGCCCGTATTGATTTACCAGTTCTTCTCGTACTTAGTCTCGACGCTGAAGAAGTACAACACGCTGACCATCTTTCTCATCGAGCAGAATTTGCACGATGCAACCACCCTCAAGGCGATTGAGGGGCTGTGCGACGTCGTGCTGGAGACCAAGCTCGCGCAGGAAGACTTTGTCGTCAAGACGCTCGTGCGCGTCAAGAAGATGAAAGGCAACTCCGACACCAAGTTCCACGCGCTCCACGTTGCGTGAGCCATGGCCGTAAGTCTCCGCGCCGAACTGAGAAGTCTTCCCGAGAACTACATGGTTCTGCTGATTCTCAATGTCAAGCAGTACTTTGAAGGCGTCATTGAAGTGCTCCGAATGCTGTGCAACGAGGAAAACCTTCCGGGAATCTACATCACGGTGAACAAGCCGTACGGCACGATGAAGGAACTGCTGCGCGACCGGGGCGTCAACACCTCCCGCATCTTTTTCATCGACGCCATCAGCCAGACCGTGACGCAGCCGAAGCTCACGAACCATCAGGTCATTTATCTCCCGAACCCGCAATCGCTCACGGACCTATCGCTCGCGCTCAATGCCGCCGCGACCGCGCTCGAAGGCAGCAAGAAATTCCTGTTCATGGACTCGCTGTCGACGCTGCTGATTTACAACGAGACCGAAAGCGTCGCCAAGTTCGCGCACTTTCTCACCATCAAGATGCGCTCGCTGAACATCAAGGGAGTGCTCATCGCGCTCCGCCAGATGCTGGACGAAGAGCTGATTTTTGAGGTTGCGCAATACTGCGACCGCGTCATCGACCTTTCTTCCGAAGTTATTGAGCTTGACCGCTAGACGGCAAGGTTTATGAACGCCGGCGCTTCCCTACGGCTATGAAAAAAGGAGGGCAGGTCTCGGTCGAAGCGCTGTTCTCTCTCGGATTTATCGCGCTGATGTTCGGCACGATGCTGCTGTACTCGTACGAACGCCAGCAAGACCTTCGCACGGCGCGCACGGCAGCCGTGCGGCTGAACGACTGCCTCTCGGTCACGACCGCAATCATCGGACTGCTCGTAAATAGAGGCGGCACGGCGAACGTCACCGTGACGAACCGCATCGCCGTCAAGTCCGCTGCGCAGGTCGTCGAAGCGGGCGACGATGTTCCGTGCCGGCTTGCTACGTCCGCAGTCACGAGCGGCGTCTTTGAGCCGGGCAGGCTTGTCTTCACGTCGCTTCCGAACGGCACCGTCGAGGTGTCGCATGCGTAAAGGGCAGATATTCAGCACCGACTTGCTGGTCGCGCTCGCAATCACTGCGCTGCTTTGGGGCTCGCTCGTCTTGGAGTTCCACTCATTCGAGCGCAGAAGTCAGGACGCGGAAACCACGCACGCGCTCGAACTGCAGGCGATGCAAATTGTGGACCAGCTTACGCTCTCTCCCGGCGTTCCGTCGGCATGGGAAACGACCGGCGGCGCGCAGGCGCTCGGACTTGCGCAGACGCCGAACGTGCTTTCCAACGAAAAACTTGCCGCGTTCTTCGCGCTTGCTCCCGACGAGATTCGAAACCAGCTCAATATTCCTCCGCACCGCTTCCGATTCCGGATTCTTGCTTCCGACGGAACGCCGCTCGCGTCCGTCGGAGACCTTGATTCAACGAGAAAGACTCCCGTCATCGCGCTGCGGCGCCCGGCAGTAACCAATGCAACAACGACTATCGTGGAATTTACCCTGCAATAGAAACCGGCGCGGCGTGATGCTGAGCCTCGACGCCACGCTCGGCGTCATTCTGGTTATCACCCTGCTCATCGCAGCAGACGTACAGATGCGCCACGCGAGCGAGGACTCATTGAGCTCCCTAAGCGTCGCGCAGTTCGGCGGCGCGGCAACCGCGACGCTCGACAAAACAGGCGTCCTCGCAACTCGGGACGCAGGAAGTATTGAAGCCGCGTTAACTCCTCTTCTCCAAGCAAATGTCGCGATGCGGATTGCAGTGATGTGCGACGGCGGAACTAATCTCGCGACGAGCGCAACGATTCCTTCCAAACAATTCATCGCATCAGGAAAACGATACTTCGTGGTGACCTCGGGAAATTCCATCGATGACCGGTGTGCCGCGACGTGGTGGGCGTGGACGCGATGAAACGCGGCGTGCTGCTTGCGTTGGGAAGTTTCTTTGTCGTTACTGCACTTTTCGCGTTTGCACTATTCATCGCGTCCCAGCAGAATGCGCACGACAAGCACGCAGTCCAGCTCGCCGCGCTCGAGCGCACTGCCGCGGTTGAGGATTCCGTGCTGAGTTCGCTTGGCGCGGTCTGGAACGCGACCGCGGGAATGAGCGTCGATGGCGGCGCAGACGACGTGACCGTGCACGATTCGCTTCCCGCCTCCGGAGTTTTGTCGTCGGAAATCAGCAATCTCAACACCTTCATCACGGCGCAGGATACCAACGTGCACATCGACATGAATGGAAACGCCGGCACGCTCGCCCTGCCCGACGGCGTCACGTACGCGCGCACCGCCGACCGCCAAGTGACGGTCAACGCCGCGCCTCTGCCCGGCAATCGCTATGCGGTCACCGTCACGGTCGGCGCGAACATCACGTCCTGCGCCGAAAGCGTGACCGCGGGAGCGTTCGAGCTCGCCGTGCGCGTGGACGGCGCGGGCGGAAGCGACTGCGTGAAAGAGCTCGGCGTCGACTCCGCCGCAAACAACCGCGTCGCCATTGGCACGGACGCGGGAACGATTGATGTGGACTTGAATGCAACCACGCTCATCATCAGCAGCGCGCCGGACATCGAACTCGCGACCCAGCTGCGGTACAACCGCACCTCTGGCCAGCGAGGCGAGGCGCGGCTCATGAACGTGCAAGCGACTGTCGCGATTCCGAATCTGAAATTGGTGCGAACGGATACGCCAATTGTGGCAGTGTGGTGACGTGAACAGCTGAAGCCGTTTGGTCGTTCGTTGTGCAGTTCAGAATTACGACGTACGACAATACTGCCTGGGCAGAGCGATAAGAGCGCGCGTTTCCTCTTTTTTTGCGTAACTACCATTCTTGAATGGTGACGAATGCTTTTAAGTATTCTTAGGGAAGGTCTGACTATGTTAGACAAACGGCTCATGAGGGACGTCAGCGACCTTCTTGAGCTGAACGTAGGGGATGAGAAGATTGTCCGCATCATGATGGTGCGGGGCTTCACGACCGAGCAGGTGAAGCGGGTCATCAAGGACATCCGCTCCAAGTCCGGCACCAAACACGAGCCGGTGGCGCATCACAAGAGCGCGCCGGTCACGGAAACCATCGAGAACAGCCCGAGCAAGCGGTTCGGCATTCTGGGCAAATTGTTCGGCAAGCAATCTGATGAAGAAATGATTGCGGAAGAGACCGCCAAGCTCGTGAAGCAGGAACAGCACTTGAAGAACGAGGAGGCGAGAGTCCACGCCGAAGTCCAGCAGCTGGTGCAAAAGGCAAAGTCGTTGGAAGGCCAAGAGCCGAAACACGCGCGCTCGCCCGCGGGCATTCCTGACGACGTCAAGGACGTCCTGCATATTGTCGACGGTTTGTTGGAAAAACTTCCCGATACTGAAATCGAACGGTTCACGCAGTCACCGCAGTTCGAACGCTACAAAGCGGTGATGAAGAAATACCTCGGCTGACGCGGCCGCGGGGGGAAATATGGGTCTGCTGAAGAAAGCTGAACTGCAAAGTACGAAGGGTGCGGGAGTACGAGACGACCGCGTTGAGACCGACATCGACCGGCTGTACGCGCTCGTGCTCGAGAAAGCGCCGCTGAAGCTCGGAGCCGCCGCCGTGTTGCTCGGCAAGCGCCGCGAACTCGTCGAGGACTGGGCGCGCACGCTCGAAGCCGCGTCGCTCATCAAAATCCACTACCCCGCCGTCGGGGAGCCTGAGCTGGAGCATCCGAATGGACGTCGTTGAGGAATATCTCGTTTCCGCCGAGGGCGCGACCGCGAACGTCACGATTCGCGGAGAAGGAACCACCGCGCGCACGTACGACGTCTCCATTCCGCGCATCGCCGCGGGAACGCAGGCATTGCTGGAGGACATCAAGCGCCAGCTCGCCGCGACGCTGAGCGTCAGTCCGGCGGAACTGCTCGACAACAACGCGGTCGCCTCGCTCAAACAGAAAGTCGCGATGGACGCGCGCACCATGCTCACGGCGCGATTGCCCGAAACGCAGGAGCAGCTGCGCGATTTGCTCGTTACTTCAATTCTCAACAGCACGCTCGGCTTGGGCGACATCGAATACCTGCTCAACGACCCCGTGCTGGAAGAAATCGTCATCCCCTCGGCAAACGCCCGCGTGCGCGTCTACCACAAAAAGCACGGCTGGCTGGAAACCAATGTTGTCGTCTCGAGCGAGCAGCAGGTGCAGAACTACGCGAGCATCATCGCCCGAAGAGTAGGCAAGCAAGTCACGACGCTCACGCCGCTGCTTGACGCTGCGCTCACGACCGGAGACCGCGCGAACGCCGTGCTCTATCCCATCTCGAGCAAGGGCAACACCATTACCATCAGAAAGTTCGCGCGCGAGCCGTGGACGATTGTCGACCTCGTCACCAACGGCACGATTTCGTCCGGCGTCGCCGCCCTCCTGTGGACCGCGATTCAGTACGAAATGAACATTCTTGTCTCGGGCGGCACGGCGTCGGGAAAAACGTCGCTGCTCAACGTCATGCTCGCGTTCATGCCGCCCAACCACCGTATCCTGAGCATCGAGGACACGCGCGAACTGCAGCTGCCCGACCATCTGTTCTGGGCGCCGCTCACGACACGCGCGCCCGGTCCGGAAGGCGAGGGCGAAGTCACGATGCTCGACCTGCTCGTCAACGCGCTGCGTATGCGCCCCGACCGCATTGTCCTCGGAGAAGTGCGCCGCCAGCGCGACGCGGAAGTGATGTTCGAGGCGATGCATACCGGCCACTCGGTATACGCGACCGTCCACGCGGACTCGGCGCAGGAGACCATTCGCCGGCTCGTGTTCCCGCCCATCAGCGTGCCGCCGAACCTCCTGCAGGCGGTGAACCTCAACGTCGTGATGTTCCGCGACCGCCGCAGGGGAATCCGCCGCGTCTCGCAGGTCGCCGAATTCGTGACGGCGGAAGAAGGCGAACGCGTCACGGTCAAGCCGAACGTCATTTACCGCTGGCTTCCGGACGAGGACACCATCGTTCCGTTCAACAACAGCCTCCGCTTCTTCGAAGACCTGTCGCGGCACACCGGACTCACGCAGGACGACATCACCGCCAACGTGATGGACCGCAAGGCGGTGCTTGACTGGCTCGTGCAGACGAAACAGCGCGACCTCGCGTCCGTCGGGAGAATCATGCAGGAATTCGCGCTCGACCCCGCCAAGGTCATCAGGCAGGCGCGCACCGCGCTGAAGCGTTCCGAGGGATAAATGCGGCTTCCCGTGACGCTGCTCCCGGGGCTGGCGCTCCACCGCATTACCACCCCGCTCACGGGCGTCGCGAGCGGTCTTGAAATCGCGTTTCCTTTTCTGAAGCTGCATTTGCGGCACGCGGACATCAAAATGAGTTCCGCGGAATATCTCGCGGCAAACATCGTGTCCAGCGCGGTTTTCGGCGCTGCGGTATTCGCAATCGCGCTGTTCGTCACCTTGACTGCAGGTCTCACTCCGCCCCTGCTCATTTCCCTCGGCGCGGGGTTGATTATCGCGGTGCTGGTCTGGTTCCAGAATCTGCTCGTTCCGAAAGCGCTCATCGCGAAGAAAGTTTCGAGCCTCGAACGCAACCTGATTCCCGCGCTGAGCGACATGCTCGTGCAGCTGCACTCCGGCATTCCGCTGTTCGACATTCTCGTCAACATCGCGAACGGCGATTACGGCGCGGTGTCCACGGAGTTCAAGCGCGCCGTGCGCCGCATCTCGTCGGGAGAAAGCCAGGTGTCCGTGCTTGAAGAACTCGCTACGGGAAACCCGAGCGTGTTTTTCCGACGCCTCCTTTCCCAAGTCGTCAACGCGCTGAAAACAGGAGCAAGCATCAGTTCCGTCCTGACGGACGGCATCACGCGGCTGAGCGATGAACAGGTCATTCAAATCCAGAAGTACGGCGGCTACCTCAACAGTCTGACGATGTTTTACCTGATGACCGCGGTCATCGCGCCCGCGCTGCTGATGACCGGCGCGGTTGTCCTGTCGTTCTTCTTTTCCGTGACGCCGTTCTGGACCGCCATCGGATTTGTCGTCATTTACTTCATGGTCGTCTTCATCCAGGTCGCGTTCCTCGGCATGCTGCGCACGCGGAGGCCGAACCTGCTGTGAGACCGCACGGACTCCGCGCACGGTTTGCGATGGCGTTAGATCACGCAGGGTTGCGCGTGCGCGTCGGAAGGTTCCTCGGCACCACCGCGATGCTGTCGCTGGTCGCGGGAATTATCGTCGGGATGGTTGCAGCGCTGCTCGGGCAGAGCGGCTGGCTGTTTGGGGTGGGCGCGTTTGTGCTCGGGGAAATCGGCTGGGCGTTCTGGCTCGTGCTCCGCGCGGACGCGAAATCCCAGTTCATTGAAAGCGTGCTTCCCGACGCGATGGACCTGATGGCCGCGAATTTGCGCGCCGGACTGACGACCGACCGCGCGTTGCTGCTCGCCTCCCGGCCGGAATTCGGACCGCTACAGGAAGAGCTCGACCGCGCCGGGCGCGAAATCGCGCTGGGGAGAAGCGTTCCGGACGCGCTCGCCGCCCTCGGCGCGCGCATTTCCTCGGAGCGCGTGCGCAAGACGCTCGCCCTCATCATTTCCGGGCTGCGCTCGGGCGGCAGGCTCGCGGAACTGCTGTCGCAGGCGTCGCTCGCGCTCAAACAGCAGACGGTCGTGGAGCGCAAAGTCGCGAGTACCGTGACCGTCTACGTGATTTTCATTTTCACCGCGGTCGTGCTGGGCGCGCCGTTTTTGTTTGCCGTGAGCGCGTTCCTGACCGAAACGCTTTCGGGAATTATCGGGAACATTGACATCAGCGACGTGCCTACGGGATTTCTTCCCGGAGTGACGCCCGGCGCGGGGCTTCCGCTCGAAGCGGTCACGATTCTTGCGGTCGCGCTGCTGCTCACCATCGGACTGGTCTCCTGCTTGGTCGCCGGACAAATCGGGACGGGCAGAATGCGATCCGGTGTCAAATACGCGCCGTTGGTGCTGCTCAATGTCGCGCTGTTCTTCCTCATTCGCTGGGGGCTGAAGGCGGGATTGGGCGTCCTTTTCGGGTAAGCAAGATTTATAAAGCGCCCGTGCATTAAGCACGGTAAAAAGGGTGTAGTATGAACGTCACGAACCAAGTGCGTTCCTGGGGGAGTTATGGCTGAGAACATCCTAAAGACCCTGCAGGACAACAAGATTGTGTTGTTTATTTCTTCGCAGAACTCTCACGCGGATACGCTGGCCGAAGTCGCCCGTCAGGCACAGCGCGTGTATGCCGCTCTGGCCATCATCAGTTACCGCACGACATCAGGGGCGCTTGAAGCCGCGCTTTCCAAAGCGGGCGTCAAGACCAAGAACTGTTTCTTTCTTGACCCGCTGACGGGCAACGCAAAAAAAGCGTCGGCAAACACCCTGCTCACGTCATCACCCGCAGACTTCACTGAAATGGGACTGAGCATCAGCGAACTGCTCAAGACGGGAAACTTTCCCTTTGTATTGTTTGACAGCCCCGCGGCAATGCTGCTGTACCAAGACCACGAAACCGTGCTGCAATTTATGCACAGCATCATCACCAAATGCCGCGTCGCGGGCATCCAGCTCGCGTTCGTTGCCGTCGAATCCGCCGCAAGCCAGGAATTAATCAAGGACCTGCACTTGTTCGTCGACGACGTGCTGAACCTTGAGGAAGGAACGACCGGCGCCCGCCTTGTCGAGGCGTTCAAATGAGCCTGCTGCAGGTCAGGTGAGCGAGCGTGGCGGGGATGGAGCTCAGCAAGGAACTGCAAGGACTCGCGTCCGCGTTCAGCATGCTCGTTATCACGTCCACCCGTAAACTGGGCGACGCCACGACGGAAGTAATCGACTATTTCACGCGCCAAGGAACGCCCGGCGTGCTGGTGACGTTCAGCAAGCCCCATCAGGCGCTGGTGGAACAGCTGCACCGCCAGCATATCGAAACGTCCCGTCTTTTTTTTGTCGATACCATTCCCGGAACAGGCCGCGAGCGCGAGGACAACGCGCTGCACGTGCAGAGTCCGAGCGCGCTGACCGACATCAGCATCGCAATCTCGCAGTTCGCCCACAGCGTCCCGGGCGATCGCTTTGTGTTCGTGGACGCCATCAACGCGCTGCGCGCGTACAACGATGACGCGGACATTGAGCGGTTCGTCGGAGCCATCGCGGCAAAAAGCGCAACGCTCGGATTGAAAGTCGTTCTCATGTATATCCGAGACCCCGCGCTCGAGAGTTTGGAGCGCACCGTCTATCAATTTTTTGAGAAGGTGGTCGAACTTGGCTAACACGCTCACCGCCGCCGTGCTGATTGCGGTCCTGCTGCTGCAGGCCGCGACCGTGCTCTTTGCGTACCGCGCGTGGCGCAGGACCGCGGGCGGACTGCGCACGTTCGTCGTGCTGCTGCTCATCGCGGGATTCCTGCTGATGCTCCGCACCGTCGTGCATTCCGCACGTTATTTGCTGGGGCTGAACTACATCGCGCACGTGTTGGAGCACATCATCATTTTCGCCGCATTCGTCGTGATGACCGCGGGCGCGCTGCTCATGCACCGGCTCGCAAAGGGGATGACCTGATGATTGACGCAGCGCTTGCCGGAACGTTGATTTTCAATTTGACGTACGCGACTATCGCGCTCATCATTGTCATTCTCGCAGGAAAAACAATGCTGTACTTCCGCGTCAGGAAGTCGCGGTTCGGCACGATTCTCCTGCTGTTAATGCTGATGATGTTCTTGTTCCTGATCGCGGAACTGTTCCATTTGGCCGACATGCGGGGCGCGCTTGCGCAATCAGAACTGTATTACAGCATCACGTCCGTCGCGGGGTTCATTGTATTTGCGCTGCTGATGCAGCGCATCCAGGCATTCAGCCAGAGCGTCGGCTTTGCGCAAAGCGATTTTGCGATGGCGCTGAAAGTGCAGAACCAGCTGTGCACGGTTTGCCGCCGAGTCTCGCTCAAGGTTCCCGTGTCGACGCTGCTGAAAGAAAACATCATCACGCCCGACGGCACGCTGAAAGAGGGCGTGACGGTCGAGCAGCTCGTTGACCGCGGCATGGCGGTGCATCCTCCGCACACCGCTCCGGCAAAAACCGCTTCCGCCAGAAAAAAGAGGCGCAGCAAGTGACCGACAGCGAGGAAGCGGTCCAAGGCGTTGAAGTTCCTTCCTTTGACAAGCCGCGCAAGAAAGGGCTGCTGAAAAAAGCGGAGGGCGTCAAGAAAGGTCAGGACGCCGCGGCGGATGACATCGTGAAAGCGCGCGCCGCGGAACTGACCATCGAAACTCCGCAAGAGGCGCGCGAAGAACGTTCTGAAGTTCCCGCCGCGTTTGACATGGCCGCAATCAAGGAAGCGATTGAGTCACGGCTGAAACGCAGGGAAGGACCTTCCGAAATCTCGCTGGAGACCGGCAACGTCATCCCGGGAACCGAAACCGGCGAAGCTCGGCGCAAGGATTCAGTAATCGAACGCGTTCCCTCGGGCATTCCCGGTCTTGATAGTCAAACCGAGGGCGGCTTCGTGAAGCGGAGCATCAATCTCGTGACGGGAAGCCCGGGCGCGGGCAAAACCATCTTCGCCGCGCAGTTTATTATTTCGGGCATCGAACAGCATCAGGAGCCGGGTCTCTACATTTCTTTTGAGGAGAAAAAAGAGAATTTTCTCAAGTACATGAAACAGTTCGGCTGGGATTTTGAGAAGCACGAAAAAACAAACAAGTTCGCGTTTCTCCGCTACAGCCCCGAGCAAGTGCACAAGCTGCTCACCGAAGGCGGAGGCCTGGTCGACACGCTCGTGCGCAAGCTGGGCGTGAAGCGCATCTGCATCGACAGCATCAGCGCGTTCACCCTGCTCTTCAAAGACGAGCTTTCGGCGCGCGAATCTCTGCTGGGACTGTTCGAGATGATCGAGGGATGGGGCGCAACGACGCTCCTGACCGCGGAGCAGGAAGCGGAGCCCGAACGCCACGAACCCAGCGTCGTTGAGTTCGAGGTCGATTCCGTCATTTCCCTGTACAACTTCCGCAAGAAGAACATCCGCCAGCGCGTCGCCGAAATTATCAAGATGCGCGGCACCCGCTTTGCGCAGAAGGTCTTTCCCATCAAGATCGGGGACGACGGGATGGTCTTCTATCCGGAAGAAGCGGCGTTTTAACTCATAAGACATTCATACTCACATAGTAAGTAAATAGAATCAAGGGGTGGAGGATGTAGCTTCTCAAGAAGCCAGTTCTCGCTCCTAGAAAAGAAAGTAGGAAATACTTACAAGATAAGTATTCTCAACTCATTCAATATCAAAGTAAGAAAATAATACTTACAAAGTAAGTATCATCTCCCTACAACTCCGTTCTCAGACCTGCTGAAAACTTACATAATGTGTATACTGGTTCACTAAAATGAAAATCTTTATATAAGGGAATACTTACAGAGTAGGTAATTCGTTCGGCCGAAGAGAGTAGTGAGTAACGTTGAATAAAAAAGAGGGAGCTGCTAAGGTACACCCTGCTCTGTCCAAAGAGCACGCTGACTTCTTACACAAGTATTACGCCAACGCCAGCAAGGAGGAACTCCTCGAAGCGTTCATCGCTCACCTCCAGAAAGAACACGCTCTCTCGAACGAAGAAGTCGACCACCTGCTGACCGAGGCAAAGCAGCACCAGGAAACCCTCCTCCCGGTGAATATCTTCCAGACCGAAGCTCTTTCTTCCCTTGAAGCCATCGTCAAGTACCTGAAGGAAAACAAGCACCTGTCCTTCCACGAGATCGCGGTCCTGCTGGCGCGCGACGACCGCACCATCTGGACGACGTACTCCAAGTCGCGCACCAAGATGATCGCGCCCTTCCATCTTCTGCCGAGCAAGCATGTCGTGCCTGCCGTGCTCTTCGCCGAACGAAGACTGTCGGTTCTTGAGACGTTAGCTCACTACCTCAAGGACACGCTGCATCTGAGCCTGCACGACATCGCCACGCTGCTGAACCGGGATGACAGGACCATCTGGACCGTGTGCAGCCGCGCGCAGAAGAAACTCGCGAAGGGAGGTGCGCCATGAGACGCACCTTCCTCGTCGGGCTCTGTCTCCTGATTGCCCTGGCGGCCGCCTCGGCGGTCGCGGGACAGTCGTGGATCACGAGCGAGAGCGTGTCGGCGGGCATGCTCGTGTACGGCAGCAACAACACGAACGACACGGCCAAGTTCCGCCAGTGGAACGGAACCTCAGTTGCGGCCGTGACCAACGGAACCTTCGACCTCGAACAAAACGGAGCGGCATATGCGGGCGCGCCCATCTGGAGCATCGTGCGGGCATCGCCGACGCGCAACCAGAGGATATCGCTGATCGACTACAAGAACTCAACCAACGGCCTGGGAGTCATTTCCGCGGCAGTGTGGAACGGCTCGGTGTGGCGCGACAACATCAACCTGTCGCTGAACATCTCGACAAACAACACGGAGCTGCGCGGGTTCGACTTGCAGTACTTCTCGTCGCAGTACAACGGAAGCACCGGCAACTACAGCGCGATGGCGGTGTACAGCGTCAACACATCGAACGCGAACTTCACCATCTGGAACGGCACGAACTGGACCATGACGGGCACGATGCCGATTGACAACTGTACGAACGTCACGCGTTGGATTGAAATGTCCGCGGGACCGAACGGCACGATGTACGAGGCGGACATCGACGCGTCGGGCGACATCTGCGCCAATGTCTGGAATGGAACGCACTGGAACGCGACCGCGACCCTGTCCACCGCGACGACGGATTCCAGCAGGAAGTTCTTCACGGTCAACACGGAATCGCAGTCGGGCGACGGCGTGGTCGTGTTTGAAAGCTCGACCGCGGGCATCCTGCAAGTGTGCCAGTTCGACACCGGCAACACGACATTCCAGAACGGCTGGTGCAACGCGCTGCGCAGCACCGCGGGCGTCGGAAGCCAGAACACCTGGGTGACGTCAGGCGCCGACCCGAGCAACGACACGATTTTCATCGCCACGTTCGAAGCGACGCAGAACGACATTGACGCCATTGCCTGGAACGGCACGGCGCTCGGCAACGCGGGCACGCCTACCGCGGTTGACGCGACTGCGGGAACGGGCAGAGGACCGGTTGCAATCTCGGTCATCGGAGAAACACACACCGCGTTGCTCGTCTACGGCGACACCGGAGTGAACAACCCGAGCTTCTCGATTTGCACCACCCCTGCGAACTGCCAGGCAGGAACGTGGGCTGCGGGCGCGACGACCGGCATGACCAACTGCGGCGAAGCCTCAGCGGTTGACTTCCTCAGTCTCACCTCCGACTCCTTCAGCAACGCTTCGATGATGGTTGAACAAAGCCAGGCAAACCACATCACCTGCACTCAGCCGTGGAACGGAACCGCGACAACCGTCGCGGGCTTCCAGAACGGCTCCGTGACGCTCGGCAACGGCACGATACTCAGCACCGCGTTCAGTGCGGATTTCGCCTTTGACCGCTACAAGGACCTGCTTGCTCCGACGGTCAACCTCATCGGACTGCCGAACAACAGCGTCACGACCAGCACGAACCTCAGCCTGTCGTACAACGTTTCCTCCTCGGCGCCGATTGTGGAATGCAACCTGACCATCAACGGAGTGGTCAATGAGACGCGCGGCGAAACGCCTTCCAACGTCACGGCAAACTTCAGTTCGAAGAACTTCACCGGAGGCCAATACTTGTGGAACGTCACGTGCCGCGACTTCTACAACTTGACCAACACGAGCGAGACGCGCAATTTCACGGTTGAAACGGCGGGCACCATCAACGCGACGATGCTCACGCCGACGCCGAATGCCGTGACCGAGCTCGTATCAAACTCCACGTTCCTGATGAGCACCAATGTGTCGTGCTCCGGCGCGGCGGGCGCGTACTGCGGCAACGTCACCGCTTACGCGCGTTACAACTTGACTTCAAACATGTCGAACATCAGCGGCGTCTTCGCAACGCCGTTCTGGACAAACTCGACGCAGCCGCAGTCCTGCATCCTGTACGCGAACCAGTCCTGCCAGTTCAACTGGACCATTAACGCGACGGGCACGTTCAACCAGACGTTCCTTGTCCAGACGAACACGTCCACAAACCGCACGGGAGTGACGACCGTCATCAGCTCAAACGCGACCATCAAGGTCATCGCTCCACTCGGCGCTCCGAACATCTCCGTGAACGTGAGCCGCCCCGTCACCGGCGGCACCATCACGAACGTTTCCGAGAACCAGACCTTCACGTTCAACGCGACGCTCACCTGCGTCGGTCTTCCGGGAACGTCGTGCGGGAATGTCACGGCGACGGCGCGCTATAACTACAGCGCGGCCGGAATCCAAAACGTTCCCCACGGCGGCTCGACCATCGGCGGAGGAACGACGAACATTAACCTGCCGTCGACGCTGGTCAACAACGCGTCCGCCGTGCTGTTCTTCAGCGGGCGGCAGAGCTCGAACTCACCGACGGAAGAGAGTGTCGGCGGGTTCATCATCAACAGCACCACCATGCGGTTCGTCCACCAACCGGCTACAACGTCCCAGCTGAACTTCAGCTGGTATGTCCTGAACTTCAAGGACGGGGTCCGCGTCTTCAGCGAGAACAGCCCCGCTCCCGGCGCGGGCGTGGAAAGCGCCGCGGCAATCGGAAGCCCGATTGACACGAACAAGTCGTTCGTGGTTCCGCTCACGTTCAACAACCAGGGAGCAATCACCGGCGTCGACGACTTCGCGCGTGTCAGGATTAATGACAGCAAGACGGTCGCCCTCCAACGCTTCGGCGTTGCCGACCCCGGCGACAACGTGAGCTGGCAGGTCGTGGAAATGCCGGGAGCATTTGTGCAGCGCGGCGTCATCACCAGCCCCATAGGCGAGAACTTCACGGTCATCAACCTGACCACTGCCGTGGACCTGACGCGCACGTTCGTGACGTCGTCCTTCACGTACCAAGCGGACAACCACAACGCGAGCAGCTACGGCTTCCGCGTGCAACTGCTCAACAGCACCACGCTCATCTTCGCGCGCAACACGTCCGTCGGGGCGGCGAACCTGTCGTGGGAAGTGGTCCAGCTGCCGCTCGGCGAGAAGGTCTCGCAATTCGTGACGCACTTCGCCAACGGCGAACTCGACAAGAACGTCTCCATCAACATCACCAGCGTCGATAACGTTGTCGCGTTCTCGGGCGTGGCCGGAATGGCGGGACTGTCGCTGGGCAGCACCGACTATAACTTTGACGACATCACCGGCGAATCGATGTTCTCATTCAACATCACCACGACGGCGAACGTGAACGTGCAGCGTGAAATCGCCAACAGCACGTCGGACGTCGGCTGGTATCTCATCGAGTTCAACCCCGCGGGCATCGGCGACGGCTTCTCGGCCATCAACACGACGCCGGGCGCGCAGCCGGTCTGGAGCCAGACGCCGGTGACGCAGTCGTGCATCCTGCTCGCGGGCCAGAGCTGCATCGTGAACTGGACGCTCAACGGCACGGGGCTGCTGCAGACGTTCATGGTCGGCGTCAACTCCTCGGGCGGCGAAGTGAACATGAGTTCCTCTACGGACGGCAACGCGACCGTTTACGTCGCCGACAACACGACGCCGGTGGTCAAGAACATGAGCCCTGTTGCGGGCAGCCTGTTCTCCCCCGGAACGCTGATACAGATTTCCGCAAACGTCACGGATAACGTCGCAGTTGATGGCGTGTACGCCAACATCACGTTCCCGAACGGCACCATCCAGCCGCTCGTCCTCCTGATTGACGGAGGCGTTCGGTATAACGCGAGCTTCACCGCTCCCACGCTCGACGGCGTCTACAACGTCACGTTCGGCGCAAACGACACATCGCAGAACATGAATACCACCGAGCGAACGAATTTCACCATTGATGGTTTCGCGCCGGGCATCACGCTCAATTTCCCGGGCAACGGCACGAACACCACGAGCGCGACCGTCACGTTCAACTGGAGCGCGATTGACAATCGCGCAGCGTCATTCAACTGCACACTGACGGTCAACAACACGGAAACCAATGTCTCCGTGACGACCGCCAACAACACCAACACATCGGTAAACGTGGTCTTCACGTCCAACGGCACGCAATTCTGGAACGTCACGTGCACGGACAACGCAGGCAACCTCAACACGAGCGGCACGCGCAACTTCACGATTGACCAGATACCGCCGGCGTTCGCGAACAACATCAGCTTCCCAAGCTCGCCGGTGATTTACAGCGCGAGCGCGAGCTACCAGTTCAATGTGACGTGGAACGACAACGTCACCGCAGTCTCCTCCGTATCAATCACGACGAACTTCACGGGCGCGAACACCTCAACGTTGCTGCCGGGAGTCAACAGCACCTATAACTACACCTTCGGACCGCTCGCCGTCGGCAACTACACCTGGAGCCAAAACGCGACCGACGCTGCGGGCAACACCAACAGAACGTTTACCTATAACTACGTGGTGCAGCAGGCAACGACGGGCTTGAACATCACGAGCCTGCCCAGCGACACAGTCAATTACGGAACGACCACCAACGTCACGTGCACGGCAAACACCAGCCAAGTGAACGTGTCGCTGTTCCGCAACGGAACACTGGTCAGCGTCTCGGACAAGCAAACGCTCGGCGCGGGACTCTATAACTACACGTGCCTGAGCAACGCCACGCAAAACTTCACGTCAGCAATCACCACCATCAACGTGACGGTCAACCCGATTGCCGCAATCATCAACCTCACCCTGAATGGAACTGCCGGAAACATCACCATCCCTGCGGGCCAGAGCATCAACCTCACCACGCAAATCCAGAACGGCACCGGAAACCTCGACCTGTTCAGAAACGGAACACTACTCGTGTCCGGCGCATCTCCGCTGAGCACGAACAGCTCCTTCCTCTCGCCAGGACTCTATAATATCACCACGCGGCTGAACGCGACGCAGAATTTCACACTGCAGAACCTCACGTACTTCATCAACGTGCTTGACGTCGTGCCGCCCGGAGTCATCCTCGTGAGCCCCGCAGACAGTCTCAGCACGTCCAGCTTCACCCTCACGTTCAACTGGACAGTCATTGATGACTTCACGAACTCGAGCAACTGCACGGTCCGCGTCAACAACACGGAAACGAACGTTTCCGTGACGTCGCTCAACAACACGAACACGAGCGTCAACGTGCTCTTTGTCGGCACGGGAACCCGCTTCTGGAACGTCACGTGCACGGACAGCGCGGGCAACGTCAACACCAGCGCGACGCGCAGCTTTGTCATCCAGACGGCCAACACGATTCCCAACCTGACCCGCGCGGTGCTGAACTCGACCAATAATGCGCTGAACACGACGAATGAGAACTTGACGCTATTCCCCGTGAACGCGACGGATGTCGAGGGCGATGCGGTCATCAACATCAGCGACTGGCGCAGGAACGGCTCGTCCATCGCCCTCCTGAACCTGCCGTTCGTGACCAACACGACCGATGCAAGCATTGGAGCAATCCGCGACTACAGCCAGCTTCAGGCGAACGCGACGCTCGGCAACGGCTCGCTCGGTTCCGTGCCGACGTGGAACGCGTCGGGTCCGCTGAAGAGCTCCTATGAATTCGACGGCGTCAACGACTCCATCCAGACCGACAGCCAGACGCTGAAGGACTCGGGCAACTTCACCATCACGATGTGGTTTAAGACCAACACCACCATCTTCTCGACCATGCTGCTCTGGGAGGGCGGAGCCGCCTCGAACGGATTCGGCAACGCGCTCCCCGCGAGCGACCCCGAAATGCACATCATGACGGGCTACATTCAGGGAGCGCCGCTGCCTGCGTTGAACGACACCATCGGCTTCTACCTCGGAGACACCGACCCGGCGTTCTCGAACGACACGCTGTTGCTCCTCACCAACTTCACGGACAACCAGAACTGGACGTTCCTGACCATCACGGTCGGCGACATGAACGTGTCCCCGCACGCCGAGATGTACCTCAATGGGCGGTTCATCACGGCAGACAACGGCAGCGTATTGCGCACCAACCGAACGGCGTGGAACACCAAGCTCCGCCTCGGCAGGCCGGGCGCAGTAACGCGCTTCTTCAACGGAAGCATGGGTGAAACCATCATCTACAACCGCACGCTCACGCCGCAGCAAATCAGAATGGTGTACGAGGCGAACCTTGCGGGCAAGCACACGCCTGACTTGTTCGGCGGCGAGACACAAATTGACGACGTCTGGTCAGAAGCCGTGACACCGAACGACCGCAAGAACGACGGCAACACGACCCTGACAAACAATGTCACCATCCTACTCTGCGGCTCACGGCTTACGGGCAATTACCTCCTGAGCAGGAACGTGACCTGCGCGTTCTCGGGCTTGAACCTCACCGGCAATAATATCGTGCTGGACTGCGGCGGCAACACGATTTCTGGCAGTTTGGCAGGCATCGGACTGCAGATTAACGCGAGCAACGTCACCGTCCAGAACTGCACCATCTCCAACTTCAGCATCGACCTGGAGGCGAACGTTACGAACCTCACGGTCCTGAACAGCAACTTCATCAACGCGCCCATCGGAATGAAGCTCTCGAACACGAGCAACTCGTTCATCAGCAACGTCGCGCTCCGAAATGACAGCATCGGCGTCCTGCTGAACCGCTCGTTCAACATTACGTTCACGAACACGAGCTACCCGAACAACTCCGTCTCCATCTGGATGGTCGACTCGTTCAACCACCAGTTCAACACCAGCCTCGTGCAGCCCGGATTTGTGCTCGAGAACTCGTCAGCCAACGGCTCGCTGGTCAACTTTACGAGTCTCGTGAACCTGAGCAACACGACGCTGCTTTCGAACGCCGTGTTCCTGGGCAACAACTTTACGTTCATCAACGCGACGAACGCGAGCGCGCTGAACGTCTCCGCGGAAATCACGCTCCGCAACGTGCCGTACACCTCCCCCATCCCGGTGCAGAGCAGCGTCGATACGTCCACCTTCACGACCTGCAGCTCGCCGCAGTGTTCGGTCGTCACGACCAGCGGACAGAATCTGACCTTCAACGTCAGCTACCAGGTAGCGTATTCCTCGACGACAGGAGACACGCTGCCTCCGAACATCACGCTGAACTTCCCCGGCAACGGCACGAATACGACCAGCGCGACGGTCACCTTCAACTGGAGCGCGGTTGACAACGTCGCGACATCGTTCAACTGCACCGTGAAGGTCAACAACACCGAGACGAACGCTTCAGTCACGACGCTCAACAACACGAACACGAGCGTCAACGTGCTCTTCGCAGGCAATGGCACGCGGTTCTGGAACGTCACGTGCACGGACAACGTCGGGAACCTGAATACGAGCGGCACGCGCAACTTCACGATTGACCAGATTGCGCCGAACTGGAGCAGCAACATCAGCTTCCCGTCGGGACCGGCAACGTACAACGTGTCGCAGCTGTACCAGTTCAACGTCACGTGGCTGGACACGCTCACGCGCGTCGCGACCGTGGTCATCCTGAACAACTTCACGGGAACCAACGTTTCGACATCGCTGCCGGGCGTCAACAGCACCTATAACTACACCTTCGGACCGCTCGCTGCGGGCAACTACACGTGGAGCCAGAACGCAACCGACGGCGCGGGCAACACCAACAACTCGTTCACGTTCAATTACGTCGTCCTGCCCGCGAACGCGACGCTCAACCTCTCGGCGAACAACAGCGTCCAGACCGTCTTTGCGCTGAGCGGCGCGAGCCTGAACATCAACGGCTCGCTCATCACGGCAGCGCAAGGCAATCTCGACCTCTTTGTCAACGGCACGCTCGTCAACACAGGAGCGAGCCCGCGAGGAAACCTGACGCTGTTCAACCACACCGGCGTCTACAACATCACGCTCCGGTACAACGCGACGCAGAACTTCACGGCAAACTTCACGACGCTCTTCATCGAGATTGTCGACAACCAAACGCCGACCGTGACGCTGAACGCGCCGCAGAACACGCTGAACGCGACCAACGCCACGAGCCTGAACTTCAACTGGACGGCAACGGACGACCAGGACACCATCCTCAACTGTACGCTGAAGGTCAACAACACCGACACCAACGTCTCGGTTTCGACGACCAACAACACCGCGATGACTGTCAATCTGACGCTCACGAGCAACGGCACGCGATTCTGGAACGTCACGTGCACGGACAACTACAACAACACCGCCGTGAGCGCGACACGCAACTTCACGATTGACCAGATACCTCCGGCGTTCGCGAACAACGTCAGCTTCCCAAGCTCGCCGGTGATTTACAGCTCCAGCGCGAGCTACCAGTTCAACGTCACGTGGAACGACAACATCACCGGCATTGCGTCAGTCAGCATCACGAACAACTTCACGGGCGCGAACACCAGCACAACGCTTGCCGGAGTTGGCTCGACGTACAACTACACCTTCGGACCGCTCGCCGTCGGCAATTACACCTGGAGTCAGAACGCAACCGACGCTGCCGACAATACGAACAAAACATTCACGTACAACTATGTTGTCCAGCAGGCGACACCCAACCTCACCATCAACGCATCGCCCTCCAGCACGGTAAACTACGGCACGACAACGAACGTTACCTGTGTTGCGAACACCACGCAAGTGAACGTGAGCCTCTTCAGAAACGGAACCGTCGTGAGCACGTCAGATATTCAGACACTCGGCGCGGGACTCTATAACTACACGTGCCTGTCAAACGCAACGCAGAACTTCACCAACGCAAACACAACACTGAACGTCACGATTAACCCCATCGCGGCAGTCATCAACCTGACGATTAACGGCACCGCAGGAAACGTCACCACAATCGCAGGCCAGAGCCTGAACCTGACGACTCAGATCCAGAACGGCACCGGAAACCTCGACCTGTTCAAGAACGGAACGTTGCTCGTCAGCGGTTCCTCCCCGTTGAGCGTCAACACCACCTTCCTGAGCCCCGGACTGTACAACATCACGGCAAAGCTGAACGCCACGCAGAACTTCACGGCACAAAATATCACATACTTCGTCAACGTCACCGACACAACCGTGCCTGCGATTGTCCTCGTCGCGCCCGCGCCTGCATTCAACACGAGTTCGACAACCGTGACGTTCAACTGGACGGCGATTGACGACTTCAGCACCGCCAGCAACTGTACGGTCCGCGTCAACGGAACCGAAACGAACGTGTCCGTCTCGACCACGAACGGCACGAACACCTCCGTGAACGTCATCTTCACCAGCAACGGAACCCGCTACTGGAACGTCACGTGCAGCGACTTCTACGGCAACACGAACACCAGCGCAACGAGAAACTTCACGATTGACCAAATCCCGCCCGCGTTCGCGAACAACGTGAGCTTCCCCGCAAGCCCCGTCATCTACAGCACGACCGGAGTCTACCAATTCAACGTCACCTGGAACGACAACGTCACCGCCGTTTCAGCAGTGTCAATCACGACGAACTTCACCGGAGCAAACGCCACAACGGCGTTGACCGGAGTTGGCTCGACGTACAACTACACGTTCGGACCGCTCGCCGCAGGAAACTACACGTGGAGCCAGAACGCGACCGACGCAGCAGGCAACACCAACAGAACATTCACGTACAACTACGTCGTGCAACAGGCAACACCCAACCTCACGATTAACGCATCGCCCTCCAGCACGGTCAACTACGGCACGACCACCAACGTGACGTGTGTTGCCAACACGAGTCAAGTCAACGCGACGCTGTACAGAAACGGAACACTCGTCAGCCTGAGCGACATCCAAACGCTGGGCGCAGGACTCTACAACTACACCTGCCTGAGCAACGCCACGCAAAACTTCACCGGAGCTACGACAACGCTCAACGTGACGGTGAACCCCATTGCGGCAATCATCAACCTGACGCTGAACGGCACGGCAGGAAACGTGACGATATCAGCGGGTCAGAGCATCAACCTCACCACGCAAATCCAGAACGGCACCGGAAACCTCGACCTGTTCAAGAACGGCACCCTGATTGCAAGCGGCGCATCTCCGCTAAGCACCAACAGCACCTTCCTGGCGCCCGGTCTGTACAACATCACTGCCAGGCTCAACGCGACGCAGAACTTCACGGCGCAAAACATCACGTTCTTCGTGAATGTCACGGATGTCGTCAAGCCCGGCGCGATTTTGATCAACCCCGCGGACAACTTCAACACCAGCTCGACAACCGTCACGCTCAACTGGACAGCCATCGACGACTTCAGCACCGTCATCAACTGCACCGTCCGAGTGAACGGCACCGAAACCAATGTCTCCGTTCCGACGACCAACAACACGAATACATCCGTGAACGTTGTGTTCACGAGCAACGGCACGCGCTACTGGAACGTGACCTGCACCGACTTCTACGGCAACGTTAACACCTCGACCACAAGGGCATTCACGATTGACCAGATACCGCCTGCCTTTGCAAACAACGTGAGCTTCCCCGCAAGCCCCGTTATTTACAGCGCAAGCGCGAGCTACCAGTTCAACGTCACGTGGAACGACAACGTCACCGCGATTGCCGCCGTGTCCATTGTCAAGAACTTCACGGGCGGAAACACCACAACTGCCTTGACAGGTGTTGGTTCGACGTACAACTACACCTTCGGACCGCTCGCGGTCGGCAACTACACCTGGAGCCAGAACGCAACCGACGCTGCAGGCAACACCAACACGACATTCACGTACAACTACGTTGTCCAGCAAGCGACGCCCGGATTGAACATCACAGCGCTGCCGAGTGACACGGTCAACTACGGCACGACGACCAACGTCACGTGCACGGCAAACACCAGCCAAGTGAACGCCTCGCTCCTCAGAAACGGCACGGTCGTGAGCACGTCAGATATCCAGACACTCGGTGCGGGACTCTACAACTATACCTGCCTGAGCAACGCGACGCAGAACTTCACGTCGGCAATCACGACCATCAACGTGACCGTGAACCCCATCGCCGCAATTATCAACCTGACGTTGAACGGCACCGCGGGAAACGTGACCATCTCCGCAGGCCAAAACATCAACATCACGACGCAAATCCAGAACGGCAGCGGCAACTTGGACTTGTTCAGAAACGGAACGCTCATCGCCTCGGGAGCAAGTCCCTTGAGCGTCAACAGCACATTCCTCGCGCCCGGACTCTACAACATCACGGCAAAGCTGAACGCCACGCAGAACTTCACGGCGCAAAACATCACGTACTTCGTCAACGTCACGGACACGACCAAGCCCAACATCGTCTTGAACGCGCCCGCGGACACATTCAACACGTCGAGCACGACGGTGACGTTCAACTGGACTGCGATTGACGACTTCAGCACCGTCAGCAACTGTACCGTGCGCGTGAACGGCACCGAGACCAACGTGTCGGTGGCAGTGCCTAATGGAACCAATACGTCCGTGAATGTCGTCTTCACCAGCAACGGAACCCGATACTGGAACGTCACGTGCAGCGACTTCTACGGCAACACGAACACGAGCAGCACGCGCAGCTTTGTCATCGACCAGATACCGCCGAACTTCAGCAACAATGTCAGCTTCCCGAGCTCGCCAGTCATTTACAGCGCGAGCGCGAGCTACCAGTTCAATGTCACGTGGAGCGACCTCGTGACGGCCATCCAGTCAGTCAGCATCACGACGAACTTCACGGGAAGCAACACGACCACTTTGCTCACGGGCGCCGGCGCAGTCTATAACTACACGTTCGGTCCGCTCGCGGTCGGCAACTACACCTGGAGCCAGAACGCCACTGACATTGTTGGCAACACCAACAGAACACCGACGTACAATTACGTCGTGCAGCAGGCAACGCCCAACCTCACCATCAACGCATCGCCGTCCAGCACGGTGACCTTCGGAACGACGTCGAACGTGACGTGCATCGCAAACACCACGCAAGTGAACGTCTCGCTGTTCCGCAACGGAACGCTCGTCAGTTCCTCTGACATCCAGACGCTTGCGGTCGGCACGTACAACTACACCTGCCTGAGCAACGCGACGCAGAACTTCACGAGCGCAAGCGCCACCTTCAACTTCACCGTCACGAACGCCGCGGCAGTCATCAACCTGACCATCAACGGCACGGCGAACAACGTTACAACAGTTGCGGGTCAGAGCCTGAACCTGACGACGCAGATCCAGAACGGCAGCGGAAACCTCGACTTGTTCAAGAACGGCACCCTGATTGCGTCCGGAAGCACGCCGCTGAGCGTCAACACCACATTCCTGTCTCCCGGTCTGTACAACATCACGGCAACGCTCAACGCAAGCCAGAACTTCACTGCGGCGTTCGTCACCTACTTCGTGAACGTCACCGACGTCACGCCGCCGGGAGTTATCCTCGTCAATCCGGCGGACAACTTCAACACCAGCAGCACACTGGTGACGCTGAACTGGACGGCCATTGACCAGTTCAGCACCGTGATGAACTGCACCGTCAGAGTGAACGGGACAGAAACCAACGTCAGCGTCAGCACGACAAACAACACGAACACGTCGGTGAACGTCGTATTCACCTCGAACGGAACGCGCTACTGGAACGTGACGTGCAGCGACTTCTACGGCAACGTCAATACGTCTGCGACGAGAAGCTTCGTCATCGACCAGATTCCGCCCGCGTTCGCGAACAACATCAGCTTCCCCGCAAGCCCCGTCATCTACAGCACGACCGGAAGCTACCAATTCAACGTCACGTGGAACGACAACGTGACTGCGATTGCCGCGGTCTCGATTACGACGAACTTCACGGGAAGCAACACCAGCACGACGCTTGTGGGAGTCGGTTCGACCTACAACTACACGTTCGGACCGCTCGCCGCAGGAAACTACACGTGGAGCCAGAACGCGACCGACGCAGCAGGCAACACCAACAGAACATTCACGTACAACTACGTCGTGCAACAGGCAACACCCAAC